>CAIZLM010000213.1 GCA_903933805.1 uncultured Bacteroidota bacterium | reverse complement strand
GCTGTCTGGCCCCAAAAGGCCCATTTTCCGTCCTACTTCGCCCATTTTTTTGACCGTAGCGCTGCTACGGCCTACAAAAATCCGCTTCGTCTGGCAAAAAATGGCTCCTTTTTTGTCTCAGACGCGACCACACTAACCAGTTACAAAAATGAATTTGAACCGGTATTCTTGTCTTTTTTTGCTTTTTTTCTGCTTGCCGGCGCTTGCGCAGGTACCTGCTGTGCAAAGATATTCAACGCAGGATTTGGGTGATTTCCGGTTTACAACCGTCTATCAAGCCAGTGACGGATGGTTGTGGCTTGGGGGGCAAAATGCGGTGTATCGTTTTGATGGACAAGTATTTATGCCCGTCAAATTTCCGGAAGGAGTACCATCGGGGCCTGTTGGTGCGCTGTATGAATCCGGTGGCAAGCTTTGGGTGGGTTTTCGCAATGGTACAATCGCTTTTTTACCCAATGTCAACAGTGGCATTCCTATGTCAACCGGCGATGTTGAAGAAGACCTTCGTCATGCGCCAGCATTGACGCTTTGGGCGCCTGAAGAGGGACTTCCCAAAGTACCCATTACCGGTATCACCGAAGACAAACAAGGAGCACGCTGGATCGGCACCTACGGTGAAGGCGTGTATGTTTGGAAGAACAACAGGCTCTTTCAATACAACCATGCGGACGATGACCTTGTCAGCGACGATGTGTATGCGCTGGCCCGCGACGCCGAGGGTCGTATATGGGCCGCCACGGACGGCGGTATCAGCATTTGCACCATGCCGGAAGCTGGGCATAAAACGGTCGAAAATCTGACCGCTGCTGATGGCTTGCCGGATGAGATTATCACTGCTTTGGCGGCCGATAAATTGGGGAATATTTGGGCTGGAACCGATGAAAAGGGCGCTTTTCGGTATAATATTACCACAAAAACGATTGATAGGCATACCCTCAACTGGCACAACGGTCCGGTAACAGGTCTCGCGGTATTCGGAGAAAATGACGTTTGGATTGGCACTGAAAAATCGGGGCTTATTCGGTTTGACGCCTTGACATCCAACATGACCAAGATGCCTTTGGGGCATCCCTTGGCTGCTGCAAAAATGAGAGTTTTGGGAAAAGATCGCGAGGGGCTACTTTGGGCATTGGCCGACCGCGGTGTGCTATATTCCGCCAATGTGCGTTTTGGAATGGTTCCCACGCCTTGTACGACTGTTCAGGCCATTTACACCGATGCGCGGGGTCAAATATGGATAGGGGGGCGTTCGGGACTTTTTTGTCAAAAGGGGCGTGATTTTGTGTCTGTTTTATCCAAAAAAGAAAACATTGTGTCCATTTGGGTGTCGCCATTGGATGGCGTGGTATGGGCGGGTTCGTTGGGAAACGGTGTGTTTTTGATACATCCATCAGGCCGGGTCTTGCGCCATTTGCCCGAGCGGGAAACACGGGTGAATGGCAGTGTATTGTCCATTGCGGGAAACCGCGACCGCGTGTGGCTCGCCACCCTTGGTGGCGTGAGTGTGTTGAATCCTCAAACCTTGAAACCCGTGAAAGGTATTGATTTGGCCCAGTTGGGGTCGAATTACGTTTATAAGGTGCTGGAAGATACCCGTGGAAGGGTGTGGTTTGGCACCGATGGCAAAGGGTTGGTGGTGTATGAAAACGGGATATTTCACGCGTATTCTCAGGCCAATGGCGTAGCCCTTCGCACCATTTACAGCATTGTGGAAGACCGCGCCGGCGATATTTGGTTCAGTACTGCCCGAGATGGGCTTTTTCGCTTCGATGGTCAGCAGTTCAAGCGCTTTACGACAACCAACCACCTCCACAGTATGGCCATCACAGGACTTGCGGTAGATGGCAACAACCAGGTCGTGATCGGGTATGAAGATGGATTTGATGTACTCAATCAGGATCGTTTTGACCACATCAGTTTTTTTGGGGGTGCGCCCCAGGCTCCTTCGGTGGCGGTGAACCTCAATGCCATGTGGACCGATGCTCGGGGGCGTGTGTGGATGAGTGCGGACGGTGGTATGGTGCAGGCTGCTGCGTACCAGGAATCCGTGGTAAGTGATCCGCAGCCATCTATTACGGGGGTGTCTGTTTTTCAGCAGCCGATAGACTTTCTTCACAACACCGTATTTTCCCACGATCAGAACTATTTTTTGTTCAATTTCATAGGTTTGTGGTATTCCAATCCTGAATTGGTGCGCTATCGGTACCGTTTGGAAGGATTTGACCCGGCGTGGAAAATTTCTAAAGACCACACCGCTTCATATCCGAAATTGCCCCCTGGCGCCTATACTTTTCGGGTTCAGACGAGCGAACACGGCAATTTTTTCAATGTTCCGGAAGCCACTTGGTCGTTCCGCATTGGCGCGCCTTTTTGGCTGAGTTGGTGGTTTTTTGGGATGATATTTGCCCTGCTGGGTGGACTCATTTGGGGGTATATCAGCGTACGGGAGCGGCGTTTACAGGGAGCAGCCCTCCTGAAACGCGAAAAAGTTGAGTCGCAATTTGAGGCCCTGAAAAGCCAGATCAACCCCCATTTTTTGTTCAACAGCTTCAATACATTGATTGCCATCATTGAGGAGAACCCGGTTGTGGCCGTGGAGTATGTGGAGCATTTGGCCGATTTTTACAGGAGCATCATAGTGTATCGGGAGCGCGATTTAATCAGCGTAGCGGAGGAAATAGCGTTGGTTCGGAGTTTTGATTTTCTGCTGAAAAAAAGATACGAGGATGGTTTCCACCTCGTCTATCGGGTACAAAACCAAGAAGGCCGGGTGATGCCATTGTCACTTCAAATACTCGTAGAAAATGCCGTCAAGCACAACGTAATTGCCCGATCAAAACCCCTCACGGTTGAAATATTTCGGGAAGATGGATTTATCGTGGTACGCAATAATTTGCAGCGAAAAATAAAACCGGAGGCCAGTACCCACTTTGGTTTGCACAGCCTTGTAAACCGATACAAACTGCTCGGAGAACGATCCGTGGTGGTAGAAGAATCAACCGCTTTTTTTACCGTTAAAATTCCGATATTATGACTGTCTTAATCGTTGAAGATGAGCAAGCAGCAGCCCGTAGACTGGAAAAAATCATGGCGGAAATTGTACCGGAAGCAACGGTGCTCGATCGCCTCGACAGCGTGGAATCAACCGTGATGTGGTTGCAAAACAACCCCGCTCCCGATCTTATCCTGTTGGATATTCACCTAGCCGATGGATCCAGTTTTGAAATATTTCAGCACATTACGGTCAAATCTTCCATCATTTTTACCACAGCTTATGATGACTATGCCTTGAGGGCTTTCAAGGAAAACACGATCGACTACCTGTTAAAACCCATCAAAGTTATCGAATTACAGGCTGCCGTTGAAAAATATCAACGCCAGCATCCGACAACCGCAACGGATTACAAACGGTTGTCAGATGCGCTGATGAAGGAAGGCGGAAGCAGCCATTATCTCAGAAGGATGCTGATTCGTTTCAGCAACAACTTTAAACTGATTGACCTGCCCGATGTGGCTTATTTTTACACAAAAGATAAAATTACTTTTCTCGTGAGCCGCAGCACTGGCAAACGCTTCCCAGCCGATTATCCCTTGGACAAGCTGGAAAGCATCCTTGATCCGGCAGTTTTTTTCAGAATTAACCGCCAATTCATCATCAATGTTGCGGCCATCAAGCAGCTGCAACCACACACCAAGAGCCGCATAAAAGTTGAGTTGGAGCCTCCATCAGTGCTGGAAACCATCGTCAGTACCGAACGATCGGCGGCGTTCAAGCGCTGGCTGGTGGGAGGCGAGGGATAGGTGTCGTAAGCTTCCCAAGAATCCCATGTTGCCTACAATTTTTGACTTTCACATCCGTAGGGTTCTAATAATAGCATGCACGCATGGAAACAACTGGTTTCGCAGTGCTATTTCCGGTCAAAAACGCCCTATTTTCTCAAAAAAACGGCGATTTTTCGTCTCAACGCGATCCACTAAACAGCAGCAAGAAAAACGACCTTTCCCAAGAAAAACGTCTTTTATCGACGTATAATGAAATGGCCCCCGTTTTTAAGCGGGGGCCATTTCATTATACGTCGATAAAATCACCACCAATGGGCCTGTACAGCAATTTGTAAGGTCGTGGTGTGGGAGGATCGTGGGGACTTATCTGTTCATAGATTCCAGGAATTCCTCATTGCTACTGGAGTGCATCATTTGTTTTTTCATAAACTCCATGGCTTCTTCGGGCTTCATATCGGCCAAGTGGTTGCGGAGGATGAACATCCGTTGGAGGGTATCCTTGTCGAGCAGCAGATCTTCTCGTCGGGTGCTTGACTTGGTGAGGTCGATGGCTGGGTATAGGCGTCGGTTGGCGAGGTTTCGGTCGAGTTGCAGTTCCATATTACCGGTACCTTTAAATTCTTCGAAGATAACCTGGTCCATTTTAGAGCCGGTGTCTATGAGTGCTGTTGCGAGTATGGTAAGAGATCCGCCGTGTTCAATGGCGCGGGCTGCGCCGAAAAACTTTTTAGGTTTTTGCAGTGCGGTTGCTTCCACGCCCCCGGAAAGTACCTTGCCGGAAGCAGGCGCCACGGTGTTGTAGGCACGGGCCATACGGGTGATGGAGTCCAGTAGAATCACCACGTGGTGACCACATTCCACCATTCGTTTGGCTTTTTCGAGGACGATATTTGCGAGGCGCACGTGGTTTTCTGCTGCTTCATCGAAGGTAGAGGCCACCACTTCAGCTTTAACGTTTCGGCGCATATCCGTTACCTCTTCGGGGCGTTCGTCAATGAGCAGCACGATGACATAGCACTCTGGGTGGTTTTTCGTGATGGCATTGGCGATGTCTTTGAGCAGGAACGTTTTACCTGTTTTGGGTTGGGCGACGATCAGCCCGCGTTGGCCCTTTCCGATGGGCGTAAAGAGGTCAATGATACGAGTGCCGAAATCACGGCCGGTTGAGCTGGTAACCAGGGTGAATTTGGCAGTAGGGAAGAGGGGGGTAAGATAATCGAAGGGCACGCGGTCGCGGACATCTTTTGGATCGAGTCCGTTGATTTTACTGACTTTGAGCAGTGCGAAATATTTTTCACCTTCTTTGGGCGGGCGAATAGATCCTCGGACGGTATCGCCAGTTTTCAGGCCAAAAAGTTTGATTTGGGAGGGAGATACGTAAATATCATCCGGGCTTGTTTGGTAGTTATAGTCGGGCGACCGCAGGAACCCATACCCATCGGGCATCATTTCCAGGGTTCCAAGTCCTTCAATAATACCATCTAGTTCGACATCGAATTTTTCTTTAGGCATTTGCGGCATCACCTCCGGCTCTTGTTCCGCATTGGCATGGTCGGCGACACGGGTTTCGGGGGTCTCTCTGGCGGGCATTTGTTGACGTACTACTACGGCTGGCTCTTCGTCGGAGGGTGTATTTTGGGTAACCACGCCATCTTCCTCGTAGGTATTGAGTTTGGCTGCTTCTGGGTCAAACATACCGGGTGCTCCTGGGCGTTGGGGGCGATTTCGGTCGCGGTCGCGATTTCGGCGGTCTTCCCAGCGGTTTCGGTCGCGATTTCGGCGGTCTTCCCATTCTTTTCGGCGCCCGCCCTCAGGATTTGCGGGCGTTTGGTCAGATGGGTTACGTTCGCGGTTGGCGGGGGCTTGATCTGGGAATAGCGTTCGCTCGCGGTTGGGCGGTATTTGTTCAGGTGGTGGGTTACGCTCGCGGTTTTGGGGTTGTTGGTCGCGGTTGGGCGGTTGTCTTTCGTCGCGTTGTCGGTGTTCGCGTCGTGGTTCTTTGCTGAGCAGTTGCTGCCTGCCGGGGATATTTTCTGTGCGTCGTTCCGGTTGAATGGGGGTACTTCTGACGGGTTCTGGTGTTTTTATCGGTTCTGGAACTGGTTCGTCGAGCGGTTTTTCAATGTTGTCTTCTCCCATTTGTACGGCTTTTCTGGGGCGACGGCCGGTTTGAGGGTTGGGTTCATCGACAACTGGAACACTTTTATTGGCGGAGTTTTTCTCAGCGAGGGCTTGTTCGTCTAGGATCTTGTAGATTAGATCCTGCTTGGTCATTTTATTGTAGCCTTTAACGCCGATGCGTTGGGCAATTTCTTTGAGTTCTGTTACCAGCCTATCGTTTAGCTGAAGAATGTCGTACATGGTGGGACTGAAAAAGGGTTTGTAATAAAAGTAGCGTGCCTGAACCATCAGAATAGTGGTCATGACAGGGATGCACGTGAGGAGGGGGAGATTTTATCAGTAGAAGGGATATAACGGGGAGTCATCCCCATCAATCGTATAGTGTTTGTGTTAATTGTTGATCAAATAATTCAAGAAACCGACAGGGACATAGAACAGGAAAAATGTCGATCAGTGGTTTGTAAAACCAAAAAGGCCTCCAGGAATAACGAGTAATGATACTGTAATCAAAGGAGGGAAGATGAACGGAGCGGCAGGTATAAAATGTAGACGGCTGGCACCGACTTTTTGATTTGATTAATGCAAAGGTAAGCCTGTTTTTAAATTCATCCTATCTTGCGGCGTATTTTTAAGTGTATTGTGAAATGTTTTTCAAAATTCGCACATTTTTTTCAAAAAAAGCGAAAAAAGCATCGACAATAGCTTGCAATTGCGCGCAACAACCAAGGCTTTTTAACAACCTTGTTTCATTATTCACGATCAAAAGTAAAAAACATGCTCCAACTTAAAACAATACGGGACGAAAAGCAAAGAATTCTGAGCGGCCTTCGCAAGCGCAACTGGACGTCTCAGCAGCTCAAAGTTGTGGATAATATTCTCCTGTTGGATGAAAACCGGCGCAGCGGACAAAAATTACTCGATGACTTTTTGGCCGAACAAAATCGCTTGTCCAAGCAAATCGGGCAGATGATGGCCCAGGGTAAAAAGGAAGAGGCCGAAGCGCTGAAGGCCCAGGTTTCACAACTCAAGGAAAAATCCAAAGCCCAAGAAGACGTACAGCGCACCACAGAAGGTTCCCTGGAAACGCTGTTGTACTCCGTACCAAACTGCCCCCATAAAACGGTTCCAAAGGGTAAAACACCAGAAGAAAACAAGGTGGCCAAAGATTGGACCAAGCCTTTTCCCACGTTGCCCGAAGACGCATTGGCGCACTGGGATTTGGCCAAAAAATACAACCTGTTTGACCTTGAACTGGGCGTAAAACTGACGGGCGCCGGTTTCCCGGTGTACCGTGGAAAAGGTGCGCGGCTCCAGCGTGCGCTTATACAGTTTTTTTTAGATGAAGCAGTGAAAGCTGGTTTTGAGGAGATTGCCCCACCGCTGTTGGTGAATGAAGATTCGGCCCGCGGTACCGGTCAACTGCCCGACAAGGAAGGACAGATGTACCACTGCACGGTTGACAACCTCTACCTCATACCCACTGCCGAGGTGCCGGTGACCAATATTGTCCGCGATGAAATACTCGCTGAAAAAGACTTGCCCATGAAGATGACGGCTTACACCCCGTGTTTCCGCCGCGAGGCTGGCGCTTGGGGCGCCCACGTTCGTGGCCTCAACCGCGTACACCAGTTTGACAAGGTTGAAATCGTGGTAATAGACCACCCGGAGCAATCGTACAAAACACACCAGTCTATGGTGCGTCACGTAGAAAAACTGATGGTTAAGCTTGCATTGCCCTACCGAATTCTATTGCTTTGCGGTGGTGATATGGGTTTTGCATCTGCCAAAACGTACGATTTTGAAGTTTGGTCGGCGGCACAAAAGCGCTGGTTGGAGGTGAGTTCTGTGTCTAATTTTGAAACATTTCAAACCAACCGCCTCAAAACCAGGTTCCGCGACGCCAATGGCCAAATTCAAATGGCCCATTCGCTCAATGGATCTGCCATGGCATTGGCCCGTATTGTGGCCGCTTTGTTGGAAAACAACCAGACGGCTGAGGGTATCAATATACCCAAGGCACTGTGGAAATATACCGGATTTAAGACCATTTAAGGTTTGTAATTGGTTTGGTAGTCGCGCTTGAGACAAAAATGTGTCTTTTGTGGCCAAGCAGGTCACTGCCCAACCAGTTGCGTTTTCAGATGATTTTATCTTGCTCCGGTTGCGATGTTCCACCATTATTTTCGTTGTGTTTGCAGAACAATCGCTGTTTATTTGCGTTCTTTATTCGTTTTAACAACCATTACTAAACATTATTACCATGTTGATGCTCATCAGTATTGTGTTCATGGTCATTGGCTTTGCCATAAGCAGTGTCCTGAAAAGAAAGTTTCGCAAATATTCCGAAGTGCCCCTCAGCAGCAATATGAGCGGTGCGGAGGTAGCTGCTGCGATGCTAAAATACAACCATATTTACGATGTGAAAATAACCCAAGTAGAAGGTCAACTCACCGACCACTACAATCCGCAGGATAAAACCGTTAACCTCAGTTTTGACGTGTACAGTGGGCGTTCAGTGGCTGCAGCTGCGGTGGCAGCGCACGAGTGTGGTCACGCGGTACAGCATGCCTCTGCTTACAGTTTCCTGCAAATGCGTTCTTCACTCGTTCCGGTGGTGAATATTGCTTCCAGTTTGCAACAGTACCTCTTCATGGCGGGTATAGCCGGTATCGGCATTTTTCACAACCAAATTCTGCTGATTATTGCGTTGGGTGCTTTTGGCGTCACGACGTTGTTCAGTTTGATCACCCTGCCCGTAGAGTTTGACGCCAGCCGCCGCGCATTGGCGTGGCTGGATGGCTCCAATTTTGCCCGTGGCGAAGAGTATGATGGCGCCAAAGATGCACTGACGTGGGCAGCTATGACCTATGTATCAGCAGCATTGGCAGCGCTTGTGCAGTTTTTGTATTTGTTGTGGATGCTGGTTGGTAGCCGCGACTAATTGGTTTAGATCCACCGACCCAGTTTCCCGTAAAATGCGGTAAAATTCAGCTATGCGTTCCCTTTTTTTTTATTTGACCTTATTGCCCCTGCTGTTGCTGGGCCAACAATGTGGCGATCGAGCGGTGCCTGTTGCGGCGCCGCTCGATGCTGTTGTGCTCCCGGCCAACGCCGTAACACCCGATGTTCGGGTGTCGGACTTAAATTGCTGGGTAGAACAGGGGCAGTTTTTTGTCACGGGTATTTGTTCCAATGAGTCGGCCTCGTGGCAAAAAATATGGTTAAAAGCAGAGCCCATGGATCTTTCCGGCAAAAATTTGACCATTCATGGTGCGCCGTCGGCGCTGCTGACAACCTTCTCTGGTGCAGTACCTCCCAAGGGCCGCACAGCCTTCTTTGCTGGGTGGCCACTTTCCGAATTTGCCGGCATGCCCGACTCCTGCCGTATCTCGGGCGCCGGAGCCCTACAAGTTTCCCCCGGTGCCATTTTGCTGATGGAGGAAGTCAGTGGTGTGAAAATGCTCACCTCGCACCAAGCAGGCGAAGCAGCATCTGACGAAATAGCCTGGCAAATCAACGCGGTATTGAACAATCCTCTGCCCACGGCTTCCGAGCCACCGCGTCTGGAATTGTTGCTTTACGGCACAGACAACCGGTTGTGGTACAGCACCGTACTCAATCCCGACGATCCACAGATGAAAAAAATAGTTTCCCTGGAAAAGTACGGGCCGCTTCAACCCGGCGAACGCCGCAGGGTGGGCGTGTATGCCTACTACGATGGTATGCCCCAGGCCCTTAAATCCCTGAAAATCGGTAGGGTAGAACTGCTTGCCTTTGAGGAAAGATGAGGCCACTTCCGTTACGCGTTTGCGCGCACGATGGTGGTTGGGCGTGCTCTGATTAAAAGGCGTTTTTTGTTGAATCAATAAAAATAATCGTCCTTTTTAATACAGAAACTACCGAATAACCGACGCTGTTGATGAATTGATACACCTCGGAATCTCTGGGGCTTTCAATCAAAAAATCCACGTCTTCAACCAACAAGTACGTTGGCCTGTAAAGATTCCAGTCATTGGATTGCAATACAGCTAAGTCAAGTCCTTCAACATCGACGGTCATAAAGTCAATTTGTTGATTTGGGGATACGTATGCAGCAAAAACATCTTTAAGCGGCAATACATCAACCAAGCGTGTTTTTGTTATGAAATAAGGTTTTTGGTTGTTTCTTTTGCTTGCTAGTTCAGGATCAAACGTATTGAGCGCCGGCTCATTGAAACAATAGAAGTTAATTTTAGATTGCGTGGCGCCTATCCCAATCTCCAAGTTAATATCCCTCGATCGCAACAACTTAAATTTACGCATACTTCCTGGGGTTGGGTCAATATTGATCCCTTTCCACCCCTTTTTACTAAATAGGTAGGTATTTGAAAATCGCACTGGATGATGGGCTCCGACATCCACAAAGAATCCTTTATCCTTATTTTTATCCATTAACAATGCGTCCAGCACTACATCTTCGCCATCCTGCGCATAAGACTTTTTGTGTCTAAAAAAGTCTAAAACATTGATTAATAGTAATTTAATCGAATTTATGATTTTTTTTCCTTTCATTTTTTTGTTGTGTTATTCGCAACTGGTTAGGGGGTACGCTGTCTGACTCAAAATAGCCACTGTTTTGTCTCAGATCCGATACCCAACCAAGTTACCGTTGTTCATACTTTTTTCATCACGCCCCCTCGGGGGTCCCAATTTTCAAACGCCTACACCTTGTATTGAAATGCTTGAAATCCCCGACAGGCTATTACGCTGCTAGTTTTTTCGCAGGATAGTTGTGCCGGTAAAATCGGGAGAGTAGCCTATTGGCCCCCGTTTTTCCAGTTCCACTGAAAATTTTTCTTCAATAACTGCTTTAAAATGCATCAAATAGTACGGCCTCTCCGTATTATCAACGATGAGTAGGCCACCGGTTTTGAGGTGTGGTATGGCTTGCTGGATGCAGGAGGGACGTGCCCTTCCATCCACCAGTATGATGTCAAAATATGCTTCAGGAAATGGGTCGATGCTGCGGGCGTATTGCTCGTAGCTTAAATGCCCAAGTCCGGCGCCTGCGCTCATAAAATCTTCGGGGTTTTCCGGTAAACGCTGTTTGTTGCCGATAAAAGGCTCCGGTTGTACAAAAAATCCCTTCCATTCTTGGTATCCTTTGCTGGCAACGGTGTCGGTGAGTATTTTGAACCATTCGGCATGGTCTTCAACGGTGGAGACTTTAGCCCCATGTTTACAAAAGAACAGGGTTGAACCACCTCCGCCGAATTCAAAAATCTTGCTATTGGCCAGTGGCTGTCGTTGTAAGAAATCAATGGCGGCAAAGTTGAGCCAGGGTAGTTCGTCGCTTACTGAATTTCTGCCGGGGCCAAACGACTGACTCCAGCGAAGCCTACAACGCCAAATTTGGCGGAAATGGGAGATACTCCGGGCGTAAAGTAGGGACTGCCAAGCGAAGAACGGTACTGTTTTTTTCCAGGACATCTGACTGTTATTTGCGGCAAAGGAAAGCAAAAATTAGAAATTGGCACTTACTTCCATGGGTACGATGTGGAATATGGCATAAACTTCAACCAATAATTATACCATGAAAAACCGTTTTGCTTTCCTGCCACTGTTGGCATTTGCGCTGTTGTATCGCGCTGAAAAATTAAACAGTCAAACAACGTTCCAAAAAACCTATGGTTCCGCCGGCGATGATGTCGCCAATTGGGTGGTCAATACCAGTACTGGGTTCCTGGTTGTCGGCTACACCACCACGCCCAATGGTACCGGCGAGGATGGCTATCTCCTGCGTCTGGATCCTGCAGGGAATACCCTGTGGCAGAAAAAAATCGGTGGAATGGGTGCCGATCGGTTCAATGTCGCATGTGAGACATCCGATGGTTTTTGGGTGCTGGGTGAAACAGATGGTCATGGCACAGCAGAGGTGGATATCTGGCTTCTAAAAATAGACTCAGCCGGCACCGTGCTGTGGCGTAAAACCATCGGAAATTCAGGTACAAAAAGTCTGGCGACGGCCATGATCCCCGTTTCAGGCAACAGGGTACTGGTATCCGGAGCACAAGCGCCCGAGGGGAGTTCCGTATTCCAATCGTGTTTCTTCCTGCTGGATAGTGTGGGGCATACGCTCTGGAGCCATACCTACGACAGTGGTTCTCTTGGCAATATTATGCGTTCGAATTACGTCCAAAATGGTGTGATTTATGCCAGTGGCGGTATGGAATCGGGGGGAGGGTTCATGCGACTGGACCTCGAAACAGGCGCTGTGATCAGCGCGATGGTGTACCCCGGAAACAACAGCGTTTCACTTGATTACCAGCAACCTTTGTCGGATGGCAACCTCCTGCTTTGCGATTATACCCGGACTTTGACCAATGGGACTTCCATGAAACAATGGGTGAATAAAGTAACGCCTTCGGGCCACACCATTTGGTCGAAGGTGTACGACAGACCGCTGGGCAATTTGCGTGGCAGCATTGAAAAGATCGGGGATGACAACTTTTTGTTGACACCCTATGATGGCTTTTTTACCGCCAACGGTGACGCATTGCTGGCAAAAATTGACCAGGCAGGCAACGTGTTGTGGTCGCGCAACTATGGAAGTGAAGGCCTTGATTGGATTTGGAAGTCGCAGCTAACAAGCGATGGGGGTATTGTCTCCGTTGGTGGCGCCCGTGGCGTTGGTGGCAATTTGGATATTCTGATCGTCAAAACGGATGCGGATGGACGCCTGGCGGGTTGTTGTGTTCGTTCAGGAGAAATTTTCGCTGAAAACTTAGAGACTGATGACGTAACGGTTTCGCCGGCCAAATTAAACTGGCTGTCTTCCGTGGATATTACCAGCCAACCTGCAGAGGCGGCAGCGCTTTCGGAACAAGCATATTGTGCCAATCCTCCTGTAGAGATATTCTACGACATCGCGCTTTGTCCGAGTCAGCCCTATACATTTGGTGGTGTTGATTATTATGCTCCCGGTGAGTTTATGGTGGTTCATCCAGGTGTTCTTGGGTGTGACACCATTTTACATTATGGTTTGTTGGCGTATCCGCAAGTGACCCGGTACGATACGATCGTATTCTGTCCGGGGGAGCAGGTTGTTGTTGGGGGGCAAGTGTATACCCAGCCGGGCACGGTGGTGGTTACCATTCCTGCTCAGGTGGGGTTGCGATACGTTGTTGCGGTACACCCTTGTGTCACAAATTCCGGCGTATTCGACGGTGTCTATCCAATGTCCACCCGATATCAGCTACATCATTGATGCGGACAATGTACCAGTGGAAGTCCAATACGATCTCCCGGAAGCGACAAGCGATTGTCCGTGCTCCGGTTTGACGCTCCGCAAGACGGCAGGATTTTCATCAGGATCGGACTTTCCCAGCGGATCGACGACCGTGTGTTACACAGCCGAAGATCTGTGTGGATCCACGGCTTCTTGTTGTTTCCATGTTGGTATTCAAGCCGAACAACCCTGTGACGTAAAAGTAATTGGTTGTATGCGTTACGAGTTGCTTTCTATCACCACGGATCCTGCGCACCACCAAACGTATCGAATCCGGGTGGTCAACCATTGCGCCAACAAGCTTTTCTACACGGCCATTCAACTGCCTGATGGGGTTGTCGCGACTGTCCCCGAGCATTTGTCTGTGTTTACTGCGGAGAGTGGCAGACAATACGACGTGCGCAACCCCAATGCAACACCTTTTTATTCCATCCGATTCAGATCGGCCAATGGGAGTATTTCCGGCGGCGAGTCCGAAATATTCCAATATACCCTGCCTGCACAGACCGCTCCGGCATATCTGGATATTGCTTCGCGCCTTACGTCGCAGGCATGGTATGAAACCCATCTCAATACCTTCAATTGCCCGATTCTTGCGTTGCCAGTCGGGGACAGGGATGATTTTTCGGTAAAGGAGCCACAGGAGCCGTTTCATTTGTTTCCCAATCCGACTGATGACGTGCTTTGGGTGGATTGCGGATTGCAGGGGCGGGAAAAAGTAGCATGGCAGATTTTCGATGCCAAGGGTGTGTTGTTGACACGGGGAGCGCAAGTCCCAGACGGCGGTGCGTTTCACATTGAGTTGCCCGGCTTGATGCCCAACGGACTTTTTTTTCTCGAAATTATGGGTGAAGATGGTCAAAAAGAGCGACAAAGCTTTGTTTTACAACGACGGTAGCGTGCTTTATGGCACCCAGCGCACAAACGACGAATGGCGGTCCAGTCCAATTGTAACTGGTTAGGTGGCACGCTGTCTGGCCCAAAAAGACCCATTTTTTGTCTCAGACGCGACCATGCTAACCAGTTACTTCCTGTTTTTCTTTCTCATGGCGTGTATCGGCACAAATCTGCTACATGTTGCCCCTCTTCCGCCGTGACAAAAAAAAATTGACTTTACCAACTATTAAGTCGTACACTGGCCGCTGCAGTGCGTACTTTCGGGCAGTGTATTGTTGGGGTAACTGGTTAGGTGGCAAGTGTTCTGGCCCCAAAAGGCCATTTTTTTGTGTCAGACGCGACCAACTAAGCAGTTACTTGTTGGGAAATAAGACATGGGCCCATGCTTTTTCTCTTGAAGTCAGTCGTCTTACAAATGCAGTATGAAAATAGTCATCATAGGCAATGGTGTTGCGGGTACCAATGCCGCTCGGTATATTCGAAAGCGCAGTAACCACCGGGTTACCATGATATCAGAAGAGACTTGGCAACCTTTTTCGCGTACTGCTTTGATGTACGTGTTTATGGGGCATGTAAAGTTGTCAGGAACATACTTGTATGAGGATTGGTTTTGGGGGAAGAATCGCATTGATCGCATCTTGGATCGCGTAGTACGGGTTGATTTTGAGTCTAAACAAGTCCTGCTTGAACGCACTGGCGACACCATTGATTACGATATATTGATTCTGGCGACCGGTTCGAAGTTGCTCAAAACAGGTGTTCCGGGGGAGCAACTGGAGGGTGTTCAGGGTTTGTATCACCTGCAAGACCTGGAAGCCATGGAGCGCATGCGCACGGTATTGTCAGGCACTTCCAGTCGTGCTGTGGTGGTTGGTGGCGGTTTAATCGGGGTAGAAATGGCTGAAATGCTCCATTCCTGTCGTATTCCGGTGACATATTTGGTGCGTGAAAAAAGTTTCTGGCAAGCAGGGCTACCCCCCGAAGAGGGCGCCATGATCGCGCGTCACATACGCGCGCACGGCATTGAACTTCAATTTGAAACGACCTTGGTGTCGGTTGTGGGTGATGAGCATCGCAGGGTATCCGCAGTGGTACCGAGTCGAGGAGTGGAAATACCCTGTCGATTTGTTGGGCTTGCCGTAGGTGTGGCGCCCAACGTAGATTTTTTGCGTGGCGGTGCCATAGAAATGAACCGTGGAATTTTGGTAGATGCGTATTTGGCGACCTCCCAGCCCGATGTATATGCCATTGGTGATTGCGCGGAACTTCGAGAACCGGCCTTGGGGCGTCGTGCTATAGAGGCTGTGTGGTACACGGGGCGCATGATGGGGCAGACGGTGGCAGCCACTGTTTGCGGACAAAAGACGGCTTATTCTCCTGGTATATGGTTCAATTCGGCCAAGTTTTTTGACCTTGAATACCAGGTATATGGCGATGTTCCTGCTGTTTTGCCGGAGCATTGTGGCAGTATATTTTGGGAGCATTCCGGCGGCGAAAAATCTATTCGCATCCATTACGACAAGTTATCCGGCGCTGTTACCGGGTTTTGTCTCATTGGTATTCGTTATCGTCAGGAAGTGTGTGCGCGATGGATCAACGAGCAGGCCTCGTTGAATATGGTACTGGCAAATCTGTCACTGGCCAATTTTGACCCCGAGTTTTCTGCTAGATACGAACAGTATTTGGCGCCGAACACCGTGTATAAGCGCAGTTTCAAACTGATTTTGATCCAAAAATTGGGTTTTGTTGCCCGGTTTTTCCGTGGTGCCGGCTTTAATTGATCGAAGTTGCAGCGTACTATCCAACCAGTTAAAAACAGAACGTTCGTATCGACTTCCATGCATACCATGAACAATCAGACAATGCCCAGTTTATCCCTTGCCCATCCGCATCCTGATCACACGAATACCCGTCAAAAAATTGCCCTTTCGATGGTGTCTATCGGGCTGTTGTTCATGCTTATTGCCGTGACTACAGGGCTGGTATGGATACCGGTATATTCCCTTTTCATATCGATTTCATTGATTTCAGGGGGGGCGATTTGGTACGTTGTAGCGGCAGATTTTGGAGGTTCCGGGGGTATTCGCAACAACGGAGTCATGTTTCGGAGCCTCAACAACCGGGGTGTTTGGGGTTGGATGCTGGGGGTGTTCATCACCGCTTTTTATGTGTGTTTGTATTGGTTTCCGGCGTTGTTGGGTGGGTTGGTGGACCTGTTTGAGCCGCTGAGTCAGGCATTGCGCGGCAGGTCAGCGGACCAATGGTTTGTGTACGGCAGTTTTTACACACTGTTGGTGTTGTTGTTTGGGGTGAAATTTATCGTCAAATACCGCCACCAGCGTTATCAGGTGCTCAGAACCTTTTCGGTGATGTTTTTTCAATTGGTATTTAGTTTTTTGTTGCCATCGTGGATGCAGTTGATGCACCAACCGGAGTTTTACTTTACATATTTCTGGCCGTTGAAGTATGAATATTTGTTTCCCGATACGGTTTCTGGGCTGTGGAGTACGGGGCATTTGGGGGTATTTTTGGTATTTTGGGGCGCTGTTATGAGTTTTATTGCGGTACCGGTGTTGACGTATTACTGGGGGAAGCGCTGGTATTGTTCATGGGTATGTGGCTGTGGTGCTTTGGCGGAAACCGCTGGGGATTCATTTCGCACGCTTTCCGACAAATCCCTGCGTGTTTGGAAAATGGAGCGGTGGCTGATACACGGAGTTTTGGTATTTGTCACCCTGACGACGGTAATGCTTTGGATAAATTCTTGGAAACAGGGCACTGTTTTGGGTGCTTATTCGATGGCAATTTCCAAGACGTATGCCTTTCTGGTTGGCGCGATGTTTTCCGGCGTTGTTGGTACAGGGTTTTATCCTATTTTGGGGAATCGCGGTTGGTGTCGTTTTGGTTGTCCGCAAGCGGCGCTGCTGGGAATATTTCAAAAATATTTTTCGCGGTTTCGGATCACCACCAATGGAGGGCAGTGTATTTCATGCGGAAATTGTTCTACCCATTGTGAGATGGGCATTGATGTTAAAGCGTATGCGCAGCGGGGTCAGGATATTGTGCGGTCGAGTTGTGTGGGTTGTGGCATCTGCATGGCTGTTTGTCCTCGCGGGGTATTGCGATTGGAAAATGGCGGGGCATCGGATGTTCAGGGTCGGGGCAAGGTTGTCCGCACCATCCATGTTCCCCTAGAAGCGGTAAAAATCTTGTAATACAGCGGCGCTAGGCGCATTCCGAATGTCCGCAGTTTTTACAGTGGAGACAACCTTCTTGGTAAACGAGGCTATCGGTATGGCATTTTGGGCAAGTATTGTGAGACGGCAACGTTCCATCGGGAATAAATTTACGCAGTGCGCGGACCACGCCGTTTTTCCAGTTGTTGAGCGAGGCGCTTTCGAGGTGCAGGTTTTCGACCAAGTCCACCACGTAGGGTAGGGGCATACCGTGGCGGAGCACGCCGGAGATGAGTTTGGCATAGTTCCAGTATTCCTTGTCGAAACTTCGAGAAAGGCCTTCGATACTCACCTTGTAGCCATCTTTGTCTAGGTATTGGAAATCATAGCGATTACAGCCATTTTCTTTGGTTTTGAGCACTTTTCCGGCAGATACTTGGGTCAGAATTCGGAATGAATCAACGGCGCGGCCGGTAAAAATCTCGTATGGTCGGCCTGCTAAAATACCGATTACAGCCACCCAACGTTCGTCGTTGTTCATAAAATTCACCACGACAGCATCCAGTTCTTTCGGTCGTTTGGGTGCGGCGGTTTCTGTGAAGGCATCTGTTTTTGCGGTGGCATTATTGCTGATCAAAACGCCATTGCGCGATCCTTCGCGGTAAACGGTCATGCCTTTACAGCCAACTTCCCAGCCTGTGCGGTAAATCTCTTCGATGAGCGTTTCGGAGGCGTTTTCGGGCAAGTTGACCGTAACACTGATGCTGTGGTCTACCCATTTTTGTACCCGACCTTGTAAGTGTACTTTGTTGATCCAATCAATTTCTTCGGCACTGGCGCCGTTCCAGGGGGATTGATTGATGATTGCCTGAAGTGCTTCATCCGTCATATTTTCCACGAGGGCGGGGTCAATGCCTTGTAATGCGAGCCAATTTTTAAAGGGGCGGTGCAGCACTTGATAATCTTCCCAGGCATCCCCTACGGCATCGGTGAAGGTTGCGTGGGCATTTTTATCATGGGGGTTTACTTTTCTGCGTCGTTTGTAGGCGATGCGGAAGACAGGTTCCAAACCGGAAGTTGTTTGGGTCATGAGGCTGGTGGTGCCGGTGGGAGCGATGGTCAGGAGTGCGATGTTTCGCCTGCCGTGGAGGGTCATTTGGCGATAGAGTTCGGGGTCAGCAAGTTGAAGCCGTTGGATGAAGGGGTTTGACCGTTCGCGGTTGGCGTCGTAGAGGGGGAAAGCGCCGCGTTCTTTGGCAAGGGTTACGGAACCTCGGTACACTTCCAATGCCAGGGTTCGGTGCAGGTTTTCGCAGAAATCGAGCGATGCTGCTGAGCCATATTGAATGCCCAGGGCTGCGAGCATATCCCCTTCGGCAGTGATGCCGATTCCGGCACGGCGTCCATTCCGGCATTTTTCGCGAATTTTCAGCCACAGTTGTTTTTCAGTTTCTTTGATGGCCTCCGGTTCTGGGTCGTGGAGAATTTTATCCAGGATGGTTTCAATTTTTTCCAATTCCAGGTCAATGATATCGTCCATCAGCCGTTGAGCAAGTTGGGCGTGGCGCTTAAATTTTTCCACATCAAACGTTGCTGCTGCGGTGAAAGGCTGTTGTACGTAGCCCATGAGGTTGATGGCCATCAGTCGGCAACTGTCGTAGGGGCACAGGGGTATTTCGCCGCAGGGGTTGGTGGAAACGGTACGAAACCCGAGATCGGCGTAGCAGTCGGGCACCGATTCGCGGAGGATGGTATCCCAGAACAGCAGTCCTGGTTCCGCGCTTTTCCAAGCGTTGTGCACGATTTTTTTCCACAGCGAACGGGCATTGATAACACGTTCAAATTTCGGTGTTGGGGCGTCCACGGGGAAACGCAATTGGTAGGGTTTGTCACCGATGACTGCCCGCATGAATTCGTCATCAATTCGGACCGAGATATTGGCGCCGGTCACTTTTGTGGTATCCAATTTTGAATCTATGAATTGCGCGATGTCCGGATGTTTGACGTGTAGGGTGAGCATCAGTGCGCCTCTGCGACCATCTTGGGCGACTTCACGGGTTGTATTGGAGTATCGTTCCATGAAAGGCAGGATGCCTGTGCTGTTGAGGGCGCTGTTCATCACTGGGGTTCCTTGTGGTCGGATGTGCGATAGGTCGTGGCCGACACCACCGCGGCGCTTCATGAGTTGTACTTGTTCTTCGTCGATTTTAATGATAGCGCCATACGAATCGGCGCTTCCTTCCACGCCAATGACAAAACAATTGGAAAGTGACACGATTTGGTAGGGGTTTCCGATGCCCGACATGGGGCTTCCCTGCGGTACGAGGTGTTGGAAGTTTCGGAGTACCTCGTAGAGGTCGTTTTCTGACATTGGATTGTCGTATCGCTGTTCGATGCGGGACAGTTCGCGGGCTATTCGCCGGTGCATTTCATCTGGATTGCGTTCGTAGATGGCGCCGAAGGAGTCTTTGAGGGCATATTTGTTCAGCCAGACACTTGCGGCGAGTGTGTCTCCGTTAAAATAGTCGGTGGCTGATTCGAGTGCTTCTTGGTGTGTGAAGGGTTTCAGTGTTGGTGAATGGATGGCGTTTTTTTGGGAGGTATTCATAGAAAGAATAGGTTTTAAGGGTTAAAAAGGACAGCTATTCACACATTAAGAGCAAGGGCAAGATTGCTACGTACCCACATACACCGTCCCGGAGGTGGGTGTTTCATGCAGTTCAATCCTGGCCAGTTTTGGCATTTTCGGTTTAATGTTATTCCAGAGCCAAATGGCGATTAATTCGCAGGTAGGATTTTCCAAACCTGCGATGTTGTTGAGGAGTTGGTGGTCCACTTGGCAGAGGATGGGGTCTATGATTTTTTTTACATCGGTGAAGTCCATCACCCAGCCGAGCTTTTCGTCCAGATCGCCTTGAATGAATACGACGAGTCGGTAAGTATGGCCGTGTATTTGGCGGCATTTGTGTTCAGGCGGTACATTTGGCAGGAAATGCGCTGAATCGAAGGTGAATTGTTTGAAGATTTCCATGGGGAATAGCGCTGTTTTAAGGCCAATTATCTTGTATTTTCAGGATGGGTATTTGGCGAACTGTTTGGACTGGCGGCAACGTGGCTTTTTTTCCAGTAGTTTGAGGCGTAATGCCGAAGCAATCCAAGGCTTAGGGTACATAATGCTACTGCTAGGACAATACCCGCTCCAAAAAAAAGTACGAACCATGGTCTAAGTTCGTGCATCATGGAGTTGAAGGGCTGTTGTTGAGCGCTCATTTGCCAGATGCCTTTTTTTACGCCTGCAATATTCAAGGCGAGCCAAAAGACCAGTAGGGAAGCCTGAACCATCCAAAAAGTCGTGTTGAGCCATCGGTATTTTTTGACTGGAAGCCCCTTGTCGAAGCCAAAAAACTCAAAACAAGCGGCAAACAAAATCATACTGTTGATGCCGATGGTAGTTCCCATGGCGTGAGCGACAGTGATGTGTGTGCCATGGGTATAAAGATTGACGGCTGGAATAGACATAAAGATGGCCTGGGTCAGATTTAGCAGTACCCAAATATCGGCAGCCATCAAAAACCGATAGGGGAAATAATGGAAGTTTTTTTCGATTTCGCTGATGGATTGCCGCCAATTGTACACGATCCGCACAAAGAAAATCCACTCTGTCATGCTGACGATATACCCTGTGTAGCGCACGTATTCGTCTGTTGGAAGCGTATAAATATGGTGGCCCCAGTTGAACATCAGGTTGAAAAGCCCCAAGAAATACAGGCTAAAAGCGGGTTTGCTGTGACCAATAAGGGCTTTTTTGTTGATGCGATCCATCAGAAAAAAAGCGGTTCCGTACAGCAGTTGATTCCATGAGCCGGTGAGTGAACCATTTACTTTCCATTGAATGGTCATGTCGGTAATAAAGTGCTCTCTAAAATAGGGGAAAAGCCACAGGTAATTTTCAGTAAAGGCGAACAGGAAGAAAATGATACCAGTCATCCACATCCAGATATAGACGGGCCACTGGGCAATATTTTTGGCAGCTTTTGTGAAATTGAACAGAAAAAGTAGCCAAGCCATTGCGAGTGGCAGCGCCCACAAGGGGTTGAACTCCCAATATTCGCGGCCGCCGAACGCACCTTTCGTATAGGAATAAAATATACCTCCAATGGCTATAATCCATAAAAACCATTGGGTTCGGGCGATTGGGTTTGGCGACTCAAACTTGTAAAAAAAAGCCAAACCACTGTAAACACAACCCGTAGCGCCCAGTAATATCCAGAACATGATTGCGGAAACGTGCATGGGCCTTAAAGAATTGAACCCTAAAAGATGGCTTTCAGCACCTGGGATGATGTAATAGAGAGCGGTTGTTAGGCCAAAGACCACCCCGATACACAACATCAGTAATGCAGTAGCCAGATAGTATTTCCCAATATTTTGATAGAGACTAGTCATTTTCGTTGTGTCATTCCGTTGGACAGGATTAAAAAAATTCGGGGATCGGCAGTACCGCTTGCATTGGTCTCTTTAAGAAAGGCTACTAAAAGTGCTATTTCCTCCTCGGGTAGGTTAAAAGAGGGCATCGGCGGAATGCCTATTTGAAGCATTGCCCGGATCAAAGGTTCGCCCTTGTTAGGGGCTGCATAAACATTGGTCAAATCAGGCCCTAAATAACCCCCTAGGCCATACAATTGATGACAGCTCTGACAATTGTATTTTTGCCATATCAGTCGTCCCTTTGAAGCTCCTGGATTTGCTATATCAATAGTTGGTAAGGAAAAGGCGGGTTTTAGGTAAATACTGAGCGAAAAAGCGAGAAATACTACGCTCAAAAAGCTGAAGGAATGTACAGGTCTTAACGTCATATTGTAATCAAATTCGGCACTATGGAAAGATATGATAGGCATCCTAAAAAAACTAGTAACTGGTTAGCGTGGTCGCGTCTGAGACAAAAAAGAGGCCATTTTTTGCCAGACGAAGCGGATTTTTGTAGGCCGTAGCAGCGCTACGGTCAAAAAAATCTGCGAAGTATGGCGGAAAATGGGCCTTTTTTGG
>CAIZLM010000212.1 GCA_903933805.1 uncultured Bacteroidota bacterium | reverse complement strand
GTCTGAGACGAAAAATGAGCCTTTTTGGGCCAAACAGCGTGTCACCTAACCAGTTACAAAAAAATTTGGGTATGTGTTTTTCAGCCACGGCGAGTTTTGTTGCAGGTGTTTCGCTTACTGGAGTGGGGGTTGTTGCATTCAGAAGTGTAGAAGATTCCCGTCAATATCCTTTGGCGAGTGTTCCACTGATTTTTGCTGTGCAACAACTGATTGAAGGGGTTGTGTGGTTGTCGCTGACCCACCCTGCATATGAGCATTTTCGGTGGGCTGCATCGTACGCGTACCTGATTTTTGCGCAGGGGGTATGGCCTGTGTGGGTGCCCTTTTCCATTATGCTGTTGGAAGATGATCGACAACGGAAGCGGATGCTGTCTTTTTTGACGGTATTGGGGTGTTTTTTAGCCACATTTTTGATTTATTATGTATTTCTACGGCAAGCTACGGCGGAGATCAGGGGTCACCATATCCACTACGGTTTGGATACACCTGCTATATTTAGAGTGTTTCCAGGAGCCGTGTACATCATGGTGACGGTAGTTTCCCCGTTTGTTTCATCGGTGAAGCGAATGTCTTTGTTGGGATGGAGTTCTCTCTCATCCTTGTTACTTTCTGTCTTTTATTTTGAACAGGCGCTTATTTCGGTATGGTGTTTTTTTGCGGCCATCATCAGTTTGGTGGTAATATTTGTGTTGCAGCAACACAAAGGGGGTCCTGTAAAAGTGGTTACACGTTAAAATTCAACGATAACACCTACAGTGGGTAGGAGTGAGCCTTCTGTATTGTTTAACAAGATGGGTATGGCATTGCTGCCATCGGCGTACAGTGGTTTGCCATCGGTCGTTACAAATCCTGTTCCATCGGGTGTGCGTTGGAAGGTGTACGTTGGGGGAGCCGTGTTGATGGTGTTGAGCAGGTTTTGCACATCCATAAATACGTCTAGGGTTGCGTGTTTGAAGTTCCATTTTTTGTCCAACCGGAGATCCAGTTGACTGAAATTACCGAGTCTCAGGGTATTCAGTTGGTTGTTGTCGAGTATGCCGGTACCGATGGTGGCGTAGTTGAGGCGGCTGGCATCCAAGTCCAGCGGGGTATAGGGAACGCCACCTTGCAGTCGGTATTTCAGGCCCAATTCCCAATTTCGGCGAAACTTATAGCCGCCGAGCAGTGAGAGCAAGTGACGGTTGTCCCAAGCGGAGGGGATCAGTTGTCCATTTGAGTTGCTGAATTTCGACCAGAAAAGGGTGTAGGAGCCCGTGAAGTATAAGTTTTTGTTCAATTTTTGTTGCGCAAACAACTCCAGACCGTAGGCTTCACCCTTGCCCACCGGATACACCTCTTCGTTGCCGAGCACGCCAAAACCGCCGCCTTGGTTGGCCAAAGAAACGCCATTGAAGGCGCTAACAGGATAGTCGGAATAGTGTTTGTAAAATCCTTCCAACGTCAAGCGCAGCACCTTGGATGGAACGAATTCCAATCCGCCTACATAATGGTCGCTTTGTACATAAGGTTGATCTTGGTTGACCAGTGCACCGGAAGCATCTCGGAATCCCAGCACCGTGTACAGGGGGGCTTTGAAATAGCGGCCTACGGATGCGTTTAGCTTCCATTTGGGTGCGAGTGCGTAGCTCATGCTCAGGCGCGGGCTGATGGTTTTAAGCAGGTTGGTGCCACCCACCGTGAATGTATTTCCATCCGCGCGTATGCCGGCAGAAACACCCAGTTTGTTGCTCAAGAAGGTTCTATTGGCCTGTCCGAAGAGTCCAAACTTCACAAAGTCTATGGCCGTGTTGAAGCGGATTTCTGTAGCGGGTTGAACCACGTTTCCCAAGGAGTCGGTTATTGCTGCGCGGAGACGGTTGTAGGAGTTGTTGTTGTATTTCACGTACTGAGCCATCGCGCCGGCGCTGAATTTCCACAAACCGGCATATTGGTTGACATCAAACCGGAGTTTGTTTTCGATTTCCTGGCTTTGGAGCCTAAGGATCCGCTTTGACTCGTCGGCTTGTTTGCCGTCGATGTTGTCTGCGAACTGATCGAGTTTGTTGTCGAGCATATTTCGGCTGAAGGTTAGGTTCCAAAAACCGTTGTTTATCAACTGCTTGAGGGAAAACCCCTGGGTATAGTTCCACTGATTTACGCTTGGTACAGAACTCAGGATATACAAATTTTCCGGTGTTGATTCCTTGGGTGCTTCGAAGTAAAAATCATCAATCGCGCCAATACCGAGGGCGGTGAAGGTGGTTTTGGCGTTTATTTTATGCGTTATTTTGTACTGAAAATCCCAGTAGTCGGGTCGAATGGGCAATCCAATGGCTTTAAAAAGCAGTTGCAGATAGGATCTTCTGGCGGAGACGAGAAAGGTCGTTTTGCCATTTTTTTTGCCCAAGGGTCCCTCTCCGGTGAGTGAAGTTTCGGAGGCGCCCACCCGAACATTGCCCTGAAACCGGTCGGGGTTGCCATCGCGTTGGCGGAATTGAAGCACAGAAGACAGCGCATTGTCGTAGCGGGCATTGAAGGCGCTCGTCGCAAGCGTTGCGTCTTCAATGAAAGAGACGTTGAGCATCCCCACGGGCCCGCCTGCTGCGCCTTGGGTGGTGAAGTGGTTGATGACAGGAATTTCAACGCCATCCAGGTAAAATACATTTTCGCTTGGTCCGCCACCCCGAATGATGAGGTCGTTCCGGAAACCGCCGCCTGTTCCGGCTACCCCGCCGACACCAGGCAGCGCCTGAACGACCTTGCTGATATCAAAATTGCCGCCAGGATTGCTCTTGATTTCCTCCACCGACAGATTTTGAACAGACAAGGGCGTTTCCATCGTAGCAATGCGAACCGACCTGTTTTCGGAAACGACCACTTCTCCCAAAAACTTGCTGTCTGGCTCCAATTCAAAGTTTAACTGATTGGCATTGCCTGTTGTGATGACCACATTGAACTTGGTCTGTATGGTATAGCCTACATAACTGGCCACCACATTGTATGATTTCGGCGGTATATTGGCAACTTTAAAATTTCCGTTATCATCCGTAGTGGCGCCGAGGTTGCTGCCATCCAGTCTGATGGACACACCTATGAGGGCCTCTTGGGTGAGCCTGTCTTTGACTGATCCGGTGAGGGAGCCAGTATTTTGGGCTTGAATTAGGTGAAAAAACAGAAAAAATGAACAAAAGAGCGTAGAATACCGCATACTTGTTGTGGTTTTGTTTTTTTGTGACGTTTAATACTGGTAGCAGCACTGGAAAGGTCCATGCACGTACCAATAATGTCGTTTAACAATGACTTTTCGGTATTTGTTTTTATGTCACAAACTTTTGAAAAAAATATCTGGCAAACCGGCACTCAAAATTTTTTGTAACTGGTTAGCGTGGTCGCGTCTGAGACAAAAAAGTGGCCATTTTTCGCCAGACGAAGCGGATTTTTGTAGGCCGTAGCAGCGCTACGGTCAAAAAAATCTGCGAAGTATGGCGGGAAATGGGCCTTTTTGGGACAGACAGCGTGCCACCTAACCAGTTACAATTTTCTAATAAGTAATTACATGAAACGCAATATCTGCTCCATCAACTGTTGTTTACTACTGTACACCGCCCTTTTTGCCCAAACGTCTGGTTCGATTACCCAAGGGCTGGGCACGACAACGACGGCCGATTTGATGCCCAATTGCCCAAGCAACCACACCACGCCCCTCGGTACGATCACTTCAACCGACGGCAAATGGTGGGTGGTACCTGATTCTACACAAGAAATTATTACAATATAATCGGGCATTTGTGTCATTAAAACCAACTTAATCAACTTGTATTATGCGTTTTTCTTCATATTATTCGGCAATACTATTGTTATCCTTGGGAGCATGTTGTGCATTGAAACCTACTGTTCAGCAGCCATTACAGGCTTATTTTAGTCCCATGTTGCCTTTTGACACCCTTCAGGTAGCGATTACCAGCGGTGAAACCGACTCCATTGTTGCTGGAAGTGTCATCTCGAACAGGTTGTTTTACAGCACAATTCCACCGAAATTGTTGGACGTTGTTTTTGAGCTGGTGGATTCATCGGATACACAGATCATTGGGCGGCAATATTTTCCACTGGAAGATGGAATTTTGGCTTATTGGGTGGAAATTCGATGGTTTTGGTACCGTTTTCACGGAATTTTGTTGTATGATACTGCCAAATCAGCGTTTACCGACTATGAGGCATTGGCTGCTTGGTATGGTGGTGATGGAAGTCAGGTGCTGATGGAAAGTTGGATACTCGACGTGGATGGAGATGGCAAAAAGGATATCGTACAGTGCAAAACACTGCACAGTATCATCATGGGTGGTGAAGAGCCGATAGACAGCACAGAAGAGATCGGCACTTTAAAGTTGTGGAAGCAGGGCCATTTTATAGCAATGCCTGTGGATGATACAACACGATCGATGGGCTGTTTTCGGGTGGGTACCGGCGGGGCAAATACACCAAAATAGTGGAGTAATGTGAGAATAGCCGACTATTTGAACAATAATGCAATGATGTAACGGGTTAGGTGGCATGTTGTCTGGCGGAAAATGGGCCTTTTTGGGCCAGACATCGTGCCACCTAACCAGTTACTGTATTTTTATAGCTGCTTCCTATTTACTGACTACTTTTGCGCCCAATAAAATCAATGAACATGAAGAAATCAAGATTTTTGGTGTTGAGTTTTGCACTTGTATTGACCAGCCATGTCGCCCACGCGCAGATGCGTGGCTGGGAAGTTGGTGGTTGGGCAGGCATCTCGAATTATTTTGGAGATTTGAACACCAATGGTCGTATCAACCGGCTTCACCTTGCTGGTGGTATTGCCACGCGATACAATTTTAACGACCGCTTGTGTTTCCGGTTCATGTCGAGCGTCACGGAGGTCAGTGCTTCCGATGCTGACTCAGACAACCCATACGAGCAAAAGCGCAACTTACAGTTTAAGAGTACGATTGTGGATGGTACGGCGCAGTTGGAATTTAATTTTTTGCCGTACGTACATGGCTCGCGGGATTTCTTTTTCACGCCCTATCTGTTGTTGGGCCCATCAATTTTCCACTTTGATCCCAAAGCTGAATTGAATGGAAAGACCTACCAGTTGCGCGATTTGGGCACGGAGGGGCAATTTCGCGGGGAAGAGTACAGTACCACGCAGGGTGCTATTGCGTACGGGATGGGCTTTAAAATGGATTTTAGTTACCGTTGGAGTTTGAACGTGGAATTTAGTGCGCGCAAACTTTTTACCGATTACATAGACGATGTGCACGGGGAGTATGCTGATATTCGCGACATTCTCGCCCAACGCGGTGAGGTTGCGGCGGCCTTGGCTGACCGCTCTGGCGACCCGCCCATTGGACTTCCTGGTCGCCAGCGCGGCAATGGCAAAAACTCCGATGCGTATGTATTGCTGGGCGTCGGTGTCAACTACTATTTCGGTCAGATTCGCTGCCCTGGTATCTTGCGCTGAGACGACCGTCAGGAAAGCCTGCGTTTGTAATCTTTGTACCCAAACCGCCTCACGACGTCGAGTTTTTCTGTTGAGGTCAGGATGGCGATGTTTGGGTGTGTAACGCCATTAAAGGTGCTGGTTTTCACCATGGTGTAGTGCATCATGTCTTCAAAGACAATTTTCTGGCCTACTTTCAAGGGGCTTTCAAAGGCGTATGCTTCCAGGAAATCGCCGCTGAGACAGCTTACGCCACCCAGTCGGTACAAATTTTTGCCGCTGGAGGGATCGGCATTGGCGCCACGTACACCCGGTCGGTAGGGCATTTCGAGGGTATCAGGCATGTGGGCGGTGAAAGACACGTCAAGGATGGCCGTTTTCACGCCTTTGTTGTTGACAATATCGAGTACCGTAGAAACCAAGACACCCGTTTCCCAGGCAAAAGCACTGCCGGGTTCCAAAATAACCTGGAGATTGGGATATCGACCCCGGAATGCCTTGAGTACACTGATTAGGTGGTCCACGTCATAATCTTTCCGGGTCATCAAGTGTCCCCCACCGAAATTAACCCATTGAAGTTTCGGTAAAAATGCACCGAATTGTTGTTCAAAATGCGTCAGCGTTTTTTCGAGGTCGTGGCTGGTACTTTCGCAGAGGGTGTGGAAGTGCAGCCCCTCGATGCCCTCCGGCATGGTATTTTTGAATTGTTCGACGGGTACGCCAAGTCGTGAGCCAGCTGCAGCGGGGTTGTAGAGCGCTGTTCCGACAGGAGACCACCCCGGATTCACCCGAATACCGGGGCTGATTTTATCCGGATACGCCAGTGCTTTTTTTCCGAAACGCCGCCACTGGCTGAGCGAATTAAACGTGATATGGCTGGAGCAGCCAAGTATTTTGGCGAATTCCCGTGGTGCATAAGCCACGGCGTATGTGTGTGCTTTGGCGCCCATTTCTTCCTGACAAAGCATGGCTTCGTGGAGAGAAGAGGCCGTTGCGCCGCTGATGTACTCCCGCAAAATGGGGAAGGCGCGCCACATGGCAAACCCCTTGAAAGCGAGAATGATGGAGGCGCCACTTTCCCGTTGTACCCGGCCGATAATTTCCAGGTTGTGGCGCAGGAGACTTTCTTCCAGTACGAAACAGGGGGATGGAATTTTCTTTAAATCCATGAATATAGGTGAATAGGCTTGAGCGGGTGAGATTAAGACAGTTTTACATCGACGGCTGTAACGCCTTTTTTGCCGCGTTTGGTTTCAAAAATAACGGCGTCACCTTCGTTTATTTTATCCAGCAAGTCTGAAGAGTGGACAAATACTTCTTTTCCTGAAATTTCTTCTTTGATAAAACCGAAGCCCTTTTTGGGGTTGAAAAATTTTACAGTTCCTTTGTACATGGTTTGAAAATTTGTAGCCACAAAAGTAGGTTGTGTTGGGAACATTACACCGTTTGCCTTGAAAGCAGCTGTACTTTTTGTATATTGTTTGCCAATGGCAATACGATGAGTCGATACCCGACCTATCACGATTACGACCTTTTTTATTGTTGCAATGACTTCTGCGACGCCAACAACAACCCCAATACGGAAATGGGATTGGCCCAACGCCGTGTTGCTCGATTTCCTTTTCCAAACATTGATTATACACCTACAGCGCAATTGGTTACAACGGTAGCCGCCACGGTCGGTGCGTTTAATTGTTATAGTGCCGGACACCGTGACCAGATGAACCGACGATTGCTGCAGCCCCTACAAAGCCAGCTCATAGACAACCATCCCATTGATGGAACGGATTATTTCCACGATGCTTATTCCCTCGATTTTGTGTCACCTCCGGCAGCCCCCATCGATACCGATGGCGATGGCATGCCCAACGACTGGGAAATTGCGGAGGGACTGAACCCCAATTTGGCAGACCACAACGGCACACAGCGCTCTGTGGCCTTAACGGGCATTGCAGGCTACACAAATTTGGAGTGTTACCTCAATCAATTGTCTGATCAACTGGTGCATGGCAATTGTGGTGCCGTTGCTACCCTGGAGCCATCGGCGGGTTATCAGGCAGCATCGGTGAATTTCGATGGCGCTACCCACAGTTTGCAGGTATCTATTGCAGGAGGTTTTGGGCCTACGGGGCCTTGGCAGGTTTCGATGCACAACACCACCGGGGTGCTGTTGTGCAAGGCCGTATTGCAAACGCCGGAAGGCATCGTGCCCATTCCTACTTGTCCTGCAGGGGTATATTTCGTGACGCTTTCCCTAGGCAACATCGTGGAAACGAAGCGGGTATATATCCCCTAAAGCACATGTAACGGATT
>CAIZLM010000211.1 GCA_903933805.1 uncultured Bacteroidota bacterium | reverse complement strand
TTTTTGACGAAAGTTATGTGGATTTGTGCCACCCCAACAACCCGGATTGTATCAGTGGCGTGACTTGTCCCAACTGTACAGACGGGTACAACCCCAACCTGGTGGTGGCTTGTAACCTCATCACATTTTCAGACAGTCCCGGAGGCGAGGCATCTATTGTTGGAACCAACGGAACACCATACGATCCAACCTTGCTTTTTTCAGTGTATCCGAACCCGGCTGCCGATGGTATTTTTAATTTTATCTTGAAAGAGGAGTCTGTTGACTTGCTGGATGTCAATGTGTACAATGCCATTGGAAAAAGGGTGGGTGGTTTTGTTGAAAAAAACAGCCTTGTCTCCAGCCATGAAATTCGGTTGACGGATGAAGCACCCGGTGTTTACTTCCTGGTGGTAAGGACTGAAAAAGGTGTTGTGACCCAAAAACTGTTGAAGAGTCGCTGATATTGCTTGTTGCCGTGATGGCCCATCACAATTTGGCCGTCACGACAACAAATACCAATTTAGTTGCGCGTAAAATATTTTGCTCTTTTTTTTCATAACTGGTTAGCGTGGTGGCGTCGGAGACAAAAAAGTGGCCAATTTTTGTCAGACAATGCAGATTTTTGCAGGCCGTAGCAGCGCTACGGTTAAAAAAATATGCGAAGTATGGCGGAAAATGGGCCTTTTTGGGCCAGACAGCGTGCCACCTAACCAGTTACTTTTTTTCTAACATTCCTGTAAGGGACCAAGAACATACCTGTTGCATGTCAGATTTTCAGATTAAAACTGCACCCACCGTTTACGATGTCATCATCATTGGTTCTGGCGCTGGTGGTGGTATGGCTGCGTATGAACTCACCAAAGCCGGCGCCAAAGTATGTCTTCTTGAGGCAGGGCAACACTTTGATCCGGCAGATCCGGAATACGTTACCCAACTGAAATGGCCTTATCAATCACCCCGACGGGGTGCAGGTACCCGCTACCGACCTTTTGGCGATTTTGATGCGGCCTATGGCGGATGGGACATCGAAGGAGAGCCCTATACCACCAAAGGTGACACCAAATTTCGTTGGTTTCGGTCAAGGATGCTGGGTGGGCGTACGAATCACTGGGGGCGTATCAGCCTGCGTTTTGGGCCACAGGATTTTAAACGACGCAGCATTGATGGATTGGGGGAAGATTGGCCCATCGGGTATGAAGATGTGGCGCCATTTTACGATGATGTAGATCGGCTGATTGGCGTTTTTGGTTCCAAGGAAAACCTTCCCAATGATCCTGACTCTGTTTTTCTACCCCCTCCCAAGCCTCGTTTGCACGAAATGATGCTCCAACAGGGCAATAAACGCCTTGGAATTACCACCATTCCGTCTCGATTGAGCATCCTTACCAAGCCTATAAACGACGAACGCGGCGTCTGCTTTTACTGCAACCAATGCAACCGCGCTTGCGTGGCGTATGCTGATTTTTCGTCCTCCTCTTGTTTGTGTAAACCTGCCAGTAAGACGAAAAATATGGATACCATATATTTTGCCATGGCGCGGGAGGTATTAACAGACGCTCAAACGGGTTTGGCCACGGGTGTTTCTTACGTGGATACCCGGACATTAGAAGAAAAAACAGTGCGCGGAAAAATAGTGATTTTGGCTGCAAGTGCTTGTGAATCAGCGCGTTTGTTGCTCAATTCTAAGTCGGCGCGTTTCCCCGAAGGCCTGGCCAACTCTTCAGGGGTGGTCGGTAAATACCTGCATGATTCTACGGGGGCTTCCCGTGGCGCCATTGTACCCAAATTGTTTGACCGAAAACGGTACAACGAAGACGGTGTCGGTGGTTTGCATATTTACTCGCCTTGGTGGTTGGACAATAAGAAACTAGACTTCCCCCGCGGTTATCACATCGAATACTGGGGCGGTATGGGCATGCCTGCTTACGGTTTTGGTTGGGGAATTGAAAACACGAATGGGATGTTTCCGGATCGCAACGGCCTTAAACGTGAGGCCGGAGGGTTTGGGGCTTCCCTGAAAGACGATTATCGCAGATTTTACGGGTCTTATATTGGGATGGCTGGTAGGGGAGAAGCCGTTGCCCGCGAAGACAACTACTGTGAAATAGACCCCGAAAAGGTGGACAAATTCGGTATCCCGGTGCTGCGGTTCAACTACACCTGGTCAGATTATGAGCGACTGCAAGCCAAACACATGCATGAAACCTTTGAACAAATCATCCATGAAATGGGGGGGATTCCCTTGGGCGACAAACCAACGGCTGAGCAGGATTACGGATTAAACTTGCCGGGTGAAATTATACACGAAGTTGGAACGGTACGCATGGGCAGCGATCCGAAAACCTCGGCATTGAACAAATGGCAACAAGCGCACGATGTGAAAAATCTATTTGTCGTTGATGCAGGTCCCTTTGTTTCCCAAGGGGATAAAAACTGTACCTGGACCATCCTGGCTCTTTCTATGCGGGCTTCCCGACATATTGTAACAGAACGCAAAGCCGGTAAATTGTAAACCTGAATCTTTTATACCATGAAACGTCGTGATCTCTTAAAAGGTATCAGTCTCAGCTCTTTGGGACTGGTGGGCCTGAATCCACAGGTGCAGGCTGCTGAAATATTTGACCCAATCCCGGCTTCGGAACCGGACAAAAAGGATCCAGTATTCGAGCAATTTGGCCGTACCGCTTATGAAAAAGCACGGGATGCCAAACTTTTCGCCGAGCAATTTTTCAACAAGCATGAAATGCAAACCATCACAGTCTTGGTTGACATCATCATCCCTCGCGATGCGCGCTCCGGCAGTGCTTCTGATGCGGGTGTGCCAGACTTCCTGGAATTTATGGTCAAGGACAAGCCAGAATTGCAAACACCTTTACGGGGTGGATTGACGTGGCTCGACAACCAATCCAAAAAACGTTTTGCCAACAACTTCATTGATCTTAGCGACGCGGAACGCCTTGCGTTGGTGGAAGACATGGCATATCCGGAACGAAAAAAACCTGGAATGGGACATGGAGTAGCCTTTTTTAGCCTCATGCGCAACCTCACAGCGTCCGGATTTTGGTCAAGTAAAATGGGGATTGAAGACATCGGCTACCAAGGGAATACCCCCAATCAGTGGGATGGACCGCCGGAAGAGGTCATTCGGCAGTATGGTTTCTAGCACAGGAAAATGGGCCACAGCCTAAAAAAATCGTTTCTTCTGGCAAAAAATGGCCCCTTTTTGGTCTCAGACGCGATCACCTATTTTTCACGCTGTTAAACCAAATGGTCATATTTCTATTGTAGTTGCATGTCAAAGTCCATAACAACCCTTGCGTTTTTCCGGTATTCTACCTGGTATGGCCGCGTATGGGCTTTTTTTCAGATGCAATTGGCCCATGCACACCTCCGCTCGGTGGAGGGATTGTCTTTTTATAAACTCATGGGCAGCGGCCGTGAGATGGGCTTTAATCCTGCGCCGGATTGGAGTGTTTATGCTTTGGTGGCGGTATGGGAAGATGCAACTTTCGCCCACCACTTTTGGGATCATGCAGCGTTGGCACGCCGTTTTCGAGCAAACAGCACCGAGCAATGGGTGCTGTATATGAAAGTTCGGGAGGTAAAGGGACTTTGGTCGGGCGGTAACCCTTTCGAAAAGTCGGCGCACCTGGACGAAGGCAACCCGCTCTTGGCCGTCATCACCCGAGCCACCATCAAACCGCGTAGGCTTATTGACTTTTGGCGCTATGTACCCACCTCGCAGCGTCCTATTGCTGCTGGCTGTGATGGACTGATTTTTACCAAAGGAATAGGGGAGGCGCCGCTCCTTCAAATGGCCACTTTTAGCCTGTGGCGTGATTTTGATGCGCTGAAAAAGTTTGCGTATCAAAGTCCTGAGCACCGGGTCGCCATTGAAAAAACCAAACAACTTGGCTGGTACAAAGAAGAAATGTTTGCCCGTTTCCAACCGTACCGTTCTGATGGAATCTGGGGCGGGAAGGATCCTTTGGCAGATTATTTAGCAGGTTAGGTGGGTTCACCTGTCTGTTTTGTACTGTCTTGATGGGCTACAATAGGCCTTCAGCACATCGTCTTTTTGTAACTGGTTAGGTGGCACGCTGTCTGGCCCAAAAAGGCCCATTTTCCGCCATACTTCGCAGATTTTTTTGACCGTAGCGCTGCTACGGCCTACAAAAATCCGCTTCGTCTGACAAAAAATGGTCACTTTTTTGTCTCAGACGCGACCACGCTAACCAGTTACGTCTCTTTTACAACCACCGTGTCAGGACATTGATCAGCGAACGCAAAAACAGACGTTTGGGAAACCCACTGATAATGCGCAACTCTTCCAGGAGGCTGGTTTCTTCGTCCAGAAAGGCGAAAATTTGCTGCACATCATTTTTGAAGTACATGGTGTGGAAGATGCTTGGGCCCCGTTCATTGTGTCTGTTCAGGACATCTAGAAATACGGCATCATACAGGCGAAAACGCCGCGAAATGATACCCGTATTTAACGCACGACCCGATTTCAGATTTTCGGTGATTTTGACCGCATTGCGCTCGCAATTTTTAAAAGAATAGCCACTCGAAGGTTTTACCCAACCGCCCGCTGTGCCGATTCGAATATGCTTGTCTGAAGCGTATTTTTCAAAGGGGAAATCGCTCATGGGAATCACGCCATATTCCGATTCCACTATGTCGAATTTTTCAATACGCCACACCGCCTTTAAATACCGGTTCAACATCGTTTCATAATCACCGTCTCCGATCAGCGACGGGGTAAACAAGGTGAATTCAACCAACGCCTCCCGCGCGTTCAGCGGCAATACATAGGTAAAACTGGTGGAGTCCTTCCATTGTAGTCGGTAATCCATCATGTTAAATCGATCGGCATCAAAGCAGTCTTCCGGTGTTCGAATAACCCATCCCTTGAAATGTTGCAGCAAGCGGGTGTACTGGTCCTGTTGAAAGAATGCTTCCGGGATACGACTGTCGAAAACATATTCTGCGGTGTACTGCCCCCCGCTGCAGGCGATGTGACATGGGCTGCTGGTATCCACCGATAAAACGGCATCTTGTTGCCAGGTAAATTGAGGATGGGCAGCAAGCGCTTTTTTAGCAAAGGCATAAAAATCAATGCCCCGCAACATTTTATATTGGTAAGGAGCCAAGTGCAAGGGAAGGGCGTCTCCCATACAAAAAAAATCGCCATTTGCCCAAGTATGCCGGAGTAAATGGTCCCATTTCCCAACCCCTTTTTCCCAAAAGCACCAAGTCCTGTCGTTTTGCTCTTTGGACTCTTTTTCGAGGATGAGGATTTTTTTTTGACGAAAAAACGGATCGTCCCGCATGTTCAGTGCAAGATGTAACCCGGCTGCACCAGCCCCAATGATGGCGATGTCAAAGGTAGAGGAGGACATAACAAGACCCAAAGAAAATGAATTGTGAAATCAAATGATGCGCCGGGAGCGCGTTTATTGCCCTTGGAATCCTGTTGTGTACCAACAATTGAAAGCCTAACCCAACGACAAACCATGTCACATAGTTCTGCAATGGCGCAAACCCCGCATCCCAATACCAAAACCCCAGCAGTGGTGCAACAGGCTCGATCAACACATCCAGCAACACCATCAGCGAGGCCCCCAATAAACTCGCTTTCCATTTTTCATGAAACACCACCTGGCTGCAATAGGCAGTCAAAAACGTAGTCATCATCCAGTTGATACCGATGAGCAAAGGTACCCCGAGTAGGGTGGGACCCAAGTTGACCCCATACTGGTATTCCCCAAACAGCAATCCGTACTGCACGCCCAGCGTCTCGGCCAACATGCCTCCGAGGAATACGACAGCCCATGTTGCAACACCCTGCCAGGTGCGTTGAGGCGGAAAATTCCACAGCAACAATCCAGCGCCCATCAGTAAATTGAATGGCGTTTTGGGTAAAAACCAGTCAGCCATGCCTTGGGCAATGCCAATAATCCCAGAAATGGTGACCAGCCAAATAAAAAAGACCGAAATCAGACCTCGGTATGTCGAGGGAAGTAAATAGCTAGTAAGTCTCATGCTTGATGCCGGATTAAGTTCGCGGTGATCTTTGCGGAAAGCAGGCAAAGTGGAATACCCCCGCCTGGATGAACGGACCCGCCGCAATAATACAAGTTTTTTATTTTTCCGGAGAAATTGGGGTGCCGTAAAAACGCTGCAAAGGCAGCGTTACTGGCAGCCCCATACAGCGCTCCACGGTGTGAACTTGTTTTTTGTTCAATCATCGGCGGAGTAAGTACCGCTTCCGCCGCTATCAGTGGACTAAGATCAACCCCTAATATGCGCTGTACTTTTCGGATGACGTCGTCCCGGGTTTGTGCGACCAATGCATCCCAATCTTGCCCGTAATCCCCCGGTGCATTGATCATCACAAACCAGTTTTCGAAACCATCTGGCGCATCGTCGGGCTTTTCTTTGCTGGTGATGTTGATGTAAACGGTGGGGTCGTTGAAAAGTGTTTTGTGTTCAAAAATATGCTCGAACTCCTGCTCATAGTCACCACTAAACAGAATATTGTGCAAATCTAATGCTGGAAAGGAGCGCCTGATGCCCCAGTAAAAAATAATGGCGGAACTGGATCTTTCCTGTTTCAAGGTGCGCTCTGGATGACTTTGATCCGGAAGCAGCTTTTTATAGGTGGAAAAAACATCCATGTTGCTCACGATCACGTCAGCCAAATGGGTCCCGGAGACCGTTTCAATGCCTATTGCCCGCTTATTTTTGACCACAATCTTATCAACCCGCTCGCCAAAATGAAATCGAATCCCTTGTTCCTGCGCCAAATTAAAAAGGCTGGTGGTGATGCTGTGCATCCCACCCTTGGGGAAATAGGTGCCGAGCTGCATTTCCAAGTGCGGGATCATCGACATGATACCTGGCGTTTGGTAGGGCGAAGAACCGTTGTAGGTCGCATATCGGTTGAAAAGCTGCACCAAGTGTGGCTCCTTCAATTGTCCTGCGTTGACACCATGCAGGGTATCTCGGATGTTCAAACGGTGGATGTTTGCGATGGCCTTGAGCGTATCTACAGATAAGTAAGTGCTGATTTTATGCAGGGATTTCTCTAAAAAAAGCGGTGCTGTGAGTTCATATTTTCTTTGCCCATTTTCCAAATAGGCCTTCAAGCGTGCGCTTTCAATACCAAAGGTCGTTGCGGCTGACTGGGTAAATTTCTCCCGGTCAGCATTGGCTTGGAATCGCATGCCGTCTTCCCAAAAATAATGGCACAAAACATCTTTTCGATCGTATTTAAAATGTTGCTCCGCCGGTATTCCAAACAGTTCAAACAGTTCTGTGACAAACGTCGGCATGGTAAACAGCGAGGGCCCCGCGTCAAACCGATAGCCATCGATTTCAAAAGCATGAAGTTTGCCACCGGGATAATCATTGGCTTCCCAAACGGCTACGTCCATCCCGGAAGCGCGAAGCCGCAATGCGGTGGCAATGCCGGCAATCCCTGATCCTACAATAATGGCTGATGACATGGTATTGATGGAATTGTATGTTGTATGAAAAAGTGTAGTAACCAGTTACAAAGAACAGGCAATGCATTGTAATGCAAAATTTCAACAATGGTTCTAAAAAACATCAAAATTCGGTCTTTGTTGGATCTGACCATCGCCTTGAACACCTTGACAAATTAAACAACGGCGGTTCCTGACATCCCTGGATGGCGACAACTGTTCTATTGGGAAAGAACTCGTAGCTTTGTCCCATCAACAGTAAACGCTTTTTCTTCCACATCGCCTTCAATGGGCTTGACTATCATGGCTGGCAGCGGCAGGTTTCCGCTGTGGGGGTGCAGGAAGTAGTAGAAGCGGTGTTCAAAAAGGTTTTAAAAATTCCGGTTGGCATCAATG
>CAIZLM010000210.1 GCA_903933805.1 uncultured Bacteroidota bacterium | reverse complement strand
GATTGATTAAAGCCGGGTGGTCGCGTCTGAGACAAAAAATGAGACTTTTTGAACCCAAAGGCATACCACCAAAGCAGTTACAAGAAAAAAGGATTGTGGCGCAACACGTCAGAAAAAACCACAGAAAGGCGAAACCGGTCAAAAAAGTAACTGGTTAGGAGGCACGCTGTCTGGCAAAAAATGACCACTTTTTTTGTCTCATACGCGACCACGCTAACCAGTTACTCAAAAAAAATTGCGAAGTATGGCAAAAAAAATATCTTTTTGGGCCACGCAGCGCGCCACTTAACAAGTTGAGAACAAGTAGTGCCAACATAAAGTGTGCCATACTAATGATTTGCCCAATAAACACGAAAAATACTCCATAAATAGGCTGAATCCCCAGCCTGCAACGATTGATTAAAGCCGGGTGGTCGCGTCTGAGACAAAAAAGTGGCCATTTTTTGCAAGCCGACGCAGGTTTTTGCAAGCCGTAGCAGCGATACGATCAAAATAATCTGCAAAAGATGGTGGAAAAAGGACCTTCAAACACCCTTTCATCCACAACGACTTGTCAGGCTGATCAACCTACCGCCGTACCCGGTACACCAATGCCCGAAAGCTGCCTCCTTCTACGGTGGCCATACCACCGGAGCCACTGACGAGCAATCCCGAAAAACGCCCCCATATCGTATCGTTCCGGAAACCCTCTACTTCAACCTGTAAGTCATCGCTGACGCTGTTGGAAATGCCGGTATAATTGAGGGTATCCCGGAGGCTGAACTCTACCCCACCCCAACCGAAATCTTTGAGTTGGAGCACCGCATGGGCAGGAGTATAGGGATACTCGCCATTTTCGGCATCAAATTCGAAGCCCAGGGCTACGCCAATGGTGGGGGATACGGGATCATCCTGTCGGATAATTTCAACATAACCGGCCACCGGATCGTACCAATTGCTGAGGGTGTCCAATTCAGCATTGTTGCGGTGGCTGTGGGGGAAATACGCCGTTTGGCCTGCCCGCATACCGGACGTGAGCGCCATTTGGCGGCCTTTAAATTGTATGTGCACACCCACCTCTGGACCGCCTGTGCGCAGCCCCAGCAGACAAGCCAACGCAAGTCCCCCGAAAATACATATCACCACGGTACGAAACAGTGCCATGATCGGTGGGTGTGGTGGTCTGGTCAACGCCTGCGCGTTAGATACAACCCAGTTTGGCGAGACTTTCCTCCAAAATAGCGATGCGAGCCAGTCCGTCTGCCTGTTTTTTTCGTTCATTTTCCACCACGGGCGCCGGAGCGCTGCTGACAAAACGTTCGTTCGACAATTTGGCTTCTATGGAACGGATGAACCCGCGTTGGTACTCCAGTTCTGTTTTGAACTTGGCGCACTCCGCGGCTACATCTATTTTTAATTCGAGGGCCACGTAATACTGATCGGTACCGGAAATAAACGATTTAGCGTTGGCTGGCTCATCCGCAGAAAGCGTCAGTTCGCTCAAGACTGCAAGTTTTACCACCAATTCTTTCAGCCCGGGTTGGGTAAACAATGCTTCTGCGGCCTCACTGTGTTGCACAAACAAGGCCAGCGGATCACGGGGTTTCAATTGGTTTTGATTGCGCAGGTCTCTCACTTTGGAGATGACATCTTTGGCTTTCTCCACGTTTGCGATCAACAGATTGTCGGATTGCCCGGGTTTTTGCCACACCTGAACACAGCAATCATCGCCTTCCGCGCGTGTGCGAAGGGTATGCCAAATTTCCTCTGTCACAAATGGCATAAAAGGGTGAAGTGCCACCATCAGGTTGGAGAAAATATCCACGGTGGCCTCATAGGTCGCCCGATCTATGGGCTGCTCATAACCGGGCTTGATCATCTCCAGGTACCAGGAGCAGAAATCGTCCCAGATGAAGGTGTACAACCCAAGCAGGGCTTCACTCAGCCGATATTGCTGAAAATCACTTTCCAAGCTGGCCAATACCGTCTGGAATTTGTCGCGAAACCACTGCGCGGCCAAGCTGTTTTTTGCGGCAATTTCCGGGTTTTCTGCTGTTTCTGTGATTTGCCATCCATGCACGAGGCGGAGGGCGTTCCAGAGTTTGTTGCAAAAGTTGCGCCCGGTTTCACACAGTTTGTCCTCAAACAAAATATCGCCTCCTGCCGCTGCACTCGACATGAGTCCGTAACGCACGCCATCGGCGCTGTATTCAGCTATGAGTTGGAGGGCATCGGGCGAATTTCCGAGCGATTTTGACATCTTCCGGCGTTTGCTGTCGCGCACCATTCCGGTGAAATATACCGCCTGAAATGGCTTTTCTCCCTTGAATTCATATCCTGCCATGATCATACGGGCCACCCAGAAGAATATGATGTCCCAGCCGGTTACCAACACATTGGTCGGATAATAATACTGAAATTCTCCATCGGGCTTATCAAAACCGTCAAACACCGCAATCGGCCATACCCAAGAAGACGCCCACGTATCCAACACATCCTCGTCTTGGCGCAGGTCATCCAAGGAAAGCTGGTGGTTGCCGGTCGCTTCCTGTGCTTTGGAAAGGGCCTCCTCCGCGGTTTCCGCCACGAAAACATGGGTTTCTTTGTTCAATGCTTCCGATTTCAGGTACCAAGCCGGTATGCGTTGTCCCCACCAAAGTTGACGGGAAATGCACCAGTCGCGGAGGTTTTCCATCCAGTCGCGGTACAGATTTTGGAAACTGGGCGGAAAGAATTTCACGGCTTCTTCCTGAACGGCTTTGAGGGCCGGCGCGCCGAGACTACTCATATCCACAAACCATTGCAGGGACAACTTAGGTTCTACGACGGCATTGGTGCGCTCCGACCGTCCGATGCTGGTGGTGTAGTCTTGTATCCTGACCAAGTTACCGCTCGCTTCAAGGAGGGGCTTGATACGCTTGCGGGCTTCAAATCGGTCAAGCCCAACAAATGGCTGATACGCACACTGCTCGCTGATGGTTCCATCGTCATTGATGGTGTCAATCACCGCGAGGCCGTGGCGTTGGCCCACTTCGTAGTCATTGGGGTCGTGTGCGGGTGTAATTTTGAGGGCGCCGGTACCGAACTCAATGTCCACATAATCATCTGCGATGATGGGAATAGCGCGGTTGATGAGGGGGATGAGCACCTGTTTGCCCACCATATTTTTGAAGCGCTCATCTTTGGGGTTAACGGCAATGGCCACGTCGGCAAAAATGGTTTCCGGGCGCTGGGTGGCAATGGTGATGCCCTCAGAACCGTCGGCTGCCAGGTATTGTATGTGAAACAATTGCGCGCTTTCTTCCTTGTGGAGTACTTCTTCGTTGGAAAGCACGGTTTTAGCTTCCGGGTCCCAGTTGACCATGCGAAGCCCGCGGTACAGTTTTCCTTTGCCGTACAGGTCTAAGAAAACGCGGATAACATCGCGGTAGTAGTTGGGATCCATCGTGAAGGCCGTACGATCCCAATCGCAGGAGGCCCCCAACTCGCGCAGTTGCTGCAAGATGATGCCGCCGTATTTTTCCTTCCATTGGTAGGCATACGCCATAAATTCCTCGCGGGAGAGATCTGCTTTTCGGAGGTTTTTCTCCTCGCGGAGCCAGTGCACCACCTTTGCTTCGGTGGCGATGCTGGCATGGTCGGTCCCGGGCACCCAGCAGGCATTTTTACCGTCCAGCCGCGCTTTTCGGATGAGTATGTCCTGGATGGTATTGTTGAGCATGTGCCCCATGTGCAACACACCCGTGACATTGGGGGGTGGTATGACAATGGTGAAAGGCTCACGATCATCGGGTACAGAGCGAAAATAACCGCGGCTTTCCCAGTGGGCATACCATCGTTTTTCGGTTTCGGAGGCGTTGTAGCGGGTAGATATTTCCATAATGTATCAAGAAGCGGGCCGCAAATGTACGGCAGCAGACTACAATCTTGTGTTTTCTAGCGCACAATCAGCACCGGAATGTCTACCATGTGCCGAACAGCCTCCACGGTGGTGCCCAAAATCAAGTCTTTGACGGCGTGATGCCCGTGGGCCCCCATGACCAACAATTGCGCTCCATGGGCTTTTACCAAGGCTGGAATGGCCTTTTTCGCCGTCCCATAGCCAATAATCGGTTCGCAGGCATAGCCCATGGTCCGCAGACTGGCTGCATACGCTTCTAGGTTTTGTACGTCGCTGGCGGTCTCCAAATCGCTGATTTCACTGCCCAGTACCCAGGCACCGGCGGTTTCTACGGCGTGCAGGAGCAGATAACTGGCGGTATTTCCACCGACATTCACCGCGTGCTCAATGGCCTTTTGATCGGCAGAGGAAAAATCAAGGGCAATCGCAACCACGCGGTAATGGTGCTTTTGCACAGGCGCAATACCGGCAAACGGTGCATGGGGCACTTGGGTTCTGGTAACCAATGCGTGTGGCAACAAGGGCTTGACCGTGATGTACAGCAACATGGCCGCAGCAAAAAGCAATCCCGGTATCACAAACCATTCGATGGCCCAGGCATTGGGCAGCAACAGCCAGTCTTCTACCTGCTGCAATACCAAGCGCACATTCAGCAGCACAATCAACACCGCCGTGGCCCAACCGCCCAACTTCGCCCAAAAACCAAGGGCAAATTCGCCCATCTTCCGCCGATCACTTACGTAATGCAACAGCGGTATCACCGCAAAACCGAGTTGCATGCTCAGGATCACCTGGCTCATAATCAGCATGTCTCCCGTGGCGCTTTCCCCCAACAAGGTCACCACCAACATGGCCGGCACCACCGCCAACAAACGGGTGATGAGCCGACGCAACCACGGCGCTATCCGCAGATGGAGGTATCCTTCCATGACAATCTGACCCGCCAGCGTTCCGGTGACGGTACTACTCTGCCCAGCAGCAATCAAGGCAATGGCAAACAAGGCCGGCGCGTAATTTTTGCCCAACAAAGGCTCCAACAACCGATGTGCATCCTGGATTTCAGACACGCCCTGGTAACCATTTTTGTGAAATACGGTCGCTGCAAGAATGAGTATGGCGGCATTGACAAACAAGGCAAGGTTCAACGCAATGGCGGAGTCTACGATGTTGTACCGTATCGCCCGCCGTATGCCAACGGGGGTGCGCGTAATCTTGCGGGACTGTACCAAGGCGGAATGCAAATACAGGTTGTGCGGCATCACGGTGGCGCCAATGATACCAATAGCGATCAACAGCGCCTGGCTGCTCGGGATAGACGGCACAAAACCCGCGGCTACCTCCCCCACATCGGGTTTGGCCAGAAAAACCTGCACGGCAAAGGCTCCACCAATGATCAATACCAAGCCCAGTATGATGGCCTCCAACTTTCGAATGCCCAATTGCATCAGAAAAAGCAACAAAAAGGAATCCAATACGCTGATCGCAATGCCCCAAGTGAGCGGAAAACCAAACAGCAACTGCAACCCAATGGCCATCCCCACCACTTCGGCAAGGTCACACGCCGCAATGGCGATTTCCGCCAAAATGTAGTTGAAAATATTGGCCACCGGATGATACAATTCCCGAGAGGCCTGCGCCAAATCTCGCTGGGCAACAACGCCGAGCCTGGCACACATACTCTGCAGCAACAATGCCATGAAATTTGACATCAAAAGCACCCACAACAGGTCGTACCCAAATCGGCTCCCACCAGCCAAATCAGTCGCCCAATTGCCCGGATCCATGTAGCCAACACTCACCAAATAGGCTGGGCCAAGAAAGGCAAACAAGCGCTTCCAAAAGCCACCTTTCACCTCGGTGACAACCGATCCGTGTACTTCCGACAGCGACTGGCGCTGTTGCTCATGTCCATTCCCGTCACTTGTATCCATCTGGTTGATTGGTACGTTGTTGAAAAATTAGAAAAAGTTGTGCTGCTGGACGAAGGTAAGGGGCTTTTCAGCACAAATGTTCATTCGAAGTACGGAACTTTTGGACATCACAAAATTGTCTGCGGAGCACGAAGTTACGCCTTTTGTAAATGTGTTGTTATTGTTTCTTTTAGTTGCCCTGAAGGGGTGGATATTTTTGTTTTACACTGCATTTAGAGTGTGTTAGGCGCAGATGTTACATAGTTTTGAAGCGTAGATGTTACACAGATTTGAAGCGCAGATGTTACATAGTTTTGAAGCGTAGATGTTACACAGATTTGAAGCGCAGATGTTACGCAGATTTGAAGCGCAGATGTTATACGGAGATTTGAAAATGTCCAGTAGTATGAGATGATACATTTAGATACAGGGGGAGCCCTATCTTGGTAAAGCCGTAACATCCAAGCCTTGGAAGGGCGGGATATGTCTTTTATCGTAACTGGTTAGCGTGGTCGCGTCTGAGACAAAAAAGCGCCCATTTGCTGACCGTATCTATGCTGCGGCCAGCAAAAATCCGCGCTGCCCAGCAATAAATAGCCACTTTTTTCAAAAGCGACCACCCAAATAGTCGGTTATTTTTGGTGTATAACCATCGATTTCGTCCCGAAAATAACCGTGGTTCTCGTTTTTTATGGCACTGTTCTTGCAAATCGAGGCCCATGAACCCACCAATCCGTATAACGCCTGCTATTTTTCAAACAAAAAATTGTGCCACTTAACGTAATATTGTTGTCTAAAGGCATCAACCAACACCAATTATCCATGCAGAACACGACACTTCAAGAATTCAAGGCGCAAATTGCCTTCCGTATGGCAGAAAATACGCGTATTATCCAGCAATGCTTGTCTGAAGTGGACGAGGAGGAGTTCTGGATTCGGCCCAACAGTGCTTCCAATAGCCTGGGGGTGCAACTGCTGCACCTGTGTGGCAACATCCGGCAATACGGCATTGCAGCCCTTGGAAACAGTGTTTTCGACCGCCAGCGCGATGCTGAGTTTGCCGCCCAAGGGGAAATATCCAAAGATGCCGCACTGAAAAAAATGGAAAACACGGTAGCGGAGGCCTTGTCCATTTTACAAGCAGCCGATGAGGAGGAAATGATGCGGGTACGCCGGGTACAGGGTTTTGACCTGAGCGGCATCGGCATTGCACTCCATGTATGCGAGCACTGTTCCTACCACACCGGCCAAATTGCATTTTGGGTCAAGCTGTTGATCAACAGAGACTTGGGCCTGTACGATCACCTGGATCTAAACGAGGCTTAGCGCAGGGCAAACAACCCGGTGCCGCATCCAATATTTTTTTTGTAAAAACGTTTCAAGGCAGCGTGGACGTACCGTGCAGCAACCTACCAAACAATTGTTGTAAACACAACGCAGTGGTGCATGACGTGCGCTTGCAATCAAATCATCAGAATCACAGTTACCATACATTATCCCATGCGATTGATCCTGTTTTTCCTTTCTACCCTCTCCATTGTTGCGCTGTCTTGTAAAAATGGCGCCAAAGATCCGGCTGAAAAGGTGGTCAAACCCGAAGACCTCCCAGCAGATTTCCAGGCTTTTTACCAGCGTTTTCACGCAGACAGCGCCTACCAAATGTCACACATCGAGTGGCCCTTGAAAGGCGAACGGCCAAATCCATCGCAAACCGGCGGCGCAAAAAAAATGCTGACGTCCTGGGAACCGGAAAACTGGTCGTTGTTCAGCGCACCCGACCTCACCGATGTAGGGCTGAAACGCTCCATCGAAACCATGGGCGATGCCTTGATTATTGAGCGATTGGAGTACCCAATGGTCAACTACGGCCTCGAACGTCAGTTTTTCAAAGACGACAACCAAGAATGGCGATTGATCTTCTACGCCGAAATGCAGGAACTTCGCTGATCCACCCCACGTAGCCGGTCATTCATAGACGGTTATTAAGGTGATTTTGGCGATTTGATTGATTTGATTGATTTGATTGATTTGATTGATTGCAAAAATGTAACTGGTTAGCGTGGTCGCGTCTGACACAAAAAAGTGGCCATTTTTTGCCAGACAAAGCCAATTTTTGGAGGCCGTAGCAGCGCTACGGTCGAAAAAACGCGCAAAATCTGGTAAAAAATGGCCACTTTGGGCCACGCAGCGTACCTGCCAACCAAGTTACTCCAAAATCAAGACGCCAACCGCTTCATAGGAGACTTCGCGCTTGGGCTGTGTGATGGCCGCGATTTCTTCCTTGGATTTGCCCGCATCTTCGGCGTAGTGGCGCAGTACGTCCACCGAGGTGGTTTCTACATACGCATACCCATCCACGATCACGCGCTTGCCCGAAAGGTCTTTGGGCATGAAAAACGCGTAATCCTTGAAGGTTACCCGCATGGGAGGCCGGGCTGGATCGGTTGAAACCAGGGTCATCCAACAGCCTTTTTTCTGGCAAACCTCACTGACTTTGCCGGTTATTTTTGTGCTCAAGGAATCCATAGATCCCATTTTATCCAGCATGGCGTCATACGTAATGGCATTTTCCGGGGTGATGTTCGCACCAAAATGTTTGCCATCTTTGGGCGCCGCAGTGTTGGTGGGTTTCGCAGTTTGGGAGTTGTTCTCACCACAAGCCATCAGGATGACGGCGGGAATAAGCAGAAATGAAAATTTTTTTAACATATTTAAAATTTTATAAATTACTGAAAATCAAAATTTTGATTGAAAAATAGGCCTGCAAATATAAAGATTTATGATGACCTTAATATGTCTGGCACAATATTCGATTGGTACAAATGTTCTAGATAATACCGTGAACGCGGTTTCCCCTAGACGTTTTTTTGTAGTAAGTACGTAGGTGGTCGCGACTGGGACAAAAAAGTGCCTTTTTTTGCCCGACAGAACGGATTTTTGCAGGCTGTTTTTCAAAAAAAGTCCGCAAAACATGGCTGAAAGTGGGCCTTTTTGGGCCAGAAAGCGTATAACCTGGGTCTTACTCTTCTAATACTTTAACACGTTACTCCACCATGAAAGTCCTTCGTCACGTTTTCCGCCTCTTCCTGCCGGTCATTTTCCTGGCTGCCCCATCCGCTGCCACCTTCGCTCAATGTATCAGCGGCAACTGCCAATACGGCAGCGGCGTGTACCGCTATTCCGGCATTTCCAAATACACCGGACAATTTCAACACAACCTGCGCCACGGCAAAGGTAAAATGACTTACCCGGACGGCAATGTCTATGAGGGATCATTCGTCATGGGAAAAAAACAGGGCGAAAGTGGTACCATGGTGTTTGCTGCATCTGGCGACAAATATGTCGGCGACTGGAAAAACGACCTGCCAAACGGCCAAGGCACGTATTATTTTGCCACCCAACAGCGCTACGAAGGCAACTTTATCAATGGGAATTTTGAGGGCAGTGGCACCATGTACTACCCCGATGGCGCCAGTTTCGCAGGCAATTGGAGCAAAAACAAGAAAAATGGCCCGGGGATTTACCGCGATGCCAATGGCGTAGAAAAGCACAACATTTGGTCCATGGGTCAGTTGGTCAAAACAGATGTCGCATCCAACACCAAACCAACCCCCACCACACCCATTGTCGCTGCCAAAACAAACCCCTCCAAACCTGACCTGACCGGGTTGCGCAATTGCGGCGCCTCGTATTGCAGCAGCGGCCAAGGCTATTACAACTACCCCGAAGGCTCTATCTGGGTGGGCAATTTCAAGAACGGCTACCCCTCCGGAAAAGGTATTTGCTACTACGCAAATGGCGACCGCTACGAGGGCGAATGGGCCAGCAACAGGCCCAACGGCGAAGGCATCATGTATTACCTCAGTGGCCGTGTCTATGGCGCTGTTTGGATGAATGGCGGGGTGGTCAGCGAACTAGATTCCCACGAAACGGTGCCGTCCAGCCCTGTCAAAATTGACAAAAATTTGGGCGTAAAAGTTTGGGCTGTCGTCGTAGGGGTGGGCAAATACTCTTCCATGCCCTCCCTGAAATACACCGATGATGATGCTTTCCGATTCTACTCCCACCTGAAAAGCCCGGAAGGTGGCGCGTTGCCCGACAACCAGATCGAAATCCTGGTGGATGAAGCGGCTACCCGCGAAAATATCCTCCGCACCATGCGGCAGTACTTCCTGAGGGCCGATGAAAATGACGTTGTACTCCTGTATTTCAGCGGACACGGCCTCGAAGGCTGCTTTTTGCCGGTGGACTATGATGGCTACAACAACAAACTGCGTCACGAAGAGATCCGCCAAATATTCAAAGAAAGCAAGGCCAAACACAAAATTTGTATCGCCGATGCTTGCCACAGCGGTACCCTAAACTACAGCGGCACATTGGCCGCCAAAGGTCCTGCACCCGTTTCCGTTGATCGCTACTACCAGGCTTTTGAAGATTCTGAAGGCGGTATCGCCCTGCTGATGTCTTCTCAAGCCGGCGAGTTGTCCCTGGAAGATCAGGGACTCCGACAAGGCGTTTTTACCTACTACATCCTCCAGGGCATGAAAGGCAGCGCAGATGCCAACGGCGATTACATCGTGACGGTCACTGAACTCTACGAGTTTGTACACAAAAAGGTACTCGACTATACTGCCGGAATGCAATCCCCCGCACTCAGCGGAAATTACGATGAAAATATGCCAGTGTCGCTTAGGACACGGTAATGGTTGAGTCTACAAACGTTGGGCCTCTCCGAGGCCATTTGCGGGTATGGTCCCAAAAAAGAGGGTGCAAGGAGCACAATTTTGAAACGCCTAATATCCGAGACCTTTCTTTTGCCTTTCCAAGCCAAGCCAATAGCTGCCAAGCCAAAGCGCCCTGCTTGGGCCTGCGTTGAGCGGCTTGGCTTGGGAAATAAAGTCCAAGCAGCAGCCCAATGGGATTGAAAACCAAGCGTGCGATAAATAGTTACAACAGCGGTATAGCACTCACGCGCACGTTGAGCGATACATGAATCGAACGTCACGAAAAAGTCGCGCGCAGCAAAGTAAATTTGGTTGCATTTTTTGTTTTTTAGGACAATTCCCGTATTTTTGTTACAAATTGTTTCAAAATGGCAAAAAAATTAGTCCGGTTCGACTGGGCAATGAAGCGCCTGCTCCGGAATAAGGCCAACTTCGACATCTTGGAAGGCTTCCTCTCCGAGTTGCTTCACGAAGATTTTAAGATCAAGCAAATCCTTGAAAGTGAAGGAAATAAAGAAACCGAGGACGACAAGTTCAACCGGGTAGATATGCTCGTGGAAAATAGAAAAAGTGAGTTGGTCATCGTAGAAATCCAGAACACCCGTGAGGCTGACTACTTCCAGCGGATGCTTTATGGCACGGCAAAGGTCGTCGTGGAGCATATCTCCGAAGGACAGCCGTATTCCCAAGTCAAAAAAGTGTACTCCGTGAACATCGTGTACTTTGATCTTGGTCAGGGAGACGACTATGTTTACCACGGAACAACCACATTTGTCGGCATCCACAGCAACCACGAACTGGAACTGTCCGAAAAACAGAAAGAACTTTTCCAAAAAACATCGGTATCGGACTTGTACCCGGAATATTATGTGATCAAAACCAATCGGTTCAACGAAGTTGCAAAGGATACGCTGGACGAATGGGTATATTTTCTAAAAACGGCTGAAATCAAAGACGAATTCACAGCAAAAGGGTTGAAGGCTGCGAGCCAAAAACTTGACATCCTGAAATTAGAACCGACCGACCGGAAAGAATATGACAGATATATGGAGGCGCAGCGGAGCGATGCGAGTTTTGTGGAGACGGTAAAACTTGAAATTTCGTCGGCGGTGAAAACCCGTGAAGAAGAGATTGCTGAAACTGGTCTATTGGAAGGTCTTTCGGTTGAAATAGTATCAAAACTAACAGGACTATCAACAATAGAAATTCAAAACATCGCAAACAGATTGGGTTTGAATAAATAAATTGTCCAACAAGCGTTTTCAGCCTTTCTCGGTCTTCTCAGCCAAGGCCAAAAGCTTTCAAACCAAGCCAAAGCGCCCTGCTTGGGCCTTCGTTGAGCGGCTAGGCTCGGGAAATAAAGTCCAGAGAGCAGCCCATTGGGATTGAAAACCAAGCGAGGCGGAATGGTTGCGCGGCAAGCCCTAATCCGTTACGACGATTTTTGATCCACCTGCTCACTTGTTTGCCCAAACCGGCGCTCCCGTTTTTGGTAGCTTAGAATGGCTTCATAGAGTTCATTTTTGCCAAAATCAGGCCAAAATACCGGGGTAAAATAAAGCTCTGCGTAGGCCAGTTGCCAAAGCAGAAAATTAGACAACCGGGCCTCTCCGCTGGTACGCACCAGCAAGTCTGGGTCGGGGATACCACGGGTAGCGAGCATGGTTTCAATGGTCGTTTCGCTGATGTCTTCCGGCTTTAGGGTGCCGGCCTGCACTTGCTCGGCTATCAAGCGGGTGGCCTGGGTGAGCTCCCATTTGGAGGAATAGTTGAGTGCCAATACCAAGGTAATGCGCGTGTTGTTTTTGGTCTCCTCGATGCCTTGCATGAGGGTCTTATAGGTGGCCGATGGCAGCGAGGAAAGTTCACCAATGGCCACCAAACGCACCCCATTTTTGTTCAAATCGCGGATTTCCCCTTTGATGGTTTCCACCAACAGCGTCATCAATGCCGTGACTTCTGCCGGCGGGCGATTCCAGTTTTCTGTGCTAAAAGCGTACAAGGTGAGGTACTGGACTCCAATTTGCGCCGCCGCTTCGGTGACTTCGCGCACACTTTTAACCCCACTTCGGTGGCCGAGCACACGGGGCATCCCTTTCTGTTTGGCCCAACGCCCATTACCGTCCATGATGATGGCAATATGCTTGGGGACGTTTTCGAGGGCAATCTGTGATTGAAGGTTGGGCATATTTTTTTGTCGCCCGGACAACCGGGCCATGTTGTAATAGATATGGCTGCAATGGCTAAAACACGCAAGTAAAGGTATGTCACGTTGTAGGTTTACCATTCTACGGCGCGACCGGCATCGCTGCATATCAACGCTAAAAAGCGTACAAAGGTACATTGCGAAGCGTTTCCGCAGGCCCTTTATTTGCTTTTGCCGTCGAACAAATTCATTTTTTCCAAAAAAACATGAATCTTCGCAGGATACAACGCCAACCAATATGCATACCAACGTAAGACAACGCTACAATGCCGCTTTTTCAACCGAAAAATACGCGGCATTTCTACACACCGTCAACGCCGCTTACGGCGAAGCCTGTACTTTCAGAATAGCAGAAACCCCCGTTTTTGTGCCCAAACGCCTGAAAACGCAGTTGCTGCAGGGCGTGGAAGACATCTGTGCCGTTATTGCCGCGCCGGGGTTTCAACACATCAGCGAAGCTGCCCTACCCAAACACCTCCGTGTGCCGGGAGAAGACAATCATACCGTGTTTTTACAGCTCGACTTTGGCATCTGCCGCGATGCCAACGGCGAATTAACCCCACAATTGATCGAAATGCAGGGATTCCCCTCCCTATATTTCTTCCAACACCTGCTGGCTGGATCATACCGTCAACACTTCGATATTCCCCAGGACTTTCACCACCTGTTCGGCGGATTAAACGAGGACAGCTATGTCGAATTGCTCCGCAACGTGATCGTGGGCGACTCAAAACCCGAAAATGTCGTGCTGCTGGAAATTGAACCTGAAAAACAAAACACCCGCATCGATTTCTGGGGCACCCAAAAACACCTGGGCGTCAAAGTTTTATGCCTCTCAAAACTACAACGGGAAGGACGCGACTTGTTTTACCTCAATGAACAAGGCCGGCGCGTCGGCGTCGAGCGTATTTACAACCGCATTATTTTTGATGAATTGGAGAAGCGCGCCGATCTGCCCCGCGCTTGGGACATGACCACAGAAGTCAACGCCGAATGGGTCGGCCACCCCAATTGGTTTTTTCGACTCTCTAAACATTCCCTGCCGTACATTCAAAGCGAATTTGTCCCCAAAACACTGTTCGTCCACGAATTAACCTCCATTCCTGATGACTTGGAAAACTGGGTCCTGAAACCGCTGTTCTCCTTCTCCGGACAAGGGGTGAAAATAAACATCACCCGACAAGACGTGGAATCTGTGGACGACCCGTCCAATTTCATCCTCCAGCGAAAAGTGAATTATGTCGCCGGGATACAAACACCCAACCCGGAAGAACCGTCAAAATGCGAGATTCGGATGATGCTGGTGTGGGAAAAAACGTGGGACAAACCCCGGCTGGTCAACAACCTCGTGCGGATGAGCAAAGGAGAAATGGTGGGGGTACGCTATAATTTGGGCAAAGACTGGGTGGGCGCCAGTGTGGGATTTTTTGAACCGGAATAAACGATGCTGTTGGTGTTGACCGTCTGCGGTAAAAAAACGCAGACGGTCAACACCAATACATTCTGTTTATCCCATCAGTTCGTCCATGTGGGGCAGTTTGGCAAAACGGCGCAACATACTAAAATGCGACCGCAATGCAAGCCCAAACGACTTGTGCTCCAAATATGGCACACTGAATTCAGCCGCGGTGCTTTCCACAATGCCCGCAATATGGGGGTAATGAACGTGGCATATTTTGGGAAAAAGATGGTGCTCCACCTGAAAATTTAACCCACCGACGTACCAAGACAACAACTTATTTCTACGCGAAAAATTGACCGTGGTGTTCATCTGATGGATCGCCCACTCGTTTTCTATGATGCCCTGTGCGTTCGGGAGCGGATACGTCGTCTCCTCCACCGAGTGGGCCAGTTGAAAAATAATCGTCAGAATGACGCCACCCGTCGTGTGCATCAACAGGAAGCCGCCGATCACTTGCCCCACCGGAAGCCCCGCCAAAATCGGAAACCCCAAAAACAAGGCAAAATAAACCAACTTGATCGCTATGATCTGGAGTAAAAACAGCCGGTTTTGAGCCGGGTTGTTTTTGTTGACCCCTATGCGGGTATAGCGGATATATTGCGCAAAATCTTTGCCCGTCACCCAATACAATGTAACAAGACTGTAAATAAAAATGGCGTACAACCATTGAAAACGATGCCCATACCCTACTTCTGTGTGCGGAGAAAGCCGCAAACCGGGCTTGTCGGCAATGTCATCGTCGTATTGCGCGACGTTTGTAAAGGTATGGTGGAGGTGGTTGTGTTGTAATTTCCAGTTGAGCACCGAGCCGCCCAACAGTATAATGGAGTAACCAATCCACTCGTTGAGGCGACTGTTTTCGGAGAATGCTCCGTGGTTCGCGTCGTGCATGATGCTCATACCAACTCCTGCCATGCCAATGCCCATCAGGGCCCACAGGGCAAGCGACCATCCCAAAGCCGGCTGAAACAATGCCATGTAAAACAATGGCAACAAGTAAAGAGACAGCAAAACAACCATTTTGAAGACAATACCAACATTGGCGTGCTTTGAAATACCCCGTTCCTTGAAATATGCGTCCACACGGGCGTGAAGGGTACTGTAAAATTGCGATTTTTCGGTGGGGATAAAACGGATAGGCTCAATAAGTGCCATAAGCTGGTGGGTGTTTAGTTACAATGTAGCCTGAACGGACCTTCGCCCCTCTATGAAACAGAGCACACTGAAAATTGGTTGGTTATAGTTAAAATTGAAAAAGATTAACGCTTCCGATGCTACAAAGAACAGTTCGAGGCGCGAAGTAGCTGTAAAGCGGGCACAAGTTAACACGGAGTTCCCATATATTGGTCCGTCAATGCGAATTATGCCACGCATAGCAATTGGTAAGCCGGACAAATCAGCCCAAAATAGTATTTACGCACCCAATGCGTTCAACAACTTGTTGATGTTTGCGTACTGCAACCGAATAAGAAAGCAGCAACTTCGCCCGAAACAAAAGCATCAGCCCATTAACAACAGAAAATACCAACAATAGTTCGAGTGCCCACCATACCCCAAACATTTACACGCGCCAGCAAAAACCTTGTCCAACTTTGTGAAAATCCGAAACAATAACAGGATCATTTTCTACCTTTGCCTCTCGAAATGAATAAAAGAACATGCAATCATTCACTTCGGTTATGCCGAAAACTGGTTTATAAAACCAGTTTTCGGCATTTTTTTAATGTAACTGGTTGGGTTTTTAACAACTCCTCCGCCCATTCGTCGTAAGCCGTACTCCAAAACGATCCACCGTACACCGAAAAAAAGATTCTCCACCGTGCGCGATACATCCATACAATCCATCCTCATCATCGGCTCAGGCCCCATCATCGTAGGCCAAGCCTGCGAATTTGATTACTCCGGATCCCAAGCAAGCCGTTCCCTGCGGGAAGAAGGAATCAAAGTAGGCCTCATCAACTCCAATCCGGCTACGATCATGACAGACCCGGTGACCGCAGACTATATTTACCTGCGGCCGCTTACACCGGAAAGTATCGAACAAATACTGCTCGAACACCTGGAATCGCCGGACCTGCCCACTTTTGATGCCGTGCTGCCCACCATGGGCGGACAAACCGCGTTAAACCTGGCCATCGAATGTGAGAAAATGGGCATCTGGGAACAGTACAACTGTAAAATGATTGGCGTGGACACCGCAGCCATCGAACTGACCGAAAACCGCGAGATGTTTAAAAAACTGGTGCTGGAACTGGGCCTCGATGTAGCCCCCTCTTTCATTGCCAACTCCTTCCTGGAAGGCAAAGAAGCCGCTCAAAAAATTGGATTCCCCTTGGTTATAAGACCCTCTTATACCCTGGGTGGTACCGGCGGCGGCTTTTGTATGAAAGAAGAGGAGTTTGACGAAGCCCTCAAACGCGGCCTCAACGCCTCCCCTACCCACGAAGTGCTGGTGGAAAAAGCCGTGCTGGGTTGGAAAGAATTCGAACTGGAACTGCTCCGCGACAATAATGACAATGTGGTCATTATCTGTACCGTCGAAAACCTCGATCCCATGGGCGTACACACAGGAGACTCCATCACCGTGGCCCCTGCCATGACCCTGTCTGATACTGCTTATCAGGATATGCGCAACCAGGCCATTAAGATCATGCGGGCCCTCGGCAATTTCTCCGGCGGCTGCAATGTGCAATTTGCCCAAAATCCAGAAAATGAAAAACTCATCGCCATTGAAGTAAACCCCCGCGTTTCACGCTCCTCCGCCCTGGCCAGCAAAGCAACCGGATACCCCATCGCCAAAATAGCCGCCAAACTCGCCATCGGATTTACCCTCGATGAACTCAAAAACCAAATCACCAAAACAACCTCCGCTTACTTCGAACCCACCCTGGATTACGTCATCGTCAAAATGCCCCGTTGGAGCTTTGAAAAATTCCTAGGCGCAGACCAACGCCTCGGTCTCCAAATGAAATCCGTCGGCGAGGTGATGAGCATCGGCAGAAGTTTCAATGAAGCCCTCCAAAAAGCTTGTCAAAGCCAAGAAAACGACCGCGCAGGACTCGGCGCCGACAAAAAAGAATGGATGAAAACCGAGGATATCCTCGAACGTCTCGAACATGCCAGCGATGACCGAATTTACCGCGTCCGGGATGCCATCAGACTCGGTATCCCCGCCAAATCCGTGCAGAAAATTACCGGCATCGACCCCTGGTTCATCAACCAAATCAAAGACTTGGTGAAACTCGAAGACCGCCTGCTCAAATACAACGTCGCCGATGATATCCCCACCGACTTCTTCTGGGAATTGAAAAAAAATGGCTACTCTGATGCTCAAATAGCCTGGGTACTCCGCATCTCCGAATCAGAAGTCACCCGCAGAAGAAAACAACTCGGCATCCGTCGCGTGTACAAAATGGTGGATACCTGCGCCGCTGAATTTGAATCGAAAACAAACTATTTCTACTCCACTTTCGACGGAAAAAATGAAAGCATTCGCTCCGATAAAAAGAAAATTGTGGTGCTCGGTTCAGGACCAAACCGCATCGGACAAGGCATCGAATTTGACTATTGCTGCGTACATGGTATCCTCGCCATCAAGGAAGTCGGCTATGAAGCCATCATGGTAAATTGCAACCCCGAAACCGTATCCACAGACTACGACCTGGCAGACAAACTCTATTTCGAACCCGTTTACTGGGAACACCTCGAGGAAATACTCGAACACGAACAGCCCGATGGCGTTATCGTGCAACTGGGCGGACAAACTGCCCTCAAACTCGCCGAAGACCTGCACAACAAGGGCTGGAACATCATCGGAACCAGCTTCGATAGCATGGACATCGCCGAAGACCGCGGCCGATTCTCCGAATTGCTCCACCAACTCGATATTCCATACCCCAAATTCGGCGTCGCCAACGATGTCGATGCCGCACTTGACGTCGCCAAACGCCTGCCTTACCCGCTGCTCGTGCGACCTTCCTACGTGCTGGGCGGACAACGTATGAAAATCGTAATCAATGATGCAGAACTGGAACGACAGGTTCTCACGATTTTCAAACACATGCCCGACAACAAAGTGCTCATCGACCAGTTCCTCGAACGTGCCAAAGAAGCCGAAATAGACGCTATCTTCGACGGCGACGATTTCCACATCATGGGCGTGATGGAACACATCGAACCCGCCGGTATCCACTCCGGCGACAGCTGTGCCGTCCTGCCTCCCTACTCTCTCGGCCCCATCGTGATCCAACAAATGGCCGAACACGGCGAAAAAATCGCCCGAGCGCTCAACATCAAAGGACTGATCAATATTCAATTCGCCATCAAAGACGACCAGGTGTATGTGATCGAAGCAAACCCGCGCGGATCCCGTACAACCCCCTTCATCGCCAAAGCCTATAAAATTCCTTACCTCAACATCGCCACCAAAATCATGCTGGGTACCCACAAACTCAAAGATTTCAGTATGATCAACCAACTCAAAGGATACGCCATCAAAATTCCCGTGTTCTCCTTTGATAAATTCCCAGGCGCCGACAAAAGACTCGGACCAGAAATGAAATCAACCGGCGAGGCCATTCACTTCATCAAGGACCTCAAAGACCCCTATTTCCGAGAACTGGACAGAAATAGAAGTATGTACCTGTACAATTAATGGTTTGTAACAACGCAGGTGGCCGCGACTGAACGCAGCATGCAGCTATTTTTTGCCAGACGAAGCGGATTTTTGTAGGCCGTAGCAGCGCGGCTTCGGTCAAAAAAATCTGCGAATTATGGCGGAAAATGGGCCTTTTTGGGCCAGACAGCGTGCCACCTAACCAGTTACTAAAAAAATGGGGTGCCTCGGATTACCGAGACACCCCATTTTACTTCAATACTACTTTAGTACTACTTGATCTGTACCATCTTCTTTGTCGCCGAATCCGTTGGCGTTTCCAATGTATAGTACATCACACCGCTCGTTTTCAACAAAGAACGATCCAACACAATCGCGTTGTAGCCCTTTGCATAATCACCTTTCTGTGTGAATACCACACGACCAGATTCATCATACACCGTCAACGTGGCCGTAGCCGCCGTTGGCAACTGAAATGCAATAGTCGTTTTGTCAGCAAACGGATTGGGTTCGTTCTGATACAGTTCAAAACCAACCACTCCCGCTGCTAATTCTCCGCGCTGTTGGGTCTCCGTCACCGGAGCATACACAAGCTCCACCGGCTCCGGACGGTAATCCGTGTGCCAGGCCGAAGCCTCCATGTCTTTCTGACTGATGTGCAGCACATCACCCAAACCATATCCGCCTTGCAATACGCGGAATCGCAGCTTGAACAATTCCGGATTGCCAGATTTTGTCTCCGCATTCGCAACGGCCCATACCATGCGCAAACGGCCTTCCGCCAATTCCCAGGTACCAAAGTTACCAACCTGTACAGGCGAATTGGCCAATGGCAACACAGCATCCAAGGCCAACACCCCTGGGTTGAACCAGAAACAAGCCTGCAAGGCCACTAAATCTTCAAAGTGCTCGCAGCGGAAGGGTACTTCCACCAACGCACCCACTGTAAGCGCCATTTCAGGCACCGTAAACACTACTGGAACCGCAGGAGCAGGCTTCAAAGCAGGGTTTACACTCGGCGTTACCAAGTCGCCCACTTTGATGGCATCAAAATCCTGGTCAGTTTGGCTCCCCGTAATACCCGTGTACGTGCGTTTTTCTGGAAAATTCCAGAAAGAACCGGTGCCATAAGGCGTCGAAAACATAGTGCCTGTCGGTACAAAACGCCAGGAATTCTTGAACAGATTCAGCGCAATCGGGTTGTTCAACAGCGCGTTCTGCAGCGTTGAAGCATCCGAAGTGTTCAGCGAATTGCTCTTGTTGATGTCCGCAGCAATGTATTCCAGCGGGTTGGTAAACGGCAAGGTGCCGCCCACGTGCTGGGAAATACGCGTCACGTCAAGCGCCGTTACGCCATTCAGCTTGCCCGTCGTCTTCGTCGGTGTCACCGTGTAGTTGCTACCCGATATATCAAAGGAGTACAATCCATCCGCCAAGGTGGTGACAGTGCCCGTACCGTCGCCGGCCAGTGCCACTGACGTATTGATGATGCCCACGGTGGAATTCGTTCTCCAGCCAATTTTGCCGGAAATACTAGAGGATACTTTTGTCACCGTCAGCACAATATCGTTGCCAACGGTCCCACGAGTGAAATTGGCCGCCGAACCCACATAACTGATGGAGCACACAATTGGCCTCCCGGACATGTCAACACCTGAAAGCGTATCGCCCTCCGGAAGACCTATAAAGGTGCCAACCACGGGATCCACGCTCTCATTTTCCAGGATTGTAACCTTATCACCCACCACAAAGCCGTCCGGCAGCGTTGGTAACACCAACGATGCGTTGCCGAGAATCACAGGGCCATAGGCCTTGAATACCTCTGCAGAAGTCGTAGAAATGATGCTTGGCGTGAACTTCCCTACCCGGTTTAAGTTGATGGATTTAACGGTGAGCGCATCCACCAAATCCAGCGTTCCGGTGGTTGGCGTTGTCACCAACGCAACATTCAACAGGGAGTCTTTCACCGCGCTGGTCAGTTGAATGGACGAGGTGCTCGTACTGCCAATGACCAGGGTATCCGCAAAGGTGTGGTTGAACTCATCACCCGTGAAACCCAAGATGTTCAGTGCATCGTTGCCACCCAAACGGATGGTCGTGGACGCATCATAAGGTGCAACCGTAACAACCTTGCCCAGCGCATGGAAACCGCCGTCGGCCACCACGATGCTATCGGTCAGAACAGTCACATTGCCGCCAGACGTCAGACCACCACCGGTGATCAACACGCCACCCCCTGTGCTCGTAACACTCACACTGCCATTGGCAGACATTTTGTTGATGCCGCCATCGCGCATCGCGATAGTACCCGGTGCATTCACGGTGATACCGCCTTGGGATACCAAACCAGCACCCGCAATGGTCACGCCACTTGTGGTACTGGCAACGCTGATATTACCCGTACCGGCAGCATTGCTGATGCCACTGCCACTGGATAGGAGAGAAATTGCGCCCGGAGCCGTTACCGAAACATTTCCTTTAGACACCACACCGGCGCCATCGATGGATACAGCACCGCCACTGCTCACAAGGGATACCGTTCCTGTACCAGAGGCATTGTTGATGCCACTGCCCGAATAAATATTAATGTTCCCAGGGGCCGTAACCGTAACATCTCCTTTAGACACCACACCAGCGCCAGAGATGGATACCGCGCCGCCACTGCTCACAAGCGATACCGTTCCTGTGCCAGAGGTGTTGTTGATGCCACTGGTCGGATAAAAATCAATGTTCCCTGGGGCCGTAACCGATACATTACCACCGGATTTAAGTGAGGCATTGGAAGAAACCCAAGTAGCTGCAACAATCGTCGCATTACCAGATGTTTGGATGTCTCCTTCTCTTAAAAGTACTTGACCAGCTGAACTCGTGAAGCTTAATGCCCCCGTACCGGAAATATTACTGACGTCCCCTACTTGTAATTCACCAGCCGTACTCATCGTGATGTCTCCTTTCGAAACGACACCTTCACCAGAGACTCTACCCGTGGTGCTCGTAAAGGTCACGGTACCCGTACCCCCGCTGTTTCTCAAACCTTTCACATCAATACCCGTAGCAGCGGAAATAGTAACCGCTCCCATAGAAGTCAGGCCACCACCATAGACCAACACATAGCTGGTCGAGCTCGTGAGTGACAAATCCCCCGTGCCGGCACTGTTGTTCAAACCCGAGTCGCTGATCGCCAACGTGCCCGAAGCCGTCACCGTTACCGCGCCTTTTGAAATAACACCAGCGCCAAAAATCGTGACCCCACCTGTTGAACTCGTGATCAAAACATCACCCCCGGTACCCGTGCTGTTGTTCACAGCCGAACCACTAATTGTAACCGCGCCCGAAGCCGTCACGGTTACCGCGCCTTTCGACGCCACACCAGCACCATCAATAGATAAAGCGCCGGAGGAACTCACCAAATTTACCGTACCCGTACCGGATGTATTGTTAATGCCATCGCCCAACAACGTAAAACCTGTTGGCGCCGTAATGGATACGTTACCGCCCGAAACTATACCTCTTCCATCGATAGTTACAGCACCGGTGGAACTCACCAAACTTACCATACCCGTACCGGATGTATTGTTGATACCATCGCCCAAAATAAGAATACCTGTTGGCGCCGTAATGGATACGTTACCGCCGGAGGTCACACCTCTTCCTCCAATGGAGGCTGTCGTAGCAGCAACGGCCGTCACATTGCTCGTGGTTTTTACACCGTCACCAATTATGGTAACACTACCCGCTGAGCTCGTGAGGCTTACCGCCCCCGTACCCGTGAGGTTATTGACTCCATCCGCTGTAACATTACCAGCCGTACTCATCGTGATGTCTCCTTTTGATACGACACCTGCACCAGAGGCGACGATATTACCCGTGGTGCTCGTAATGGTCACGGTACCCGTACCTCCGCTGTTTGTCAATCCATTCACATTAATACCCGTAGAAGCGGAAAGCGAAACATTGCCTTTTGAAATCAGACCACGTCCAAAAACAGTCACCGTACTGGTCGAACTTATTAGTGACACATCCGCCGTGCCAGCACTGTTGTCGAGGCCGTCACCCCCAACACTGACTGCGCCGGAAGCCGATACCGTCACAGCACCCGCAGATGAAACGCCGACGCCGGAAATACTAACCCCGCCCGTTGTGCTCGTCAAACCCACTGTTCCAGTGCCCGTGCTGTTCCTTAAACCGCCAAAGCCGATGGACAGCGCTCCAGTGCTGGACGCCGTAAAATCACCTTGCAATGCAACACCTGCACCTTGAACCGTCACCGTAGAGCCGGTACTCGTCAGGCTTACATTACCGGTAACTAAAGTCGCGTTGATACCACTCGAATCCACCGTGATCGCACCAGGGCTGGTGATGGTCACGGCGTCGGTTGTTCCACCGCGGGCGCTCGATTGTCCTCTACCCGGCACTTCTTCAATCACAACGTAACGCACGCGCAGATCATCTGCATCCGTGTATGCAACCGTGCCACTCGTAATGGCTTGGACCACCCCAACATTGTTAGATGCGTGGTTCAAGACATATACGGCATTATTGACAACTTGACCCAACCGCAGGGTGCCTGCCGTAATCGGCGATGTCTGTGTGATCAATCCCTGTAAACTCAGCCAAACAGTGTCCAGAGTCGCCACCAAAGGGGCTGCCACCACAAAATTTTCGGCGTTTTTGAGCTCAATAGCGCCACCAGCCTTGGAAACAATGGTGTTCGGTGCCTCGAGGATATTCGTATAAGCTGCACCCAAATCAATGCGCACCAACTGATTGGCAGCACCCGCAGGCGTGACACTCAGGTCGATGCCGCCACTGCCAATCACCACCGTGTCGGCAGCAGCGCCACCCACAACAGCAAGTCCGGCAAATCCCGTAACGGTAGTCAAGTCAACCGTTACCGTGGACGTACCATCGGTGGTGATCCCCATGGGAATGGCACCATCCAACACAATTTCACTTTTGGTGTTGGTTGCCGTGATGATCAGGTTGTTGCCGCTCACTGCGGTGTGTAAGTCAGAAATACGAACCCCTGTGGCTGTGAGCGTCAGGGTAAGCACGTTTTTAACGTCCGTACTGGCTACGATATAGCCTGCAGGGGCGCTCATTTCCGTGGTGTTTGAGAAAGGCCCGACAATATCGCCGCGGCCAATACCCCCGGCGAATTGCGCTTGCAGGGTCATAGAACCCATGCACAAGAACACCAAGAGGAACAAAGAAGGCAATCCACCGTGGAAATATGCCCCTTTAATTGAAGACAAGGCCTTTCGCCCCAGCGAAAAGCCAACTTTTGTATTTTTTTTCATGCTTTATTGATAGATATTATGGTGAAAAATAACGACGAAAATATTAAAAAAAACGGGACGAACCCCATGTGCAGGACTGTTACAAGCCCCCAAATCCGCCAACAAAAAGCGAAAGCAGTGAAATTGTAATAATATTGCGCAAATCTAAATTTATTTTTTTAATCGGCACCTATTTTTCACGAAAATTCTTGGCTGCACTTTGACAAGCTGGAGTGAGTGCCCCTGCCGTTGTTGGTGGCGGGGACGCCACCAACG
>CAIZLM010000209.1 GCA_903933805.1 uncultured Bacteroidota bacterium | reverse complement strand
TCGCCGGTACACATCATTTTTTTAGAGTTGATCATGGGACCCACCTGCTCCATCATCTATGAAAACGAACCGATGGAAAAAAATACCATGGCACAAAAACCTCGGCCATTTACGGCCACCTTTTTTAACTGGCATGAACTCACCACGAGTATTGTTCAGGGACTGGCCATAACAGCCGGCACGCTTTTCGCGTACCAATACGCAGTAGGTCAGGGCTTCAGCGAATCACGCACGAGGGCGATGGTGTTCACGGTACTCATTGCCGCCAACATCTTCCTGACCTTGGTAAACCGCTCTTTTTTCTACAGCATCCTGACCACCATTCGATACAAAAACAACCTAGTCCCCCTCATGATCGGCGCTACCCTGCTCATCATCTGGTCGCTGTTATACATTCAACCGCTGGCAAGGTTTTTCGATTTCGAAGCCCTGAGTACGTACCAGCTAACCGTTTGTGGCAGCATTGGTTTTGCGAGCGTCATTTGGTACGAAGGGGTAAAATGGTGGTCGCGCAGAAAGGCCCTGAATGTAGGGTAAAAACGGTCTTAACAGTCTTAGTGCCCCATCATCTCGTTTGGAATATCACTTTTTTCGGTACCAAGAGGTGCATAACGCACTTTTATGCCACCGCCGCCACCGGAATTAAAATAGACGATTTTAATACTGTGCCATCCTTTTTGGAGGTTGACAATACCCGATTTTTCTTCCATTCCGTGTTCCCCATCGTTGTTTACAACTAAATCACCGTCGAGGTGGAGTGTAGAGCCATCGTCTGATTCTGTGTAAAATTGATATCCACCTGTTTCCGGAATGTCCAGATAACCCTTCCAAATCATACCGCATTTGCCTTCGCAAATAGGATCCATTTTAATACCTGTCACCACTTCCCTTTTTTGCACCACCCCCTTCTGTACACTTTCAGCCGTGTATTTGTCTTCTACACTGGTGACCTGCAGGTTAAGGCCTGGTTCGGGTGCGCGCAACAAAGCCATGGCTGGCTTTAAATCATAGCGCGCAACATCGGTGGCCATTTCATGGCTCGACAATATACCCGACTTAAAGGCTTTGGCGCGGACAGTACAAACCGATACTGGCACAAAGGCTGCGGAAAATATGGGCGAAATTTCGGTGGGCTCTGAGCCATCGGTGGTGTAGCGCACGACGGCTCCTGCTGTACTGCAAGTAATGGAAACTGAAGGTTTTACAGTTTTTGGATCGTACGTAACCGCTATTTCTGGCTTGGCCGTGAACGCACCAATGCCTGAAATTTTAACAACATACGCGTGGTTGCTTTTGATGTTGTTGGGGTTGTAATCGGGCAGGGTCACCACCAGATTGCCATCCACATTGTCTGTTTGAAGATTTTCACCCGTGGCCAATAACGTGGTTTCTGTGCCACTGGAAGGTATTTTCAACCCATTTATGGTCAATTTCCCATTGTCCGGCCAACGTGGAAAAATCGCATATACCGCATTGCTATTTGGGTTCCATGTGAAAAAAAGTTCCTTTACGGCAAACCCCGGCTCAGGATCAACTGTTTGTTTCAGCAGGGCGTCTCCTCCTGTCTTCCAGCCTTCCGTCAGTTCAGGTTTCCAATCGCGGCGACCTTCGCCCCATTGGCTGGGTGTACGCCACCGGCGGGTGTTGTAAATGGCCTCTCCATTGATGCTGAGCCACTTCCCTATGTCCAATAAACGGTCCTGCATGATGGGCGGAATATTGCCGTGGGCATCTGGGCCAATGTCGAGGAGAAAATTACCGCCGCGCGACACCTTGTCGACCAAGTGAAGCACCATGGACTGAGAAGAGTTGTAATCCCAAGCATCTTCTGCGCGGTTGTAACCGTAAGAATGGCCCATGCCCCGACTTTCCTCCCAAGCGTGGTTCTCAAAATCGATATCCGGTTGATATTCAGGGGTATAAATACCGCCGTGTTTAAATCGAACACCACTTCCCCAGCGGTCGTTCACGACAACGCTGTCGCGAACAGGGCTGTCGTTGTACAACCAAGCGAGAAAATCCGGTGATTTCCACTGGTCTGGCGTAGCATCCCAGTCGCCATCGGCCCAAACAACCCATGGGCTGTACCTATTTACCAAGTCGTGGAGTTGGGGTATCGCGTGTTCGCGGGCATATTTTTCTTTATCAAATTGCCAAAGGGGATTGTACCACTCGTAGAGCGAAAAATACAGGCCGGGCTTCACGCTGGTTTTGTTGATTGCACTGAACAAATCGCCCACCAGGTCGCGTTTCGGGCCGACTACATCACTGCTCCAGGGAAAGCCCCAGGTAAGGGATGCCTGTTCATTGGGCCAGAGACAGTAGCCATCGTGGTGTTTGGAAGTAAGGACGACATATTTGGCCCCGGCATCCTCAAACAATTTGGCCCATTCTTCCGGTTCAAACAATTCGGCGTGAAAATCTTCCGCGAGATCGTAATACGTACGTTGGCCGAAATTTTTCTCGTGATATTCCTGTACGAGGCCATCGTGGTTGTTGTTATGAAGAGAATTTTGGTACCACTCTGCATAATTTCCTTTTTTGGTAAAAGCCGGCACTGCATACACCCCCCAGTGGATAAAAATTCCAAATTTTGCATCGGTCCACCATTCAGGCGTGGCACGCTTGTCGAGCGATTCCCAGTCTGGTGTATAGGTTTTCTGGGCGAAAACAGTGCTGAAAAGCAGCAGCGAAGCAGCCGTGAGGCAAGTGATGGAACGCATAATTTTAATTTTAATGGTAACTGGTTAGTGTGGTCGCCTCTGAGACAAAAAAGTGGCCATTTTTTGCCAGACGAAGCAGATTTTTGCAGGCCGTAGCATCGCTACAGTCAAAAAAATCTGCGAAGTATGGCGGAAAATGGGCCTTTTTGGGCCAGACAGCGTGCCACCTAACCAGTTACTTTTAATGAACAAAAAAAGGGTACTTTTAAAAATAGCAAATGGTTAATTATCAATATTTTAGGTCAAAAAATGCCCTGTTTTTCTCAGACGCGACCACCCAACCCGTTACAAAAATGTGCGCACCCTCATTTGTTGCATTGCCCCATTAAACGCTGCACTTCCTCAAAACTATACGGGGGATTGTTGTTGCCCCAAGCGCTGTTGATATAATTCAATAAATTGGTGATTTGAATATCTGACAACCCCGGCATACCCGCCATGTTTTCGCCATATATCTTGCCGTTGACCGTGATGGAATCACGCAAACCATAGCGGACAATACAGGGCAACTTGTCGAGGTTTTTTCCCAGGTAATCAGAACCGGCAAGCGGTGGTATCAATGTTCCCAAGCCCTCCCCAGAATCCATGTGACAATTGGCGCACATGGTTTTATAAAGCCGCTCACCACCCTGATACGTGGTGGTTTCACAGGAAACGCCCGCCAGAAGAAGGCTTGCCAAGAGCACTAGGAAGAGATTATTAATGTTAAACATAGTCATTTTGCGGTGTTCACGCGGTGCAAAGATGTGAAAAAAAATGGTAGATTAGGTGGTCGCGTCTGAGACAAAAAAAGTAGGCGTTTTTTGGTAGATGGAGCGAATTTCACAGACCGTAGCAGCAATATTGTCAAAAAATGGGCATATTTTGTCATAAAATAGACGTTTTTTACTGTCCGACGTGGCCCACCCAACTGGTTGTAAAACGACACGCCGTTTGGCAATAAAATACAGAACAAGTCAAACAGTGCCGCAGACTTTAGGTTCCAAAAGTGTCTTTTTGCTCGCTGTTTAGATCGATAATAGCATGTATTGTAACCGGTTACCTTGTATTTTTCGTTTAAGATGGTTAACTTTGAAAGCATATACCCTTTAAACGATGCACAAAGCCACCTTTCAGCACTGCGATACTGCCGTCATTTCGTTCATCGAAACGGCCAGGTTCAGTCTCTGGGTCGGCATTTGTTGGTTTACCCACCCTTTGATTTTTCAAACCATGCTAGATGCCTGTGCCAGAGGGGTATCTGTTAGCCTAATGGTCAACTTTGACCAAGTCAATTTTAGATTCGACGGACTTGATTTTAAGCGCCTAGAAGCTGCTGGGGCTAACGTGTTGGCCTATATTGGCCGAGATTTGCTCCATCACAAATGTGCGGTTGCAGATGATTGTCGAGTACTTACCGGATCGTACAACTGGACCCGGGCAGCGCAGTGTGACCATGTGGTCATCATCCAAGATTCTAAGTTGGCGGTACAATTCCTACAAGCAATGGAAGACACTGTTGCAAGATGCCGGAGATTGGCACAGTTGTGCAACACGCAACCGAAGCAGGTGGTGTTTACCCAACTGTACCGCCCTACCCTATTGAACATGCAAGACCTGCGAAAAAACGTTGTTTCAGGCGCAAAAACATGGCTGGTTGTGGCAAAATCATCATCGGAATGGCAGGCTTGGGTATATGACCAACGCCACTATTTTAGGGCACCCATTGGCAAAATTGCTTGGGACACAGATGGGGCTTGGGATGAGCAGCGTTTCCGCCAGTGGCGCTTATCCACCGCCATCGGACCAACAGCCAAACGATTGATCAACCGTTATTGTTTGCGGGTACAAATGGACGATATATTCACAGCCGTGCATCCTGCTGGCACCCTGTTGGGCACGGGTGTTGTGGGCTCGGATCCCGAACTGACCTCTGCCATACCGCCATTGATTTCCCGGACTGTTCCTTGGCTTATACTGCCACAACCATCCAACGAACAGGTACAACTTCCAAGGATACCAAAGGGCGGTATCCTACCGTACAAGGGCTCTGCTTTGGCACTCCTTGCCACCCTAGAACGGGCATCTGCCACATAAATCCTATCCAGCGCCCATGGCACGGATTGCTTTTACCAGTTTGTCTAATTCTTCCGTCAAGGTGTACACATTGGGGGTTACCCGTACCCCGCTTATCTTTTCCCAATCAATGGCCACCGTGTGAATTTTGTATTGATTAAACAATTTATCGGCAATTTCGACCGGTTTTTTGCCTTCAAACCCAAAGTTTCCGATGGCGCAGCTCCATTTTGGGTTGGGCGAGGTATAAAACTTGATACCAGGCACATCGCGCACCCGCGACATCCAATAATTTTTGAGGTAATGCAGTCGTTTTTGCTTGCGTTCACCGCCAATTAAGTTGTGTAAATCAATGGAATAGCCAAGGGCCATTTCAATGGGGAAGCTCCGGGTGCCCAAGCTTTCAAACTTTCGGATATCGCCGCTGTTTGGTTCATTGTTCGACAACAAAGGCCAAACCCGTTCAATTTTATCCTTGCGAATCCACAGCATGCCGGTACCAAAAGGGCCGCAAAGAAATTTGTGCAGACTCGTGCCAAAGTAGTCACATCCCAAGTCGGGTATTTTGTAATCGAGCACAGCGAATGAATGCGCCCCATCGAGTAGCACCTCGATGCCCCTTTCGTGGGCGGCATCGGCAAGGCGACGTGCTGGAAGAATCTGGCCATTCCAGTTGATGATGTGGGTGACGTGCACCAGTTTTGTCTTGTCTGTAAACTTGGAAGTGTAAGCCTTTACGAGGTAATCTTCATCCTCAGAAGGCAGGTCGAGGTCCACCCAAACGAGTTTGATCCCGTCCCGTTTTTCGCGTTGTTTCCAGGCATTGATCATGTTGGGGTAATCATATTTCGACAGTACTACTTCGTCGCCCGGTTTGAAATCCAAGCCAAATACAATCGAATTCAAGGCTTCTGTGGCATTTCTATTGATCGCAATTTCATCCACTGCTGCCCCGGCGATGGTGGCAAGGTTTTCACGCAACGGCTCTCGATCCTGGTCCAGGATGCGCCACATATAGTAAGACGGCGCTTCAGCGCACATGCGGTTGTAATAATCCAACGCATCCATGGTGGCCCGGGGCGCTGGACTTACCCCGCCGTTGTTAAGGTTGATGATCGAGGGGCTCGCAGCATAGGCCAAGCGAATTTGCCGCCAGAAATCATCCTCTGACTGATCACTGGGAAAAGTGGTTGGGTCAAAGGGTTGGGGAAAGGCCGGAAATGCTGCTGCAAAATTCTGGTGTAATGCAACACTTCCCAGCAAAGCGGCTGTTTGGCGGATAAAACTGCGTCGATTGTTCATTTTTTATGTTGGTGGATAAGAATAGCAGTATTTACGGGTGGTACCAATACTCTGGCACCATATTCCGACTAATTTTGCACCTGATTGGCGTGAGGCAAATCCAAGCCCAAATGTGAAAATTATTTGCGATAACTTCAAATAAAATTTTGATTTTTCGCTAAAAAGCCAATCCATATTCGTTATTTTCCGTTCACTACATACCTTTTTTTGACAATTTCCGCCTACCATGGACTACTATCGATACGACATCCTGACCGATCCTGAGACCGCCCAAATCCTCGTTGCCTATCTTTCAGACGTGCCCTTTGACACGTTTGAAGACAATGAAACAGGCATAGCGGCGTACCTTCCTGCCAGGGCCGACGGATCGGCGGTGGAGCCCCTGCTGGAATCACTTGCAGAAGAATTTGATTTTTCTTGGCATAAAACTTTCATCCCCGGACAAAATTGGAATGAAATCTGGGAATCCAATTTTCACCCGGTGATTGTGGGAGACTTTTGCGCGGTTCGGGCAGATTTTCACGCCCCCATTGCAGGCGTAAAATGGGAACTTGTTATCAACCCCAAAATGGCTTTCGGAACGGGGCACCACGAAACCACTTGGCAATGTATCGCCGCATTGGAAAAACTCCCTTTAACGGGCGCTAAAGTGTTGGATTTTGGGTGCGGAACCGGGATTCTTGCTATCCTTGCCTCAAAATTGGGTGCTGTTGCCCTGGAAGCCGTGGATATTGAACCGGAATCGTACCGCAACACCGTTGAAAATTGTATCGCCAACGACGTGGACAATGTTACAACGCGCTGCGGCACCCTAGAAGCCGTAGAAGGAGGTGACTTCAACGGTATTCTGGCGAATATTAACCGACCGGTCATCCTTGAATCACTGCCCGTACTGGCCAGTCTATTACAACCCGGCGGATGGCTCTTGATATCCGGCATCCTGCTCGAAGATGACGAAATTGTTACAAATGCGGCATCCGCTGCCGGCTTTGACAAAAAATGGATGAACAGCAGGGGGAATTGGTTGTGTGGTTTGTTTGAACGATCACCGCAAAATTAAATTTTCGTGACTGTTTAGGTGGCACATTGTCTGGCCAAAAAAGGCCCATTTTTTTGTCTCAAACGCGACCACCCTAACCAGTTACAAATTTTCAACGCCTCCTAGTTGCGAACCAGTACGCTACCTATTACCAAAAAAATGGCCGCGCCTGACCCAAAATAGGTCAAACACGGCCATTTTATGGTCGCTGCATCTTTCAAAAATTACCGCAGCAATGTCACTTCACCAGAACGGGTTTCTTCATCGCCATTGCCAAATCGAACGCGCATGGTGTACACATAAACATCGCTAGAGGCATCTTTGCCGTCTTGCTTACCATCCCAATCTATCTGTTGCGGTGTTGACTCAAATACTTTTTGTCCCCAACGATTGTACACACTAAAACTGAGCACTTCTGCCTTGCCCCCAAGGAAAAGTGGCCCAAATGTATCATTTGCTGTGTCGCCGTTTGGTGTGAAAGCATTGGGCACCTCAAAGCATTTTTTGGTATTCACCGTGAAAGGTTCAGAAATCGCCGAACAACCATTCGCATCTGTCAATACGGCCTTGTATTCTACAGTACTGCCCTGTGGCGTAACCATGACGGAGTCAAGTGTTTGCCCTGGGATTACAACCCCGTTTGCCAGCCAAGAAATTGTACCAGCCCCATCGGTAATGGAAACTTTCATCAGCACCGAACCACCGGCACAAATAGAATCTTCCGGTCCCGTGATATTGCTGAGTCCCAAGGCTTCTCCAACAAAAATAGTCACATCGTCCACATCAGAACAGAGGTTGTTAGGACCATAAAGGTAGGTAACCGTGTAAGGTTGATCAATAGAAGGTTGTACTTGTATGGGGTTGCCCGATTGGTTACCCGTCCATTGGATGGTACCACCACCGGTGCCCGTCACAACAGCAGTTAACGTAGCGATAGCCCCAAAACAGACTGTTTGATCAACCCCGGCGCTCACACTGGCATTGGCAACATTTACCGTCACATCTCCTTCTGATTTACAACTGCCTTGAATGCTGGTTGCTTCTACGTGATATGGCGTGGTGACCAAAGGCGTAGCGACCGGATTGCCGATGGCGGGATTGCTCAGTCCGTTGGTAGGCGTCCAGAAATACACGACCCCGGGGTCATTGCTGCTGTTCAGGGACACACCTGTTCCCAAACAAACCGATGGATTCACTGCCAGATTTAACACCGGCAAGGGGATAACATTGATGGCAACGCTGTCTTTATACGAGCAACCAACACCATACTCCAAGGTAGCGATATACGTGACGGGCGATGTGGGCAACACATTGGGCCCAGCGGGCGACCAGTTGATGGTACCTGGTGAACCTGTGGTGGTAGCCGTGAGGGTAAGCGCCGTTCCGGCACATACATCCTGCGGCAAAGTCGTCACAGCAATAGTGGCATTGTAAGCCGATAAGGTAACCGTACCGAGGGTCTTACACCCGGCACGGTTCGCCTCCACTTGGTACGTGTACACCCCTGGTTGGGTCGGTGTGGCCGTTGGGTTCCCCACCACAGCACTGTTCAAAAACGATGGCGGCGTCCAAGTGTACGAAACCCCTAGTTCATTGGTATTGTTGAGAATCACTGGCGCACCTGCGCAAGAGACTGGGTTGTTGGCAAGGTCCAACAGCGGCAATGGAATAACATTAATGGTGACATCGTCTTGATCCACACAACCCATGCCATAAAACAACGTCGCCGTATAGGTAGTGGTTTCAGTGGGTACCACGTCCGGTCCGGCGGGCAACCAACCAATGGTGCCGGCAGTTCCTGTGGTGGTGGCAGCCAGTGAAAGCGGCGTACCGGCACATACGTTTTGGGGTGGTGTTGTCACCACGATATCGGCGATATAACTGGTAAGTGTCACCAATCCCTCTACTTTACACCCGTTTTTGTCAGCCTCCACATGGTAGGTGTACACCCCCGGTTGGGTTGGGGTAGCCGTTGGATTCCCGATGATTGAATCATTCAGAAAGAGCCCTGGCGTCCATTGATAGGTCACATCACTTTCATTGGTACTGTTGAGTTGTTTCGGATCACCGGCACAGGATGTCTGATCTACCAAATTCAACGTGGGCAATGGCGCCACCTGCACAACAATATCTGCCCCACTGGGACAGAGCGCGTCTGGGGTGGTCACGTGGTAAGTAGTTGTCACAAGCGGCGTAGCGATTGGGTTACCACAATCATTACAACTGAGCGTGCCGGCAGATGCCTCATCCCACTCCAAGGTGGTGCCTACCGGACTGGGGGTCACCACTATTTGCGCCTCGTCGCCGGGACAAATTGGGTTTGGCTGAACGGTATAGGGCAGGAGCGGTGGCGCCGGAACATTGATAAGAATGGTGGCAGTTTCAGAACACGCACCGATGGTAGTTGTTCGCTTGTACAGATTGGTATCTGTGGCGATGAGAATCATTTGATATTTATCCAATGGGGTAAGCTGTGTCCCGAAAGGATCCCATTGGTGGTGAATCCCCGGAAATCCACTGCTTGCATTCCCAGGATTGTACAAATTTGAGAGCAAGTATATTGTGTCTCCTGGACAATAGAATGCCTTTTCAGGCACGGCAAAAATAGTCAAATCAGGAAGACTATCTACTCGGATATACACAGAGTCCAACACCGGTGGGCAACCAGCCACTTGGTACGAGGCCGTAATGGTCACCGACTCCAGCGGTGCTATTTTGACGGAAGCCCCTGTGCTGCTACTCAGATAATCCGTCGGGGACCAGTTGACCAAGAAGCCATTTGGAGTTACCTGGGTCATCAATTCAATAGAATCCGCGCCAAGGCATATTTTGAGGGAATCTGGGCCAAGAATATCAACATCCGCCGGTGTAATGCTCAAAACGACCGTATCTTTTTGTTCACACACCCCGTTGATACTGGTGGCTGTCAGCACGTAAGTGGTTGACTGATCAGGCAGTGCGATGGGACCAGACACCGTCGGATCGCTCAAACCTGTTGTTGGCTCCCAAGCGTATAGATTGGTCGTATTCAGCGTATTGGCCAATTGGACCGGAAAATTCTGACATTGTAACAAGTCATCAATAACATTGGGGAAGAAAAGGGTATCCACAATAATACTCACAGATGCTTGTACGGTACAGCCCTCCAAGTTGACAGTTGCCGTATAGGTGACCGGGAAGGTTGGTGAGGCCATTGGCGTTGCACTGTTTGGGTCGTCAAGGCCAACAGCGGGCGACCAAGAAATATTGGGTTCACTGCTCGTGGCCTGTAATGCCACCGTTCCCCCAAGACAAATGGTATTGGGCGTCAAGCTTATGGCTTCAATGCTAGGACTGATAACCCGAATAAAGACCGAATCTTTGTCGAGACAAGCGCCCACAGATCCGGTCAATTCCAACCAAAGGCTCTGGGATGGAGATGTAAAAGGATTTGGGATATAGGCATTGCTGACTTGGTCCTGAGGTTCCCAAACATAATTACTGGCGCCAGTGGCCGTTAGTTGAAGGAAATCACCCTTGCACATGGTCAGTGTATCACCGCCTTCCACCTGCACCAACACGTTGTCCAATATCTGAACCTTTACTGATTTCAGGGCTACTTCACCGCATCCATAGTTGCGTGAGAGGGTCACGGTAATAAATTCAGCGCCTTCCACCAGGTTGTCCACCAAAGGGATGATTGGGAATGCCAAGGTTTGCTGCCCGGGCAGGAAGGTGATCGAAGGTGGAATATTCAACACATAGTCAAGCCCTTCCGTAGCGGTACCGCCGATGCCAATATTGAAGGTCGTTTCCTCGGTCGGCACTTTGTCAAGGGTTAAGAAAAGGGTATCATTGCTGCCTGTGCAGTTTTCAATAAAATAATCTACCCCGCTGCTAAAGGCGATTTTAATATCCGGAGAACCGGCCTTGATTTCAGAAACAAAAACGCCGGAGTCAAAAGATTCATCGCCGCGGTCGGCGATGGCAAGTTTCAAGTGATACGTATTACATGGTGTTACCGGAACGCGGGCTGTGAGGCTTTTTTTCACCCCCAACAAATCAGCGGTAAGTCCGTCATATTCAATTGTTTGGCTGAGTTCATTGTTGCGGTAGTACTGCCAATTGACTTGATTGTTCACACTGTCAATTTGCACCAAGGTAGCCGTGTTGGGCAATACGGCTATGTTAATGGCGCTGTTGGTCAGGTTGGGATCCCCTACTATGCCGGGGCCACTGACCAAAAAAGCAAAGATATCATTGAAACCCGTCGGCGAAAAAACGTATTCCGGATACTCCTCCGATCCAAAAACATATTCGAAAACAACCTCATTGGTAGCCGCAAATACATCCAATTCCACGATACAGACATCGTAGGAAGTAGAGCCGCTCCCGTATTCTGCTGAAAGGTATTGAAGGTCTGGATCACCGGGATCTTCGGAGAAAAATGGGGCATTCTGGGAACTCGTACCGCCGCCATTGTTGGGTCCGAGCGCATTCAGCGCCTGGCCAGAGGTAAGCAATAGCCCTTTCTGCATGTTGAGGGCATTCTGATCAGAGGGGTATTGGAATGTTCCCATACCTCCCTGCGGACAGTTTACAGCGGTGACCGTCACCATAGCGCCGCCTGTGGATACCGCACCTTCAATATCAGATGCGGCAAACGAGGTGTCAATGTTGATGACTTCTTCGGTTTTACAAGGATCTGAGCTGCAAGCCCAAGTACCCTTCCAACCTTCTTCCTGCACAGAACCATCCGATTCAAAACGAACAGTAAGGCAACCGCTGGTGGCATGTACCTGAAAACAAACACCACCGCCACCGGCAATATTCTCTTGGGAAAACCCTGCACCATCAAGCGATGCCAACAGTGGGCTGTTCACAGTAGGGCCATCATAAAATGACAGTTGATCCCCTTGCCCTGGGGGAAAGGACTGGGGCAAACTAGGCTCCAGGTGGTAATACTCCAAGGTAAAGGCGATACATTCAGAGGGTTGTTCAGGACAAATCACGAATGTAAAATCTTCGTTTGAGCTGTAGTCCCCATTGGCGCCTCCGGTATCGTACAAAGTACCCATACAAAGCGGCGAACCTCCCTGGTTGATGGTCAATATGGGCGGAATCTTATCCACACAAAGGGTGAATTCTCCCGAATTTGGTGCGGCTGTTGACGACCAATCCGACACCCTAATATAGTATAATTCGTTGGGGGTCAGGCCAAAAAGATCAACAGAGATAGAATCTTCCCCCACATTGGCCCGCACACAAGCAACCTCGCCAAGCCCGTTGAACTGGCAGTCACCGCGGTAAACGGCAAACTCTGCATTTGTAATGGGAGTGCCACCAGCCGATTTGAGGTGAATACGGTAGTCAAAAAGGGTGTCTGAGCACGTAAATTTAAACCACACATCACGCTCAGCCGTGGCGCTATTGAAGCACGAAACCGTGTCAAGCGTGGCAATAATACTCGGCGTAGCATTGACGTTGGTGAATACCGTACCCGGGCAAGCGGGGGCAACGCCCAAATCAACCATAGTGTTGCAGTTGAAGGCATCGTTGACTGGCGCCTGTGCAAAAAGGGGCAAGGCCATCAACAAGGCCGCTGCAGAAAGGAGTGTTAACTTCATCTTTGTCTTCAAATAAATCGCTCAAATGTAGCCAGACTGCTCAAATTCCCCAATCGCTGCCTGGTAATTGTCTGTGTTTGGTCAAGAATCGGCAAAAAAAGCACATTTCTAAGGGGGTATTGCCCATGATTGGTGACAAATTATTGCCAATTCTAGCAATGTTGAAACTGTCGCGTACAAAAATACGGAACACCTCGCACAAACGGCGGCTTTTGTTGCGTAACCGGTTAGGTGGCACGCTGTATGGCCCAAAAAGGTTCATTTTTTTGTCCCAGACGCGACCACCGAACCAGTTACTTTGTTGAAAACCGCAACTTGTTCTTCATTTTACCTGAATAGCATACCTTCGCGTTTCAATACGACAACAATGCGCAATTTTCTGCTTTTACTGGCTATTTCCAGCCTCAGTGTGCTCTCTTGTAAAGACCAGAGTGACATGGAAAAAATTGAGGGTTACCTCGCTGACAACAACCTGACAGCCACCTCCACACCTTCCGGGTTGTATTATATCATCACCCAAGAAGGCAGTGGCGGTCACCCGAATTTGCAGTCAACAGTCACTGTAAAATACAAAGGCTACCGCCTGAATGGCATGGTTTTCGACGAAACTACGGGAAATAATACAGCCACTTTCCCGCTCAAGAACCTCATTTTAGGGTGGCAAGAAGGTATTCCACTCCTTAAAAAAGGTGGGAAAGGCACTTTTTTTGTTCCTTCAAACCTCGGGTATGGCGCTCAAAGTGTGGGCGATATTCCCGCCAACTCTGTGCTGATTTTCGACATAGAACTGGTAAATTTCTAAGCTACTATCGTTTCTTTTGCCCCGTCCCGGTACTGTTGCCGGTGGTTGGGATTGTGCCTTCAGGCTCATCGCTGGGCAAGTCTTCCGGATTGGGGATACTGTCTCTTTTGGGAGCGGGAGCCCTTGCCCTGATTTTAGCAGAAGCCTTGTTGGCCAAAAATTTATTTATCAGATTGGCCTTCGCCATATTGTCTTCAATGTGTTTTCGGTCGGTTGCAATGGTATCGTTGAGAAACCGCTCAATCATCAGTCCGGCTATGGGTGCAGCAAATGACGCCCCCCACCCTGCATTTTCAACGTACACAGCAATGGCAATCTTGGGGTTTACTTTGGGGGCAAAGGCAAAAAATACCGAGTGATCATCGCCGTGGGGGTTCTGGCTGGTACCTGTTTTGCCGCAAATATCAAGCCCGGGAACCTCAGCAATGCGGGCGGTACCACTGGTAACACACTGGGACATACCCTCCACCACGGTATCGAAGTGGCGACGGTCAACATGCACCTCGTGTTTGACAAAAAAACGATCTGGGATGGCCGTTCCATCTTTAAATTTCATGGCAAGGTGGGGTGCGTACCAATATCCTCTGTTGGCAATACAGGCCGCAAAATTGGCCATTTGTAGCGTGGTGAGTTGCAATTCACCTTGACCTATGCCGCAAGACATGATGGTTGGCGAGTGCCAGCCCCCCAATTTTTTGGGGTATAATTTATCGTAATACGCCGAGGTTGGAAATCCCCCCGGGCTCTCGTTTGGATAGTCTATACCCAGCCGTTGCCCAAACCCAAACTCTTTGAGGTATTTATTGAAGACATCAAGACCTTGTTGTGGGTTGGAATACCCAAAATGATCAATGATGTCGCGGTATTTACTCATATAATAGGTGTTGCAGGAATGCGAAATGGCATCTACCACACCATTGAGGTGGCCACTGTGGTGGCATTTGTACGTCCTTCCCGCGTAAGTATAGCCACCGCTACAATTGAAGCCGGCATCCGCGTAAATCACCCCTTCTTGCAAGCCTGCCAGCGAAACAGCCGTTTTAAAAATAGATCCGGGCGGGTACTTTGCCATCACCGTTCTATCAAAAAAGTACTTGAGCGGGTGTGTGAGCAAACGGCTGAATTCTTGTCCGCGATCCTGGGTCATAATCAGAAGATTTGGATCGTAGGTTGGCCCGCTGATCATACAAAGTATCTGACCTGTTTGAGGATCAATGGCCACAACACTGCCTGTTTTATTCTGCATCAGGTACTCACCATATTCTTGGAGGCGAATGTCGATGGACGACAACAGATCATGTCCGGCAACCGATGCGGTGTCCAATTCCCCGTTTTTATATTTACCCACGATCCTGCCTATATTGTCACGGAGGAGGGATGTTACGCCCTTTTTACCGCGCAAATAATCTTCGTATTCCGCTTCAATACCGGCTGCTCCGATGTAATCGCCGGTTTCATACTTGCCATCGGACCGATCAATATCCCGGGGGTCCACCTCATTGATGTACCCGAGAACATGCGCGCCAACCCGGTGCGGATAGCCCCTAATATTCCGCACTTGCACGAAAAAACCAGGAAATTCATATAGGCTTTCCTGTAAACGCGCATAGGTTTGGGGCGCCATTTTTTTGATAAAAACAAAAGGAACAGAACGGGAAAACTTGCCGCTTTTCCAGTCTTTTGTCAAATATTGTTTGAATTCAGTTTCTGTAATGCCAAGAATACCACAGAACTTAGGGATATTCATATTTTTAAAATCCACCAGTTGGTAGGTGGCCATGAGGTCGTAGGTGGCTTCGTTGTTGATAATTAGGGCGCCGTTGCGGTCATACACCAAACCCCTAGGTGGGTAAACCGTTAGGTTTTCAATGGTCGTTGCGTCGGCCCTGCGGCGGAAAGAATCATCAAAAATTTGCAATTGTGCAGCCTTGGCAATCAAGACAACTGCACATACCAGGAAAATTCGCTGGATATCAAACTGACGATTGAGGCCGGATTTCATACCTAATTAGAAGGTTTCAATTGGTCGAGGGTAAAGTTTTGTAACTGATTACTAATTTTTAGGATTAAACATGGCCGCATACAACAGTACAAATACCATGGTCAAGCCCCAAGACACCATTGTTTTCAAGATGATGGAGTTGAAAAATACAAACGTGAACGCATCCACGGAAAAAAACCAAAATAAGTGGAAGAAAAAAAACACCGCCGATCCTTGTATAAATGTTTGCCACGTAACATAAGCGGGCGTAAACACAGGTTCTTTGGAGGTGTACCCTCCCTTTGGGGCAAAAGCGCCCACAATATAGCTGCGCGCAAAACCTGAAAACGCCCCAGCACTCGCGTGAACACCCGGTGAAGCGTAAAAAATATCCACCGCCATGCCAACCGCAAAACCCAGCAATACCATAAAATTCGGCGACAATTGCAAAGGCAGCAACAAGATGAACAACGGATACAAAAGCACGTTGAAATAGGCTGAATCAATGGACAACCCTATCTGCTTTAACAACAGAACCTGTACGGCGACCAAGCCGAAAAACCGCCAAATACTTGGAAATACACCGCTATTCATTGCTTTATCTGTGATTTCAGGCTGTCCAACTCCCCAGAAAAAAGATTGCGGACAATGGAAACAGCATCTACGTTCGACATATCTTGACTCAGTTGTACTTTGACCACCAAAAAATGCGGATTTTCCGGGTCAGGCTCTGGTTTGGTGATAATTGTACCCACCGAAATACCCTTGGGAAACATGGTGGAGTACCCACTGGTCAGCACTGGGTCACCAGGGTGTATCTGCTCTTGAAAATGTTTGGAAATATCTTTCAGCGTCATCACATGGGGGTTGCCACCCTCCCACATCAGAGAACCAAAGGTGTTTTGTTTGGGGAGTGACGCGGTGATCCGTGTTTGTCGGTGCAGTACTGACATGGCAATGGAGAAATTTTCGCTCACGTGCCGGACAACTCCCACCACACCATTCGGACTTATCACAGCCATGTGCGGGGCCACATGATCATTGCTGCCCCGGTTGATAATGAGCCAATTGTTGACACTGGTGATTGAGTTCCCAACCACTTTTGCCGAAACAAACTCGTACAATGGACGAATCGTCTTCCGCCGAATAGAGTCGTTCAGCGTCAGCGAATCATAATTAACCTGGTAAAAAGTATCCTGAACAGACACCTGCACCAAGCGAGCATTGGACAGGCGCGACTGTAGGCTGTCCACAATTTGATTCAGGCTGTCTACCTGTTCGCGCAAACCAAAGTAATCTGAAACGGTCTGTCGCCTCTCCAGTACTTTGCCACCAAAAATCTCAGTAGTATTGGCCCAAATAACGGATTGTGTGGAGTTGTATTGCACCATAAGGACGAAGCAAAACAACTCCACAAATACCAGTGTTACGAATCCTCCGTTTCGGAGCAGGAGCTGGAAAAGCCGACCCATGTGTACGTGTTGAGTATTAGAATGGGGAGGAGTAAACGGCAATAATGCCAGTCAGCTGTAAATGTTATACGCTCTTACGATCGATCAGGAACGAGAACCGATCGGAGTGTTTGAGGGCTAAACCAGTACCACGCACCACTGCGCGGAGCGGATCATCTGCCACTTGAACACTGAGCTTGGTTTTCGCCTCCAGACGCTTGTCTAAACCGCGGAGCAAAGCGCCACCGCCAGTGAGGTAGAGACCCGTTTTGTAAATATCAGAAGCCAACTCAGGGGGGGTAAGTTCGAGCGCCTTCAGCACTGCATCCTCAATTTTGCTGATGCTCTTATCAAGGGCGTAGGCCACTTCCTGGTAACTAATTTTGATTTGCTTGGGAATTCCTGTCATCAAATCACGGCCATTAACAGGGAAATCAGGCGGCGGATTGTCCAATTCGTGCAAGGCAGATCCCACGTGAATCTTAACTTGTTCGGCAGTACGCTCACCAATGAGCACATTGTGCTCGCGTTTCAGGTAGTTCATGATATCATTGGTGAGTTCATCGCCAGCGATGCGGATACTTTGATCGCAAACGATGCCCGACAGTGCAATGACCGCAATTTCGGTGGTGCCACCGCCAATGTCAATGATCATGTTGCCAATGGGCTCCTCTACGTTCAATCCGATGCCCAAAGCGGCAGCCATTGGCTCGTGGATGAGGTATGTTTCTTTGCTGTCCACGTGGTCGGCAGAATCAAATACCGCACGTTTTTCAACTTCTGTAATACCACTGGGGATACAGATAACCATTTTTAAGTGACTGAAAAGCGTATTCCTGCGCCCAACCATCTTAATCATGCTCTGAATCATCGCCTCGGCTGCTTGAAAATCCGCAATGACACCATCTTTGAGCGGACGAATCGTCTTGATGTTTTCATGTGTTTTTTCGTGCATTTGCATGGCTTTATGCCCTGTGGCAATGGTCGCGCCTGTACGTCGATCAATGGCGACAATAGAAGGCTCATCCACCACTACTATGTCGTCCACCATGATGAGTGTATTGGCAGTGCCCAAGTCAACTGCTAATTCCTGCTTAAAAAATTTAAGAAAATTGAACACAATGGTCAGTTTAGAACGTGAAGCAAGGTGGTTTTATATGCCAGAGGAAATTTGCAGCCCACCCAATCGAAAACTTTTCAGTAAAGGGGCAAAAATACGCAGATTATCGGGTACTTTCTTCAAAAAAAAGATGAAATTTTAATTCTACCAAAAAAAATTAGGTGGTCGCGTTTGAGACTAATAAGTAGTCGTTTTTTGCCAAGCGAAACAGGCTACTGCAGCGTACGGTAAAAAAATGGTCATAGTATGTCAAAAAACGAACCGCCTACGTTGTTGCCTTAACACCCTTTGTTTTATGGCTACAAGGTAGGCGGCAACCAATCCATTACCAGGGCCGCATTCAACCCACCGTGACGTTCCAAAAATCTGCCGGTTGCAAATAACGCTGCGCGAGTGCCTGCACCTGCTCGGGCGTTATCTCCCGAATGGTATCAACCATGTCAGAGAAACTACTCCAGGGTAATTCTTCCACAATAATACCGCGTACCACGTCTGACGTGTTCATCGGGCCATCAATGCCATTGAGTACCATGCCCAAGAGGTAATTACGCACCATTTCCAACTCCGCAGGCGGCACAAGTTTGTCACGCAATTTTTTCATTTCTGCAAAGATGGCCTTTTCTGTTGCTGCAGCATTGGCAGGATCAACCTCGCAGGCAATGTACAGGCAGCCATCGTTCACATACGCGTCTAGCGTGGAATAAATATTGTAGGTAAAACCCTTTTTTTCACGGATGTTCGCCATCAACCTCGATCCAAAGTAACCACCCAACAATGTATTCAGCACAAACAACCCATTGAAATCGGGATGGTTTCGACCAAAGGCTCTTCTCCCGATTTTAATGGCGCTTTGCAACGAGCCGGGATGCGCAATAACCAATTTCGAAGGTTTTCCGATGGGAACAGGAGGTAGGACAGGCGGAAAAACCAACGTCTCCGGCAGAAAAGTTTCTGGACGTGGGGTACCAAAATGTTTGTTGAGCAAGTCCATGGTGGCCGTGTCCACATGGCCACTGGCAAAGAGTTGGCAATTTGATGGCGTGTACCATTTGTGAAAGAAATATTGCAAATCTTCACGCTGTATGGTGGTATAATCCGCTGCCACAGAATTGTAGCCATAGGGGTGATGATCGCCAAATATTAATTCCGTGACCTTCCGGTAAGCCAGTGTTTCAACTTTTTCCAACTCCACCGACAATTCTTGGGTACTGGTACGTCGAAAAGTCTCCAGTTCGCCCTCGGGGAAGCTGGGCTCGCGCAACAACTCCGCAAACAGGGGGATCACTTCAGCTGCGTATTTGGACAGCGAAAACAACAGAAAATTGGCCGTGTCGAGGTTGGTGGGCACACTCACCGACGCGCCATAAAAATCAAAGTGCTCTGCTATCTCTGCCCCCAAACGCTTGGAGGTGCCCTCTCTCAACAACCGAGCTGTAGCACGCGCTGCCAACCGCTTTTCTTCCTGCGGGCGCCCAGCGCGGAATACTACCTCCACTTTTAACACCTCTTGCCCCGGAAAATCGAGTACATACAAGGGTATGCCGTTGTCGAGTCGCAAGACCTGGGGTTTCGGGAGCTGTAAGTGGCCAACTTGATGGACCAGGGGAGCCGAACGGCGATTTAACATGACTTAAATGGTTGACAAATTGTTTAAATAAAGGTAACTGATCAATTGGCACGTTGCCTGGCCCAAAAAGGCCCATTTTACGCCATACTTCGCCCTTTTTTTTGACCATAGCGAGGATACGGCCTATAAAAATCAGCTTTGTCTGGTAAAAAATAGCTATTTTTGTCTCAGACGCGACCACCTAACCAGTTACAGAAAGATATTTGTTGGTTGATTGGAATGGGCGAAGGTAGGTTCCCCACGTTTTTCCACACAATGTTAGTTTTTTCAACGCAAAAAGGAGTCGTAAAAACTTACTTTTGCAGCCATCAGTGTAGCCCGATCAAAACACAGTAACGCAACTTTAGTTTGAACAGCGAAAACCATTACCTTGGATCGCTTTTGTTGCCCTTGTTTTTTTCTGTCTGTCTTTAGTATATTTTTTGAAACGTTGGCCCCTACTCAGGCAAACCTACAACCATTCGACACATGAAATTCAGCATCGCCTCTTCCGATCTCCTCAAACAACTTCAGATTGCGGCCGGCGCCATCGGCTCCAACCCAGTTCTGCCCATTCTCGAAGATTTCCTTTTCAAAATAGAAAATAAAAAATTAACCATCGGAGCAACCGACCAAGAGACCAGCATTGCCACCACCATTGACGTTGTGGGCGATGATGACTTTACCGTGGCCGTTCCTGCCAAAATTTTGCTGGATACGCTCAAGGCACTGCCCCAACAGCCCGTAACCTTTACGGTCAACAGCGAAAACTGGGGCATCGAAATCACTTCCTCCTATGGCAAGTACAAACTGGCCGGGGAAAATGGCGCCGATTTCCCGAATATCCCAGAACCCGATTCTGTGGAAACCGTGAAAATAAACAGCCAATACTTACTCGATGCCATCAGCAATACGGTGTTCGCTACCTCCAGTGACGAACTGAGACCGGCCATGACGGGCGTGTATTTTCAGATCGACATGGACAAACTGATTTGTGTGGCCACCGATGCCCACAAATTGGTGAAATACAGCACCCACCACCTCGCCGGCGAAGTAAATACCACCTTTATTATACCCAAAAAAGCGCTCAACCTACTCAAAAATGCCCTGCCGGCCAATGATGCTGTCACCATTTCTTTCAACAAAGCCAATGCCTTTTTCAACTTCGGCAACATGAGCCTGGTCTGCCGTCTCATAGACGCACGCTACCCGGACTACAACGCCGTGATCCCAATAGACAATCCAAACAACATGGTCGTCAACCGCGCCGATTTCCAGAATTCTTTGAAACGAATCGCGATTTATGCCAATAAAACCACCAACCAAGTCGTGTTGGATGTTACAGATAAAAGCCTAACCATCAGCGCTCAAGACCTTGACTTCTCCAATGAAGCAACGGAACAAATGGCTTGTGTCTTTGACGGTACGCCCATGAAAATCGCTTTCAATGCCCGATTTCTCGCGGAAATGCTCGGTATTCTCGGCTCAGAAGAGGTCAAAATGGAACTTTCCAGCCCAAGCCGCGCCGGTATTCTTACCCCAGTAGAAACAGACAATACCAACCGCGAAATTCTCATGCTGGTGATGCCCGTGATGCTGAACAATTAAACAAAAGTAACTGGTTAGGTGGCACGCTGTCTGGCCCAAAAAGGCCACTTTTTTGTCTCAGACGCGACCACGCTAACCAGTTACAAACAAAAAACAGCTACACGTGCGCAATAGACAAAAAAAGAGGCGCCATCCTGAACATTCGGGATGGCGCCTCTCGCTTACACACGCTTCTTATACGCTCATTGGATCGAGCTTGTTCGCATCAACACCGTATTTCTTCATGAAATCTTTCACGGACTTGTCGCTGACTTTTCCCTGTTTGTTCAGCCGACGAACAGCCGCAAAAGCAATGTATTTGGGCGAAATTTCGAAGTAGTCGCGGAGGCTTTCCCGACTTTCTGAAAGACCAAAACCATCGGTACCCAAGGCGGTATAATCCTGTGGCATCCAAGGCGCCAATTGCCCGGAGGTGAGCTTGACCCAGTCACTGGCTGCCACAAAAACACCCTCCTCCCCTTTCAAACTTTTCTGCAAAAAGGATACTTTTTCCTTTTCACCTGGGTGTAACAGGTTCCATCGTTCGCAAGCTGTACAGTCGCGGTACAATTCAGTCCAAGAAGTAACCGACCAAACATCGGTGCTTACTCCCTCTGCTTCTAACAATGCAGCGGCTTCGAGTACCTGTTTCATAATGACTCCGGAGCCCAATAAGTGGGCTTTCACCCCTGTTTGTGCCGATTTTTTGGCAGATGCACGGTATCGGTACATCCCCCGCTTGATGGCTTCCTCCACCCCTTTTGGCATAGCAGGCATTTGCAGGTTTTCGTTGTACACGGTGATATAGTACAATTTTGGTTCGTTCTCAACGTACATGCGTCGAATACCATCGTGCACAATCACGGCGAGCTCATAAGCAAAGGCGGGATCATAACATAAAACACTCGGAACGGTCTGCGCAATGAGGTGCGAGTGCCCGTCTTGGTGCTGCAAGCCTTCCCCATTCAGGGTGGTGCGCCCGGCAGTTCCCCCCAAGAGGAAGCCTTTGCACATCATGTCCGCAGCCGCCCAAACCATATCGCCCACGCGCTGAAAGCCAAACATGGAATAGTAAATATAGAACGGAATAGTGGGTACGCCATGGAGGGCATAAGCGGTGCCTGCTGCGGTAAAAGAAGCCGTAGCACCGTCTTCATTGATGCCTTCCTGGAGCACTTGTCCGGTTTTAGACTCCTTGTATTTGATGGTTGAAAATCCAATTTCCAACGGGGTATAGCGCTGGTCGCGCTGGTTCCATATTTGGGCAGAATTGAACAAGGGGTGCATGCCGAAGGTCTGTGCTTCATCGGGAACGATGGGGACAATATACTTCCCAATTTCCTGATTTCGAATCAGTTGGGTCATCATATCCACAACAGCGCCGGTGGTAGAAACTGGTTTGGCCGTTACGTCTGGCTTCAGTTGTTTTTCAAAGAGCTCGAGCCCCGGCAGATTGAAACGGGGGTAAACATCGCTCCGTTCCGGCAAATAGCCTCCCAGGGACTGACGGCGGGCATGCAGGTACTGTGCTTCTGGGCTGTTGGCATCGGGGAACCAGAATGAAGCGGCTATTGCTGCTTCATCTGACAGGGGTATGCCATAGCGATCACGGGTTTCCAGGCGATTTTTATCCAACAAATCCTTGGTCTGGTGGGCCGTATTTTTACCCTCAGCCGCCTGGCCCATACCATAACCCTTCACCGTTTGTACGATGATGGCTACGGGTTTGCCCGCACGTACTGCACGTTCGTAGGCCGCATACACCTTCTCGGCATCATGGCCGCCACGTCGCATGGCCCTGAGTTGTTCGTCGGTATAATCAGCGAGCAAGGCCGCAATACGGTCGTTTTCACCCGTAAGTTTTTTGCGAAGATGCGCACCGCTGTTGACCGCATTTATTTCCTGAAAATCGCCGTCCACGAGCTCCTCCAAACGGTGTAGTAAAATTCCATCCACGTCTTTTTCCAACAAGGCATCCCATTCACCGCCCCAAATGACCTTGATTACCTCCCAAGAAGCACCCAGAAAATGGCGTTCTACTTCCTGAATAATTTTTCCATTTCCGCGAACAGGTCCATCGAGGCGCTGTAAGTTGCAATTGACAACAAAGACGATATTGTCTAGGTTTTCGCGGCTGGCCAAGCCAATCGTACCGTAAATTTCCGGCTCATCAATTTCACCGTCGCCGATAAAATGCCATATTTTGCCGCCATTTTCAGGCTTTAGTCCTCGATTTTCGAGGTATTTCATGTATCGTGCCTGATAGATAGCGGTCATGGGACCAAGCCCCATGCTCACCGTAGGCGCTTGCCAGAACGTAGGCATGCGGCGTGGATGTGGATAAGAACTCACGCCACCCAACAATTCCTGGCGGAAGTCAGCAATGGCTTGCATACTCAACCGACCCTCAAAGGCAGCCCGGGCGTAAATACCCGGCGATGCATGCCCCTGAAACATCAGCAGGTCACCGCCATATTCAGCAGATCGCTTGCGCAAAAAATGGTTGAACAGCACCTCCAACATGGTGGCACAAGCCGCAAAAGTGGCAATATGCCCCCCCAACGCCAAGTCCTTGTCGGCGCCTTGCAACACCATCGCCTGCGCATTCCAACGAATAATGTGCTCAATGCGCTGTTCCAACGCCAAATCGCCGGGATAGGCCGGCGTATCTTCGGCTGCAATTGAATTAAGATACGGGGTGTTGAGGGCCGCGCCGCCATTTGCAACACCATGTCGCGCCAATAAATAGCGCATACGCTGGAAAAGTTCTGCAGTCCGGCCTTTGCCTTCCCCTTCAAGCACTTCTTCCAGTGCTTCAAGCCATTCTTCCTGTTCAAGTTTCCAGTCGTCGAGTGCGTGTGTATCGCCCATGTTTATCTGTGGTAAAGTTGGTGTGAGGAGGGGTATTGCCGCAAAAGTAGGCAATTCCTTAAAATTGAGGCAGACAAAGCAAAAATGACTTCGTGAACCTTTTTTAGGTGGTCGAGTCTGAGACAAAAAAGGCCCATTTTCCGCCATACGTCGCATATTATTTTGACCGTAGCGCTGCTAAGGCCTGCAAAAATCTGCTTCGTCTGACAAAAAACGGGCCTTTTTGGGCCAGACGCGACAACGCTAACCAGTTGCATTTTAAGTATTTGCCAAATAAAATGGTCGGCGCTGTAACAATTCAGGCAACTTCACCGTCTCCTCACCAAACCACCGTTTACGGCCACCATGAATTGGGTAATCTTCCAAGCATATATATATCCCATCCGGCACAAACTGTATCGTTTTGCCCTAAAAATCACGGGTGACCGACATGACGCTGAAGATATTGTACAGGATGTGATGGAAAAAGTGTGGAAAAACAGCGCTGAAAGTGACCATAATATGATTAATTGGGAAGCTTGGTGTATGACGCTCACCAAGAATCAATCCCTCGACAAAACCAGAAGTCTGTCAAAACGGCGAACACTACCCCTCGCAGAGAACGAAGCATTTGAATCAACCAGCCCTTCGCTCATACGGGAAATCGAAATGCAGGACCTTACCACCCGTGTGAAACAAATGATGCAGGACCTTCCCGAGAAACAGCGATTGGTGATGCACCTCCGCGATGTGGAAGAATTGTCGTACGAAGAAATAACCCAAGCGCTGGGACTGAGCTTGGATCAAGTAAAAGTCAACCTTTTTCGGGCACGGAAATATATCAGAGAAAAAATGGTGCCTGAACATTGAATGGATTACCTCAAACATGTCACACATCGATGGCAGAAATGCTGTAAAACAACAACTATGATTGACCCACAACCTATTCGGGCGCTATTGGAAAAATACTGGGCGGCTGAAACGACCATCGAAGAAGATCGCCAACTGAAAAACTTCTTTGCTTCCAATGATATCCCGGAAGACTTGCAACTTTATTCGCCATTCTTTCAAGCCCTCCGGGAAGAACAACAGGTGCGTATGGTGCGCGCTGCTGTTAAATACAGGCCGTATCGCATTTTTCTAACCGCGGCCGCTTCGATTATTCTGTTGTTGGCGGTAGGCATCGGGTGGAAAATGACATTTACCGCTAAAACAACCGCAATCAGCCTCCAGCCCGTTGGACAAGTACCCGCACAGGTGGCTATTGAACAGGACCTCCACTCCGGTTTAATGCTTGCGCAAGTTTCTACTGAAGAAAAAAAATGCCCTGCAAAAACAGGCAGCAAAATGCGAAAAAAAACAACAGAAAAGCTTGAAGCCCAATACGCCATGGAAGAAATTAAGGCTGCACTGTCACTCGTTTCTTCCAAAATTAAGAAAGGCCGACTGGCAGCTGCAAAAGGAGCCGACCACCTCGAGAATATTGACAGGGTTTTTAAAAAGAAAGCAACTGGTTAGGTGGCACGCTGTAAACACCACAGCTGTCCAGAGAAAAAATATTTTTTACCATTAAAATCGTAACTGGTTAGATGGCACGCTGTCTGGCCAAAAAGGCCCATTTTCCGCCATACTTCGCCGATTTTTTTGACCGTAGCGAGGCTATGGCCTGCAAAAATCCGCTTCGTCTGGCAAAAAATGGTCACTTTTTTGTCTCAGATGCGACCACGCCAACCAGTTACTTAAAATCATAACATCATGAAAAAAATCATGCCCCTGCTGTCCTTTTTATTGCTGGCAGCCCACTTTCAAGCAACTGCCCAAAACGATGCCATTACGCAGTTTTTTAAACAATATGCTGAAGATGAGCGGTTTACAGTTGTGTACGTAGCGCCGAAGTTGTTCAGTATGGTATCTAAAATTGAAACAGATGATGCCGATTGGGACAAAATGCGCGATGTGGTGAAAAATCTCACAGGATTGCGTGTGCTCAGCGCCGACAGTATTTCGGATGGACTTTCACTGTACAGAAACGCGCTGGACAAACTACCGGCATCCGAGTATTCCGAACTGCTCACGGTGCGTGACGGAAACGAAAATGTGCGCATTTGGACCAAAGATTCTAAAAGCGGTTCTGTCATTGAGGAACTGCTGTTGATCGTAGGATCACCCGATTCCTTCACCCTACTGAGCCTTACCGGAAAGATAAACCTAGAAAACATTTCGAGTTTATCAAAAACACTTGATATCGAGGGCGCTGAACACTTGGAAAAAATTCACCCAAAAAATTAAGCGTCATGAACAGGATTTTATCGATAAAAACGGTGTTTTTCCACACCATAAACGACTTTGCCCGACCTTTATTTGTGGCCTTGTTTCTGCTCTTGGGCCATGATATGCACGCTCAGGATCAGCATCTTTTCTGGAAATACAAAGAATACGATGGGGCCATATCGTGCTCCGTACCTGGCTGGGTACTGCACCTAGGATCCGTATTCCTGAAAGAAAAAGAAAGCAGGAGACTCGTTCGGAAAATCAACAACATCAAGGTGTTGGTTTTTGAAAACAACAATCCCTTTACCCGCCAAGACATCGAAAGGTTCCAAAGGAGGGCCAAACGTCGCCATCTCGACGCGTGGTTAACCATCCGGGATGGCCAAACACGCGTGCAATTGTATGGAAAAACACGCCGAAACAACATTCGAAAAGTCGTCGTCTTGTTCGAGTCGCCGGATGCCGGGTCTGGAATGGTGTGTTTGCGCGGAAAATTGCAGTTAAATGACCTCAAAGGTGCCCTCCGACAGGCAGAAAAACAATCACCCCATAAAAATCCTATGCCATTGCTCTCAAAGGTAACTGCCTCAAAAGTATAACACCACTCAAATGGCCCGCTACGTCCCAAACAGGTCGTAACTTAACCCCAATTGGAAGCCATGGCTACCAAAATTTACGGCCGAAATACCGTTTATAAGTCGGTATTGAGGCCTAAAAAAACGGTAATAACGCAGCGTTATTCCCCACTTTCCCAACGGCACCCTCCACCCCAAGGCGCCAAAAAACAAGGGGTCGTTTTTCTTCGATTCCTCCTGGCGGTTGACGATGGTTAAGCCAGTTCCGAGATCCGTCTCCAGCATAAATCTTTTGCGCAACACAAAAGTGGGCAATACGCTCCAGGTGATGTAGGCTGGGTGGAACTGCCCGGCAAAATACCTGTTCTTGTACGGAAAAACCTGATAGGTGAGTTCACTCGCGAGGTAAAACCTTTTCGTGACACCATACTGAAGTCGGATGCCTTCATATCCACCGATGGCGTTCCCAAATAAATTGTCGGGCAATATTCCTTGGGATGACGTGTATCGAGGAATATTATAGGTAAACCCAGCCACCGAGCCCACCCGAATCTGCCCAAATACCGCGGACGTGTAAAAACACGCGTAAGCCAAAAATGCTGAAAAAAGGGCATTTTTAATGTTTTTATTGACAATCATTGGGTTGACGAAGTTTTTTTGTTCTTGTTTTTCTACGCACGCTGATGGGGGTATTGGGCACGTTCCGGTTTCACTTCGGAAGCACCACTGTGCCCAACTGTTTTGCAATGTCGTTGCGGGTCTCGTTGAGTTTTTGCTGAATTTTCATAAAGCGCGTCACGCCATCGTCGTCGCCGAGTTGGTAGGCTGATTTGATGCGCACCTGGTTGGCGTCGCACATTTTCATGACTTTCAGCAATTTAAAACGCAGGAGTGCCTGTTTCATATCCAGGTCAAAATTCAAATCGGGTATTTTTTGGTTTTGCAACGGGTAATTCCACATAGCCTCCCAGTTGGGTGAAAATTCCCAGGGCGTTGCAATGAGGTTGATGGCCAGTTCACACACGGCACTTGATTCGTGCTGGATGAAAAAATGCTGGTCAAATTGTTTGTCCTGAAGCAATAACGCATGACATTCAACTGCAATTTGCCCGTAGAGCGGATTGTCAAAACTTGCCAGTGATTCTTCTATGTCAGTGAGAATAAACTGAGCGACCGTAACACCTTCCCGCTCCAACACTTGGTTCCCGTACAAAATCAGCATTCGGATGATGTCTAGCTCCTGTACAGATTCCGTGCGCGGTGGTAGGGCGGCTTTTTTGGGGAGGTGTGGCGCATGAAAATCCGGCGGCACATCCCCATCAGCCGGCATCGGGGGATATTCCGTCGGCCATTCTTCCCCGTGCTTATACGGGGAAGAATCACTGGCTGCTTCGGGCAGACGGGCCGATTTCTCCTCCCGTTTTTTGATGGTGCCGGTGATCAACTTGTTTGATTCCGCCACAAGCACACTTTCCGGCACCTCGAGCAGGTTGGAACAGGCGCGCAGGTACACACTGCGCTTGATTGGATCCGGTATTTTGGCGATACTGGCCACGATGTCCTTGATCAATCCAGCTCTTTTTACCGGGTCATTTTTGGTTTCTTCCAACAAGACCTGGGTTTTGAACAAGATAAAATCTTTGGCATTGGTGGTGACGAATTCGTTGAATTTGTCACCACCAAACTCCTGAACATACGAATCCGGGTCATGCCCGTCCGGCAGCAGGCAAATTTTCACGTTGAGGTCTTGTTCCAACGCCAGATCAAGACCTCGAAGTGCCGCTTTTATCCCGGCGGAGTCGCCATCATATAAAATTTTGAGGTTGTTGGTATTGCGTTTGATGAGTTGCAGTTGCCCTTCTGTGAGGGACGTTCCAGAAGACGCCACGACATTCTGAATACCGGCTTGGTGGAGCGAGATAACATCCATGTATCCTTCCACGAGGATACATTCATCCAATTGTCGTATGGCTTTTTTTGCCTGAAAAGCGCCGTACAGGGTTTTGTTTTTGACATAAATCTCCGTTTCTGGGCTGTTGACATACTTTGGAATGTTGGCCCCGCTGGCGCTGGGTGACAACATGGTGCGCCCGGCAAATGCTGCTACTTTTCCGGATAGGTTGTGGATGGCAAACATAACGCGTGCCCGAAAAAAATCTCGTCCACCATCTTGGCTGCACAACCCCACTTTTTTCAGGAGGTCAATATTGTGTCCGGTGGAACGCGCGTGGCGGATCAGCAGATCGCGTTCATCGGGTGCGTACCCGAGCCCAAAAGTTCGGATGGTATCTTCCCGCAATCCCCGCTTTTTAAAATAGGAGAGCGCCACGGATTTACCCTCGTCGGTATCGAACAATTGATGTTGGAAGTGTTGGACTCCAAAGTCGTTGACGATATACAAGGCGTCTGCGAGTTGGATTTGAGCCAATTGCTCCGGCGATCTTTCTACTTCTTGCAGTTCGATGCCGTATTTCCTGGCCAGCCAGCGCAGTGCTTCGAGGTAGGTGAGGCTTTCGTGTTCCCGGAGGAACGTTACGGCATCGCCACCCTTTCCACAGCCGAAACATTTAAAAATATTGCGTGCGGGATTGACATTGAACGATGGCGTGCGCTCTCCGTGAAAAGGACACAGGCCTATGAGGTTCACCCCGCGCCTTTTGAGCGTGACAAATTCTCCGACCACGTCTTCAATACGAGCGGCGTCAATGACATCCTGGACTTGCTTGGGTGGGATCATGTTGACAAAGGTAATACATCGTAATACGCTCTACGGCTGCGCCGCCAGCAAATACAGCACCGCCATCCGTACGGCAACACCATTCTCGACCTGATCAAGGATAATACTGTGGGGACTGTCAGCAGCATCTGAGGACAATTCTACGCCTCGGTTGATGGGGCCGGGGTGCATGAGCACAATGGGGCGATCCAACTCGTCCAGCATTTGCCGGGTGATACCAAAGTATTGGTGGTACTCTCGGAGGCTTGGGAAGTATTTGATGTCCTGCCGTTCCAGTTGTATGCGCAAGACATTGGCCACATCACACCAGCGCAGGGTATCACGCACATCGTGGCTGACCTCGACCCCGAGGGCGGCATAGTGTTTTGGAATTAACGTTGGTGGCCCACAGACGCGTACTTTGGCGCCGAGTTTTTGTAGGCAGAATACATTGCTGAGTGCCACGCGGCTGTGGAGGATATCGCCAATAATGGCAATTTTTTTTCCGGCTACATCTCCAAGTTTTTCACGGATAGAAAAAGCGTCAAGCAGGGCTTGGGTCGGATGTTCGTGTGTCCCATCACCGGCATTGATGATATTGGCGGGGATTCGGGAAGCCAGGTACACACAGGCGCCAGGGGCCGGGTGTCGCATCACCACCATATCGACTTTCATGGCTAGGATGTTGTTCACCGTGTCCAACAGTGTTTCTCCCTTGCTGACACTGCTGCTGCTGGCCGTAAAATTGACAATATCGGCACTCAACCGCCTTTCTGCCAGTTCAAAAGATACACGGGTACGGGTGCTGCTTTCAAAGAATAAGTTAGCAACCGTCACATCGCGCAAACTGGGCACTTTTTTGATGGGGCGGTTGATGACTTCTTTGAAATTATCAGCAGTTTCGAAGATGCTTTGAATGTCATCTTCTGTAATGTCCTTGATGCCGATGAGGTGTCGCGTGGAGAATTGTTTCACGGCGCAAATTTAATGATTCTTTGTCGTAAATGATTGGGTGGTCACGTCTGAGACAAAATAATGGGTCTTTTTGGGCCAGACAGCGTACCAATCAACCCGTTACGCATTGTCAATGTAGTCGTTTTACCGACCTATGATGGTAAAAAACGGGCGTTTCGATCAACGAAGTTGCGCGGCCGCGCGATAGATGACCGTTGCCGTAACCTGTCCCACTTTTCGCAATACATCATTGTCGATGATGGTGAGGTTATCGAAGTGTGTGTGGTGGTGATCGCCGAACATCGGTGGGCTTTTTGGCATACCGATGATGTCAACCGTGGGAATATTGGTACCACGCATAACAAAATAGTGATCGTCCGTGATTTGGCCGGCGGGTGTATTCACAAACAAATCATCAAAGCCGAGCTCCGCTGCGACAGCCCATATTTTATTGACAAATTCCGGCGCTTTCAACATTGAGATACCTTCTCTGGGAAATTTTGCGCCACTGGCCCCCACCATGTCAAATAGGATTCCAAAATGTGCTTTGTAACCCGGTTTGTGTAAATTCTGCGACCAATATTGCGATCCGAGACACCAAGTTTCTGTGGTGTTTCCACCACTTTGAGCCATTATAGAAGCGTCACTGGAAGGCGTACGTTCATCGCCCAAATCTTCCGCGTCGAAACAAATAAAATCCACGCCGTATTCAACAGGGTTTTGCTGCAATATTCTGGCCATTTCAAGCAGTACCGCCACCCCACTGGCGCCGTCATCGGCCCCAAGGATGGGTTTGTCTTGGTCTTTTGTATCCTTATCGGCTATGTGGCGGCTATCCCAGTGCGCGCACAACAAAATCCTGTTTGGCAATTCGGGTTTATATTGGCCAATGATGTTGACGGCGTCCAGCGTACCGAAGTAAGCCTTTGCTTTGAAAGGCTGCTCGATGACCGTGAGTCCGTATTTTTTGAAAGACGCCACCAGCCATGCTGCACAAGATTTGTGGGCAGGCGAACCCGGGACACGCGGACCGAAATCCACCTGTTTTTTGACATAGACAAAGGCTGAATCTCCGCTGAAGGCGGGTACATCAACACTGACGGCTGGCACAACAGGCGTTACAGGGGTATCTTTTTTGGGGAGTATCTTGGGTAAAGCCATAACCAAAATAGAAAGGACCAAAATAACAATCAGCCCGTAGGCCATTTTTTGACGAGAACTACTTTTTGACATTGTTGAAAACAGCTATATTATTATTGGTTTTGTAACTGGTATGTGGCACGCTGTCTGGCCCAAAAAGGCCCATTTTCCGCCATTCTTCGCAGATTTTTTTGACCGTAACGCTGCTACGGCCTACAAAAATCCGCTTCGTCTGGCAAAAAATAGTCACTTTTTTGTCTCAGACGCGACCACGCTAACCAGTTACTTCGTTTTAATGCATTATTTTTGAGCCCTGGTCACCAGCCAAAGGGCGATAACGGCAAAGATCAGGTTTGGAATCCACATTCCCAGCAAAACGGGTACCGTCCCGCTGGTGGCAAAGGACACCGCAAATTTTGAAAGCAAGATAAAAACTGCCCCAATACCAATTCCCAAGGCCAGGTGTAAGCCCATCCCGCCCCGCACCTTTCGACCCGCAACGGACAGTCCAATTATGGTCAGGATAATGTTCGTCGCGGCATCAGCGGTACGCCGATCCTTCTCTATGGTATAGCTGCGTGAATTGGGCAACCCACGCTCCAAGTCGCGCTGGATGACTTCCTGCAACTGCGGTGTTGTCATTTCTTGGTTCTGGTTGTTGAAGTACACAAAATCCTGTGGCGAGATGTTGATGGCTGAATCAATCGGGATAGTAGATCGTGTGTATGTTTCCTTCAATCCGTCGAAGGTGCGCACAGACCATTGGGATAGCTGCCAACAACCAGAATCTTGTTTCCAAGTAGCGTTTTCAGCCTCCAAAATGCTCAGAATACGGTTTCCGGAAAACTTTTCAACGCGAAGACCGGTCATGGATTTGTTGGTTTTGTTGTATCCCTTGACGTGTACTTTTATATCCGGTGCTGTGAGGAAGTGCGCATTCGAAGTTTTACCCTTGTCTTGATCCGTCCACACGTACGTGTGTTCAAACCACAGTTTCCATGTATTAAAGATTGGCGCAATAAAATGGTTGATGGACAAATGAAAGACAGCGATGACAGAACCCGCGATCAAGTAAGGCCTCAGCAAACGCCTGAAACTAATACCTGCATTGAATACCGCCAATATTTCAGCATTGAAAGCCAACCTGGAGGTAAAAAAAACAACCCCAACCAAGGTGTACATTGGCATCAAGAGAGAGGTCATTTGAAACATGAAGCCTACATAATACGCCAAAACATCTTTTTTGGTACAGGGCTTTTCGATGATGGCCTGCACCTTGTCGCTAAAATCTATGGCGCAAGAGATCATCGTGAAGATGAGCATCGAAAAAAACACCGTCGAGAGAAATTTCTTGATGATGTAGGCGTCCAGAATTTTTAGTTTCATGTTCATGTTTACCCGACGGGAAGTTGGGAAGCCGTTGCCGCTGGTTTGCGACTTTTTACCATTTCCCAAAAACACTGCAAGGTACGGGTTTGTGGCGTGGGAGTAGCATGGAATTTTGGGGTCTTGCTGTCGTGACACAGCGGATACCAACTTGGTTGGTGTGACGACCGATCATGGTCGCGTCTGAGAAAAAAAGTAAACGTGCTAGTAACTGGTTAGGGTGGTCGCGTCTGAGACGAAAAAGTGGCTATTTTTTGGGCCAGGCAGCGTGCCACCTAACCAGTCACCATTTTGAGGCGTTAAAATGAGGCGTCTGAAACAAACAACTCCATCACCACGCGATCAGCCAGTAATTTACCAGCGCGACTGAGCCGGTAATTCCCGCCTAGGCGTTCAATGGTTCCGGACATTAAAAATGGCTGTACCATCTCCGTAAAACTGGCCGAATAAGGCGCCCCAAAGGCCTGAATTTTGGCCTCCTCTACCCCCCAGATGGTCCGAAATGCTGTCATCAGGTATTCGTTGTAACGCTGCGTCTGGGTGAGTACTTCCCGCTCGAAACACGTTTTCCCCTCCCCCATGCTTTTGATGTAAGCGGCATTGTTGGCGACATTCCATTGCCTCGAAATGCCATCAAACGAGTGGGCGGCGGGACCAACCCCGAGGTAAGATTCATTGTTCCAGTAACTGCTGTTGTGGCGGGCATAATGGCCCGGTTTTGCAAAATTGCTGATTTCGTAATGCTCATAGCCATGTTCTGCCGTGGTTTCCACCAGGTATTCAAATTGCCGAGCGGCCCTTTCCTCGTCCACCGGCGGCTGCAAACCTTTTCGAACAAATGACCCCAAGGCAGTGCCCTCCTCTACCGTGAGGCAGTAGCAAGACAAATGTGGCAGATCATACTGCATGGCTATGTTCAGGTTTTCAGCCCACTGGGCGTCGGGCGTCGTGGGAGCCCCGTAAATCAGGTCGATGGTGATGTCTTGAAAACCAGCAGCAAAAACACCTTCCAGACAAGCTTGTGCATGACGCGCAGTGTGTGCCCTGTTCATCCATTGCAGGTCTGCATCAGCAAATGACTGTATGCCGATACTCAAACGGTTGACGGGCGTATAGTTTTTGAGGTCCCGTATTTTTTCAGGGGTAAGGTCGTCTGGGTTGGCTTCGAGGGTGATTTCAGCGTCCGGAAGGAGTTGATACAAACTGTTAATTTTATTGAAAATTTTCTCCAGGTCGGTCAGATCCAGCAGTGATGGTGTGCCGCCGCCAAAATAAATGGACCCAAGCGCCTGGCCTTGAAGGTAGTCGCGCCGCAACTCCAATTCTATCAAAATAGCGTCCACCATGGCCCCTTTACTGCGCAAAGAGGTCGAAAAATGAAAATTACAGTAATGGCAGGCCTTTTTGCAGAAAGGGATGTGTAGGTAAATACCAGGCATAATTGTTTAAACCCTATGGGGTTACTGTTGTTAAAGGTAGCAAATAACGGTTAATTTTTCGCCCTCCATGCACAAACTACAACAAGAACAATTTCTTCCCATATCGCTTGACGCGGCTTGGAATTTCTTTGCCACGCCCAAAAACCTCAACCTGGTTACGCCAGATGACCTGGTATTCGAAATCACTTCCGTGCTGCCCGAGCAGATGTATGAAGGACTGATTATCACCTATCGAATCAAACCAATGTTGAATATTCCCCTCAACTGGTGTACAGAGATTACCCACATCAAAGACCATGTTTTTTTTGTGGATGAACAGCGAAAAGGCCCTTACAATATTTGGCACCATGAACACCATTTCCGAGCGGTGGATGGTGGTGTCATGATGACTGATTTGCTGCACTACGACATTGGAAAGTCCGTCTTCGGCTGGGTGGCGGGCAAATTGTTTGTACACAAAAAGGTGCAGGAAATCTTCGCATACCGCTTCAAAATTCTGGAAAAATATTTTTCAGTAGCTGGTTAGTGTCTGAGACAAAAAAGTGGTCATTTCCCGCCAGACGAAGCGTGTCACCCAACCAGTTACTTGTAAAATCGCACCAGCACAGCGCTAAAATGCAATGCCGGCGGTCGGGACTGGGGGCTTGTTCTTTAAAATCAACCCCGTGTCCATTATGCTACGTAGGGCTGTTTTCGCCAAAAATAACATGGGGTTTTTGGCTTTTATTGCCTAGAGACGGCATTGCACCTGCTTCCCGTGTGAATGTCTTGCTAAACACCGCTCCGCATTGGATGATTTCCACGTAACTTTACCGCCATTCTCAAGCGTACAGCCAACCGTCAGCCATGTCACAGATCCTAGAATCTCAACAAATCCGCTCCCTGGGCAGCAACCTCGAACTGCTGGCCCAGCAAGTGGTGGAGGGTTTTATCGTCGGAATGCACCGCAGTCCCTTCCACGGCTTTTCCGTCGAATTCGCCGAACACCGCCTCTACAACAGCGGGGAGAGCACGCGTAACATCGACTGGAAAGTGTATGCTCGCACGGACAAGGTTTTTGTGAAAAGATTCGAAGAAGAAACCAATCTCCGTTGCCACCTGATTGTGGATGCCTCTTCTACCATGTATTACCCGTGGGACGAAAAACAACCGGATAAACACAAATACGAAAACAAATTTTGCTTCGCTGCCCAATCCGCCGCGGTGATTATGAACGCCTTGCGCCAACAGCGCGACGCATTCGGTCTTACCCTGTTCGATGATGCCGTACGTTTCAACAGCGGTGCGAAATCCAGTACCGTGCACTACAGGATGCTGCTCGCTCAGCTCATGGCGCGCATTGAAAACCCCCAGCTCAACCACGGGACTAACCTGGCAGCCAGCCTCCACCAAATCGCAGAATCTATCCATCGCCGTTCCTTGGTGGTTATTTTTACCGATGTCATGGAACAACCTGATAAAGCAGAAGAAATTTTTGCCGCCCTTCAACACCTTCGCTACGCCAAACACGAAGTGATTCTATTTCATGTCACCGATAAAAAAAGAGAGCTGGATTTTGAGTTTGAAAACCGTCCCTACGTTTTCGTTGATATGGAAAATGGTGAAGAAGTACGGCTGCAACCCAATCAGGTGAAAGCCTATTATACCGAACAAGTTGGCGCTTTCACAGCGCAACTTCGAATGAAATGCCTCCAGTTCAAGATTGATTTTGTCGAAGCTGACATCAACAAAGGTTTTGTCCCCATCCTCCAAACTTGGATGGCAAAGCGCGCTAAAATGGGGTAAATTATCAGAAAAAATCCGTAACGCTTCCATACCGATCACTGTCCATGACCTATATTAAGCTCTCCAACTTCTCCACAGAATCTCCCAATGGTGTTTCAAAAAAAGACCTGAAAGAAGAAACAGAACGACTGATACTGCGATTGGGGGAACTTCAGAACATCCTGTATGCTGAAAAGAAGCATTCTCTGCTGATTGTTTTTCAAGGGATGGATGGCAGTGGCAAAGACGGCGCTGTTCACAATGTCTTTAGGGAATGTACCATTGCCGGCCTAGACTTGGTCACGTTCAAAAAACCAACGGAATTGGAGTTCGCACACGATTTCCTGTGGCGGGTGCACCAATGGGTGCCAGAAAAAGGCATGACCACTATTTTTAACCGCAGCCATTATGAAGATATTCTGATCCAGCGCGTACACCAATGGATTGATATGGAGCGGGTAAAAAAACGCATGGCAGCCATCAATGCGTTCGAAGATTTGATCCAATTTGACAACAATACGCTGATTTTTAAATTCTACATGCATATTTCGTATGCAGAACAAGGCATCCAACTCCAACAAAGGCTGGATGACCCTAAAAAATACTGGAAACACAACGCCGGAGACTGGGAGGAGCGCAAACTTTGGGACCAATACATGGAGGCCTATGAATACGTGCTCAATGAAAGCACCACCCCCTGGCATATTTGCCCCGTGGACCACCGTTGGTACCGTGATTACGTCATCGTTAAAACGTTGGTAGATCGACTGGAAAAACTAGACATGAAACTGCCTGCTCCAGCATCTCCTGTTTAATTATAACCCCCTTAATGTCGCCTGCCACCATCTGGATTGGGGTAAAATCGGTTGTATTCCGGATTTTGTCCAAACACTTTATACCGAACAAAGGTCATTATTCCATAATTGGTCATCCTTGAATTGCGCACCAATTTGCCCGTAAGGTCAAGCTCGTAAAATAGATTGATACCAACACTCCAGCGGTAATACCAATCCAAGGTATGGACAACCAAAGAGGTGGTCGGCACTGAAACAAAATAACCCTTCATGCGCTACCGCGATCGACCCCATCCAGTTGCCAAACAACATAACAGCCGACCAGAAAAAACGCCTTTGAAATTCGCCCGGATTGCATCTGAATGACAATAATGCTGTGGTACTACACTGAAAATTATCCCCAACATTTCTTTACGTGGTTGTACTTGGCTGCTCCATTGACACAGGATATTTTTTTGAACTACCTTAGCGCCCACTTCAGTAAAATACATGCAAATAGCACCCGATACTAAAATTACCCTCACCGGAGACTTGGGCAGCGGAAAAAGCGCTGTATCACAAATTTTGTGTGAAAAAACAGGCTTTGAATACGTTTCTACCGGACGAATACAGCGCCGACTGGCCCAAGCGTTGGGGCTGGATACCCTCGAAATGAACAAACGCGCAGATATTGACCCCAGCATAGACGAACGTATTGACAGTATTTTCGCATCGCTGGGACATGATCCTGAGGGATATGTTGTTGACAGCCGCATGGCTTGGTTCTTCTTGCCCAATTCCTTCAAGGTGTTCCTGCGCACAGATGTGGCCGTGGCAGCACAGCGCATCCTCCACGACCCAAGCCGAGACACCGAACAATACGCCAGTCAGGAAGAAGCCGTCCAAAAAATAATCGAACGGAAAAACAGCGAAAACGCACGGTTTTTAAAAAAATACGGCGCTGATAGCACCAATCCCGATAACTTTGACCTCGTGATTGATACAGGCAATCGCACCCGGGAAGCAGTAGCAGCGTTGATCCTCGAAGCAACTGAAGCAAAAGAAAAAGGCGTCCCAATGGTGAAAATTTGGTGACCGTCATCACCGTTCAATAACGGCGCGTTCTCCTTGTAATCGCAGCTTTTTATGCTTCAGGCTTAGCCCTGTTGTGGGTTTTTGGCCGGAAAACATTGCTCCTGCTTATTTTGGTGTAACCGGTTAGCATGGTCGCGTCTGAGGCAAAAAAGTGGCCATTTTTGCCAGAAGAAGCGGATTTTTGTAGGCCATAGCAGCGCTTTAGTCAAAAAAATCTGCCAAGTATGGCGGAAAATGGACCTTTTGGGGCCAGACAGCGTGCCACCTAACCAGTTACATTTTAGTAACATTTTTTCCTGCACGCGGATGGCGTACAAACGATGATAATGATGGAAAAAAACGCCCTTTTGTGGCAAATAACGCCGCCCGATTGCACAACACCCTCTTATCTGTTTGGTACAATGCACGTCCGCGACATACGGGCTTTCGGGTGGCTTGACACCACGAAAACCAAAATTGGCACTTGTGACTGCTTTGCCACTGAATTTGACTTTTCAGAAGCGGATCCCGCTGCTTTGGCAGAGGCACTGTCTCTGCCGGAGGGCAAGTCCCTCCAGGATTTCCTTTCCCGTGGCGCATGGAAACACCTCGACTATTTTGCCAGAAAAAAACTGGGTACAACCGCAGATGCCCTGCAATTTCAACATCCCATGCGCGTGACAACCATGGTGAGCACCGTTTTTATGGCGGAGGAAATGTCCCATTCCCTTGATGAAACGCTGTGGAACCATGCCCGTAGCCTCGGCAAAACAACCACAGGCCTGGAATCTTTTGCCGATCAACTGAACACCCTGGATAAAATACCCTTTGAAATGCACCTCAAAGGACTTACCTGGGCGTTAAAAAACCAGGATCGACAAAAAAAACGCCTGCTGAAAATGATGCAGCGCTACGCCAATGGCGAACTTCGGGCACTCTACAAGGCTGCAAAAAAAGACGCAAAGGGTATGAGAAAAATATTGATCTGCCGGCGAAATCGCCTCATGACAAAGCGATTTTTGGAACTCATGCACACCCAATCCGTGTTTTGTGCCGTCGGTGCTGGACACCTGCCCGGTGGAAAGGGTATGCTGCGTTTCTTGAAAAATGCTGGCTGTCGTGTTGAATCTTTTTCTGCCCCATGATTGTTATACCTGACCTTAATGTGCAAAAAATACTGCTCCCTACCGCTTATCTGCCGTCAATGGCTTGGAGTACAGCCTGTTGGAACGCAGACATCGTGGTCATCGAAGCCTGCGAAAACTACCAAAAAGGCAGCATGCGCAACCGCGCCCACGTGGTTGGGCCCAATGGTATCCAACGGCTGAGTATCCCGCTCGTCAAAGGCAAGCACCAGCAAACCGATGTCCGCGCCGTACGAATCGCTTACGACGAAGCCTGGCAACGGCAACACTGGCGAACCATCCTAACAGCCTACGGAAATGCGCCATATTTCGACCATTATTGCGACGACATTCGGCCGTTCTATGAAAAAAAATACGCCTTTCTTTTCGATTATAACCAGGCATTGATGGCGTTTATTTTCACAAAAAAAATGGGCTGGAAAGGCACCCTGACCTTGAGTGAAACTTATTCACCACCACAAGAAAATCTCCTTGATCAGCATAACACGGCTCGATACCCACAGGTATTCGAGGAAAAACATGGCTTTGTCCCCAACATGTCGGTACTCGATCTGCTCTTTTGTTGCGGGAAACACGGTGGCGAAATATTAGCAAAAAGCGTAACTGGTTAGCGTGGAACGCTGCCGGGCAAAAAAGCAATACCTTCAATATATGAAAAACAATCTCTTAACAGCCATCCTGCTGATTTCCTCGATTCCCCTGTGCAACAGCCAGGAAACAACCAACGCCCCCAAACCACTCGAGCAATACAACAACGCCCAAGAAAAACCCCTTGTTTCTACCATCGGAATACCGGTCAATATCACCTTGCCAGACCTGATGCAATCACTCAATGCCCAACTCTCGGGAAAAGCACTCTACGAAGACTACTCCTTCACCGACAACAACAACGATGGGCTCATGCTGAGTGTCTGGAAAAGCCAGGACATCACCCTTCTCATGTTTGGAAATATCCTCAAATACCGCGTACCGCTCAAATTGTGGATCAAAAAAGAACTGCTTTTTGGGGCAACCGCCGAAGGTGAAGGCGAATTAGCGCTCAACTTTAAAACCAAATTCAACATCAATCCCGACTGGACCTTGAGCACCAAAACTGAAGTAGAATGGTACGAATGGATCAAACCGCCCGTGCTCAAAACAGGTATCGGTGACATCGGCGTGGAAACAATCGCCAGTATGGCACTCGACCGCAGCAAAAAAATGCTGGCAGAATCGCTCGACCAGTATGTCAGCCAGCAAATGAACCTACGACCACAAATTCAAACGGCTTGGTCCGCCATCCAAGCCCCAGTGCTGCTGGATTCTACCTACCAAATGTGGTCAAAAACTACCCCCATCAGCATCGGTATCACCCCACTCTACGCCAACAACAACGTTATTCAGGCTAAAATCGCCGTAGAATGTATCAATGACATGACTTTTGGCGCAAAACCCACCTTTCGGACCAACTCCTTTCTGCCCAACCTGAACTTGCTCCAAGATGCTTCCGACGACTTTATGATACAATTTGCCACCGATGTCCCATTCCCCGAGGCCGAACGTTTGGCAAAAAACATGATGGTGGGTCAGGTGTTTGAATCCGGCAACAAAAAAATTACCGTGGAAGACGTTATGTTGTGGGGCAATGACGACAGAATTGTGGTCAATACCCGCCTAAGTGGCTCTTTCAATGGTGAAATCTACTTCATCGGCAAGCCTACTTTCAACCCAGAAACCAACATCATCAAGGTGGAGGACTTGGATTTTCACGTCGATACCCGCAGCCTGCTCCTCCGTTCCGCTTCTTGGATTTTTCAAGGACCTATCAAAAAGAAAATGGCAGAGGCCATGGTTTTCCCCCTTGACGAAAACATCGGGGCCATCAAAAAATCAGCCCAAGATGCCCTTCAGTATGTTGAAATTCAGCCCGGAATTTCCTTGAAAGGTACCATTGACAGTATCGCGGTCAGGGATGTTCTGGTTACCCCCAATAGCCTGAAAGTCAACCTTTTTTCCAAAGGAAAGGTAAATGTGGATGTAAAAGGCATTCGTTGACCGAACGCGCACAACTGCCATCCTCCTTGCAGCGTCCCAGTTTGAAGCAACCTCCTCGTAACGGGTTACGTTTATTAGATCCAATCCAGTTTTCAAAAAGCGACCTATGAAATACATCCTCTCGCTCCTCTTGTTGTGCATAGCACATGCAACCGCGTTCACACAGGTAGCCATCAATGAATTGCTCGCTTCCAATGCGATCACCAACACCGATCCCGACTATCAGGCATACAACGATTGGATCGAACTGTACAATGCCGGTGCTACTGCGGTCAACCTGACCGGCTGGCAACTGTCTGACGACAATGACATACCCAACAAATGGGCGTTCCCTGCCGGTACCACCATCAACGCCGGGGGCTATTTACTGGTGTGGGCGGATGGCCAAGCTGTTGGCCTGCACACAAATTTCAAACTTGCCGCCGACGGAGAAAAAGTTATTTTGACAGGACCAACGGGGGTGGAAGCAGACCGTATTGAATTTACAGCACAAAGCACCGATATTTCCCTGGGGCGCAGCGTCAACGGCTCGGGCAACTGGGGATATTTTACGCACCCTACTCCCGGTGCCAGCAACCTCAACAGTCCTTTTTTTGTTGATTTTGTGCTCACAGAGCCGATATTTTCCATACAAGGCGGTTTTTTTGAGACACCTGTGGTGGTTTCGGTTCAAAATTTATCAAACACGGGGGTACTGCGTTACACCGTGGATGGCGCTGTTCCCACCAATAACTCGCCGGTGTGGAGTGCTGCCATCAACGTGACGACAACGACCGTCATCAAAGCCCGAATATTTGGGGCTGACAGAATCCCAGGGCCTGTTGTCACCAATACCTACTTCATCGGAGAACATTTTCAGGATCGCGGCATTGCGGTCATGTCTCTTTCCACCAATCCAACCTATTTCTTTGGGGCTGATTCAGGTATTTACGTTCAAAACTACAAGCCGGACTGGGAAATTCCGATACACCTTGAATTCTATGAACCCGATGGCATCTTGGGGTTTCACCACGATGCGGGCGCCAGTATTGGCGGTGAAAACGCCTGGATTCTGCCGGAAAAAATGCTGAATATTTTTTCCCGAAAACAATACGGCGCCAGCAAAATATCCTACCAACTGTTTGAAAACAACCCCCGCAATACCTTTGAAGACATTATCCTCCGATGCTCGGGCAACGATTGGTCCAACACCCTGTTCCGAGACGGAATGGAACAGGGATTGGCTGCTTCTACCGCAGATAGTCTCGACATTCAGGATTTTAGACCCTGCGCCGTGTACATCAATGGCGCCTACTTCGGCATCCACAACCTCCGGGAAAAACAAGACAAGGAATACACAGACTTCTACCATGGTATTCCTACTGACAGCCTCGACTACATCGAAAACAACGGCGAAATAAAAGAAGGAAACCTGGATGCCTACCAACAAATGGTGGATCTCCTGACCAATGGCGTAGCAGACAACAACAGTTTTGCTGCGCTGGAAAAAATATGCGACACCAAAAATTTTTCTGATTATATCATTTCACAAATATTCACCGCAAACACCAGTTGGGGGCACAATATTGCACTGTTCCGCAAAAGAAGCCCGGGTGCGCGGTGGCGCTGGTTGCCCCACGACTACGACCGAGGGTTCGATTTGGGCAACCTGGGTGGCAACGCCATGGATTGGGCTACGGCAACCAATGGCGCTGAATGGACCAACCCCGCCTGGGGCACACTTTTTCTGCGTAAAATGCTGGAAAACAATGCATTTAAAGCGCGTTTTATCAGCCGCTTCTCCGACCACCTGTATGTTACCTACAACCCAGCAGCCATCAACAAACGCGTGGACAAACACGCCCATTGGATTCGCAACGAAATGCCCTACCACGTTGACCGCTGGAAAGGTACGACCTCCAGTTATGGCGATGGCATTCCTTCTATGGCGTTTTGGGAAAGCGAAGTGGGCCAACTCAAAGATTTCGGCCAGCAGCGAAATACCTTCCTGTTCCATGATATCAGTCAGTTTTTTGGACTTTCCGGCTCTACCGGACTACAAGTACAGGCCAGCCCGTCCGACCGCGGCTGGATCAGTTTGCACGAGCTGCAGCTGCCGGAATTGCACTGGAACGGAAATTACCTCAAAAATCTGCCTTTTACCCTGACC
>CAIZLM010000208.1 GCA_903933805.1 uncultured Bacteroidota bacterium | reverse complement strand
CGGAAGCTGGAACGGCGTTGTGGTCGGAAGTACATCCCAGCGTCACGGTCTCCGGCGGGCTTTACAGTGCTGTTCTGGGTTCCGTTACCAGCCTTGATCTTCCTTTCAACGAGGATTATTATTTGGGAATTACCATCGCCAATACGCCAGAAATGGGACCCCGTCAGCAGATTACGACCGCACCCTACACCTTGTCCTTGAAGGGCGGCACCAATGTGTTGCCCAGTGCCGGCGCGATCGGTGTAGGGACCAATACACCTACCTCCGGTTATCAGTTGCATGTAAAAAATGGATCCGGCATGGGCAAACAATTGGTCGAGGGCAGTACCGGCGCCAACATACAATTCATAAAAAGTGCTACAACAGCGACCTTCGGGTTTGGTGCTTCAGACAATGAGTTCAGGCTCAATCCGGGCTCAAACAATACGATGTTTCAGTACAACGCATCAAACAAACTGCAGGTCAATGCCAATGGCATCAATGTTACCGGTTCCGGGACATTTTCCAATGGCCTTACCCTGTCATCCGGCACTGCCACCTTGGGCAACATTTCTATCAGTGGAAATACGTTCAACAATGCGGGTGAAACCCAATTACAGTTTGGTGGTAGCACCAAACTAAGAATTACGTCTGAAGGCGTTGTGGTTCCCGCACATTTGAACATATCAGGATCAAAAAATTTCTATAATTCCGGCAGAACAGCTCGTTATAAAAAGGCTGGTCTTAATTGTTATACGGACAATTGCGACAGTGATTTCGATGAGTACTATTCTATCAATTCCAACAATCGTATCAAAGCTTCTGAGTTCAACGCTTTTTCCGACAACAGAATCAAGCGTGACTTGGTTCTGTCCGATAACAGGAAGGATCTTGAACTGATACGTCAACTTCGGGTGACCGACTATCGCCACATAGACGCAGTAGCAAAAGGTACGGCGTATAAAAAAGGGTTTATAGCCCAGGAAGTGGCCGCGGTATTTCCGGAAGCAGTATCTGTCACCCGTGATTTTGTGCCTGACATTTACGAAAAGGTGCGTGATTTCAGCGTTACGGCAGGTGCGTTGTCGATGGTATTGGCGCAGGAGCACCATCTAAGTGTCGGCGATGTTGTTCGGTTGATGCTTCCCGACGGGCAGCGAGACCTGGTGGTAGGAACAGTTTCAGATGCGCATACATTGACCATAACCGACTGGAGCGAAAAAACACCAGAATGGGTATTTGTGTATGGCAAGCAGGTAGATGATTTTCAACAAGTTGATTACGACCGTATTCACACGTTGAATGTTTCAGCAACCCAAGCGTTGATTCGTCAACTGGAAGCATTGGAAAATGAAATTGCTGTTTTGAAAGATCAAAATGACCGTATGAAGGCCATCAAAGAGCGCTTGGACACGAGGGTTCAAACCCTAGAGGCATCCATCTCTAATTAGATTACACCAGACGTTTCTCGCCCTATTCACAAGCCTTTTTCTACGAATAAATTCAATTATATGAAAAAAATAATATTTTCACTCTCGGTATTCGGGTGGATTTGTTGCTTTGCGCCATCACTTTGGTCGCAGGTAAATTGCGCGGATGGATCCGTATCCAGTTCCGAGTCGTTTTCGGGGCAGGTGTTCTTCAATTTCGGCAGTGTAAACAATTCTTATAGTACAAAAAATCGCACCACCTTGACGTTGGGGGAGCCTCTGACGGGTGTTTACGCCGGTCAGCAATACAATGGTATGCTGGGGTTTTACAGCCGGTTTCTGTTGCCGCCCTTGGCGCCTACCGTTGTGGCCTCTCAGGGTGAATTGATGGACCGCATCCAGGTTAACTGGGTGATAGACCCGTTGAGTCCCGATCCAACATTGGGTTTGAACATCTACCGCGATGGCATATTTTTGGGTAATGTGGGCAAAGGTGTACGGAGTTACAATGACTTCAATGTGATTGCCGGTCGTCCATACGTGTACACGATTAGCGGGCTCAATGAATTTGGGGAAGGTGTTGCTGGGGAGGCTGTTGGTTTTCAAACGCCCAATGGGGTGATTACCGGTCGGGTACAAACAACCAACAATCGACCTGTGGATGACGTTTTGGTGACACTTACGCCTTTGCAGGGTTTTTCAGCGGGATTCCATTATTCAGATGGTGCATTTTTCACTGCGGATACCGCTAAAGTACCCCTATTGCCGGAAGCCGGAGACTCATGGACCATTGCATTTTGGATACAAATCGATTCTGCAGCCAGCAATGGCGCCGTATTACAGTTGGGAGGAGCCAATAATTTGTTTTTTCGTGCGCTCAACAGCGCATCAGGGTCAAATGGCATAGACATCAGCGCCACCGAGAATGGTACTGCTTTACTTGATGCCACTTTTCCGGATAGTACCAAAAATGGATGGCACCATATTGCCCTTTCTTACAACAGCAGCGGTGGACAGGGTAGGTTGTATCTAGATGGCTTTTTGATCCAGATTGAAGCGATCAGCAATGTCGTGGATGCTGATAAACTATATTTTGGTGGACAAAATGGTTATGGGACTTGGGCTGGGCGTTTTGACGAGTTTCGCATTTACCACACTTTATTGGAAGAAATCGACCTAACCTCCGTTATGGTGGGTACGGCATCTACCTTAACGCCTGGTTTAGCGCATTATTGGAAGTTTGATGAGGAGCTGGGATCTGGTTCTTTTGATATCATGAGCCAGCAGAAAATACATTTTTGCGGGGCAGCATTTGATGCCGACAGGCCCAATGTGCGTACGTCGGCTAAAACCAATGATTCGGGATATTACCGGATTGAATCGGTCAGTTATGGAACTGGTACGACCTTTTTGGCCACACCTTCCAAAGAATTTTACATGTATCGTGCGCTGCGCTTTAACAGGGCGCAATCAGATTATGCCACTTTGCCTGATTTCTCTTGGACGCCGAAATCAACCATGGAACTTTGGATGAACAGCTTTGGTCCTGATGGGCAACAATGTGTGCTGTCCAAAAAATGGGGATCCAATGAATTCCGACTGTACCTTACGCCAAACGGCAACGCCAACAATCTAGGATGTTATTTCAATGGAGACTCATATGTCTTTGGAACTGTGGGCCTAGGTTATCAACATTTGGCCATTGCCATTGATAGCAGCGGTTCGTCCCGCAACGTTGAAGTTTATATAAATGGTGTTTCTATGGGAGGGCACACCTTTTCCGGCGTGTCCGGGAATGGCGGTGATACAACGCAAACATGGTTGGTTGGTGCTCGGATGAATGGGAGCAGCAGGACTGACTATTTTGGGGGATTGGTGGATGAAATCGCTTTTTATGATACGCTGCTGACCCAATCCACCATTCAAGAGCACTATGCAACAGCGCGAGATGCGCAGGAACAGGGATTGCGGGTATATTTTCCGTTCAACGAGGGGAATGGTAATCGCTTGAATAACAACGGATCAGTAATGTTGAATTACGGCACCAGTTATGGCTCTGAATGGACCACCTTCGCCAGTCGTCAGGAAACAATGCCCCATGTTTTTTCACCGGTAACCCGACAAGCCACCCTCAATCCCAGTGTGACGTCGGTGGATTTGGTGGATTTTGTTGATCGTTCTACGATACCTGTCAGTGGATACGTGCGGTACATGAATACCGATTGTTTTGCCCCTCAGGTAGAGATATTGATCAATGGCGCCTCCTTTGTTCCAAAAATATACACCGATTCAACGGGAAAATTTGTGGTTGATTTGAACCCCGGAGACAATGTTGTTTTGTCCCCATTATTTGAAGATCACCAATTTCTTCCGGCATCATGGACTGTCACCAATGTGCTCAGCCCTATATCAGGGATACTGTTCAACGATGCCACAACGCGAAAGGTGACAGGACAAGTAGCCGGTGGTCACTGTAAAAAATCCATTATCAAAGCACCACCGGGCACGGGCCAAGGGACAGTTTGCACCGTTAAAATTCGTTCTGCGGATGGGTGTTTGGAGCGACAAATAACCATAGACAATCAGGAGGGGGATTTCGAATTTTTAGAAGTCCCCCCGCTGAAGGGTGTGATTGTTTCTGTTGTAGAGCATTCCGACCCCAATGTCAAAGCTGCTTTTCAAACGGCCGGAGGTCAAACCGTTGATTTGACGCAGCGAGATACTGCCGTGGAGTTCATTTATTACGCCCCTCCTCAAGTCGTGATTACAGGCTTTGATCCGGTTCCGGGATGTATTCCCGAGACGGTTGTGCTCGACAAAGGCCAACCGGTAACCTTGGAAATCAGGGTGAAAGAACAATATGAAGCGACTGTTTCAGATGATGGCGTGTGTTATTTGGATACTGTAGCCCTTAGATTCATCAATGGTATTTCGTTTGAATTGTTGGATACGGCCATGAGTGGCGGCCTCTTGCGCTATGGTTTTAAAACAGGAGAACCCAATCCGTCACCCCCGTATTTAAAAAATCTGCAAGTCATTGCCACCACCATCTTGGGAAGAGAGACCAGTACCAATCAATCTGTCGTGGTTACGGGTATTCGCAACAAGGAAAGCACGTTTACCACCTTATTGCCGCAAATGCCGAGTATTATTCTGCGGGATCCACCGGGTGATGGTAGTTCTTCCTACATCGAAAAGGGAACCAGTGTTTGTAAGACCTATACGACCTCGTTGAGCTATGAGCTGGGCGGCGGCGGCGAATTAGAGGTGCATTTAGGAGGGGATTTAAGTGGCTCGGTTGGTATTGGCGTCGAAGTGGATGTAGATCTTTCAACCACCTTTGACATTGGAACGGAATTTCAGGTGACGTATGAAAAACTAACCGATTCAACGTTCCAAACCTGTACGGAAGCTTCCGAGCGTATTTCTACGAGTGAAGATGAGATGCTTGTAGGGGGTTCTCAAGGAGGTGATGTGTTCATGGGGGAGGCCATCAACATCATTTTCGGTCTTGCTGACCTGGTTTCGTACAACGACACCATTTGTGAGCCTGAAATAAAAACAGTGGTCAATGTCGAGCCGGGTAGTTTTCCAACAGTATTCGTATATTCGGAAGACAATATCAAAAATAACGTGATGCGCTATGTGGATATTTTGGGTGCTTCAGATCCTGAATTATCTTCCCAGGACAGTGCAAGATATGTGGAGACCAATGCGCGATGGCAGGATATTTTGGATCGAAACGACTCCTTAAAAGTAAAAGCAAAACTCATTAGAAACATCAGTTTCGACGCTTCTGCCTCCTATGAGTATGCTGAAACCAGCGATACAACGACATCTGCGGCCATAGAACAGTCCTGGAGCACGGAAACAACCCTTAGTACGACCTTTGGTTTTGAAGCGTTGGGGTTAGGCTTTGACGCTAAGATTAATTTTAAGGCAGCTACGAGCAATGGCAAATCCAGCGAAGACGAAACAGGTGTGGGTATTACAACTGGTTATGTACTCGCAGACAATGACCCGGGCGATGCTTTTACAGTGGATGTAGCCATGGACTCCGTGTATAAGACGCCCGTTTTCAGGCTGAAAGCAGGACAGACCCAATGCCCTTGGGAGCCCGGGACTGCCCACCGGGAAGGTACCACGTTGGAATTTAGGGATGGAAGTGGTGCGATAGTCACCAATGTGCCAGCCAATGAACCTGCTGTTTATAAATTTTATCTTGGGAACAAGAGTCAGACGAATGAAACGCGCTCGTATGCTTTTACATCCGGCCCGGAGAGTAATTCTCATGGTGCAGTTATTCGGTTGAATGGCGCCTACTTGGATCACCCTGTGATGTATGCCATTCCTTTTGGAGAATCTGTCCCGATTACCCTTACGGTTGAGCGAGGTCCGGAGGAGTATGACTATGACAGTTTGGAAGTAGTATTTTATTCTGTTTGCGAAGATGATCGGGCCAACGCACTTGGTATATTGCCTGACGACGATAAGGTTGTTTATTCAGCGCATTATATCACGGCTCATTTCATCCGTCCTTGTAGCGAAGTGAAAATCAATGTGCCGGAACAAAACTGGGTATTGTTCCCCAATCCCAATACCCCAGGTTCAGACGACCTGATGCGGGTAACCGTTTCGGGTTATGATACCTCGGCGACTGATTTTAAGTTGGTACGCCTGCAGTACCGACGATCAGATGGCGATGGCGCCTGGATCAATGTGACGAACATTTCAGATGTTTACAACCCGCATTGGTCGGGTTTTGCGGCCTTGCCGAATCCAAAACCGCCTATTTTACAACCCGGGTTTACCCAATTTTTCTGGGAAACGACGGGCTTGTCTGATGGCCCTTATGAACTTCGGGCGGTAACGGTTTGTACCGGGGCATCCTCCGACATGCCTGGTTTTTCTGAGGTCATGAAAGGACGTATTGAGCGGGAGCCACCGAGTCTCATCGGTACGCCGCAACCGTCCGATGGTGTGCTGCAAATCGGGGATGAACTGTCCTTTTCTTTCAATAAATTGATCAATTGTGACCATTTAATACCTGCAGACATCACGCACCCAAACAATGTAGCCTTGTATGATACAGAAACGGGTGATTTGATTGATATAGACATTACTTGTTTTGAGAATAAGATCATCATCGTACCCAACATCGACAACCGTTTTATTGAAAACCACTTATTGCGCGCTGAATTGCACGATATTGAGGACAAAACGGGCAATAAGGGTGCGTATTATTCCTGGGAATTCCGGGTAGATCGCAACGAACTTGCCTGGCTGACAGACAGTGTTGGCCTGACAAAGTTTGAACGGGAGACAAAAACCATGACTGCCAATATCTTCAATAGGAGTGGTTCCAACGTTCCTTTTAAAATTATCAATTCGTTGAATTGGGTACACGTGGTGCCGGACACAGGCGTTTTGGTGCCCAACGAAGTACGCGCAATTCGATTTGAGGTTGATTCCACGCTTGCCATAGGTTCTTGGAGTGGCGTAGATACGATGAAAACCATCTTTTCCTCCTCGTATATTCTGGGCGGTAGTGAGGCGCTGAAAATTGGCGCCAGGGTATTGTGTGAAAGCCCTGACTGGCATTTGACCGCGGGTACGTATGAGAATACGATGAATCTGGTGTTGAAAGTCAATATTGAGGGTCAAAACTCCACGGATATTGAGGATATGGTTTCTGCATTTATTGGGGGGCAGCTGCGAGGCAGGTCCAATGTTCAATATGTTCCGGAACTGAATACGTATTTGGCCTATCTCACCGTCTATGGAAACAGCGCCGATCTGTTGAAGCCCATTGAGTTGTTGGTTTGGAACGCGAAGGCTTGTTTGGTGTATGCCTCCGTTCAGGAATCTTTTAATTTTATTCCCGACCAGATCATCGGTATTCCAAACAATCCGCAAGTGATACACACCAACAGTTACATCTTGCGTGATGTTCCACTTGGCGTTGGTTGGAACTGGGTGTCATTCAATTTGGTGTTTCCCAGTGACACTGTTCAGAACGCGTTGGCCTATTTGTTACATCCACAGAATGCCGTCATCAAAAGTCAGTCTGCCTTTTCCTCCTACTTGCCTGGCAATGGTTGGGTTGGTTCCTTGTCGAGGCTCAACAACACGAGTATGTACAACTACCAGTCACTCGTGGCAGACACCTTGAAAATGATCGGTGATTTGATTGATCCACAGACCGTTACTATCCCTGTGGTGACGGGTTGGAACTGGTTAGGTTACCTTCCGAATTACGCATTGCCCATCAACGATGCGCTGAGCTCATTGCCTTCTCAGGTAGGAGACATCATCAAAAGTCAGGAAGCATTTGCCCAGTACATTGGTGTGCCGTACGGATGGATTGGCAATTTGAAATACATGCGCGCGCCCAAGGGCTATCAATTGAAGGTTCAGAACCCTGGAAGTTTGGTGTATCCGGTGAATCCTAATTTTTCAGGCATTTCAGAGAGTAATCGTGGTGTTGGTGCTTCCGCAACCAATTTTTGGAATGTAGAACCATCGGCATTTGAGTACAGTTCGACTTTTATTGGAATGCTTTCCGTGAACGGTCTCAACGCAACCACCGCAGAACTTGAACTGGGTGTATTTTATGGGGATGAGATCAGGGGTACAGCCCAAGCGGTTTATATTCCGTCTTTGTCTTCTTATTTGTTTTTCATGACCACCTATTCGAATGTCAATGGTCAACCATTGCATTTCAAGCTATATGATGCAAGTACCGGACTCATCAGGCCTTTGCAAGAACAGATGCTTTTTTCACCGGATCTGCACCAGGGCAGCGTTGCAATGCCTGTTCCTTTCACGTATCCGTTGACCGGTAATACAGAAGTGGCCTCAGAACAGTTGTCTTTGGAGGTGATCCCCAATCCTTTTGGTGCACAAACCACCTTTAGGTTTACGATGGCCCAATCCGAGGAGGTTGGTATTGTCGTAACGGATGTGTGTGGTCGCAGGGTAGCTGACTTTACTGTAGAAGCCATAGCTGGGGTGAATATTGTACCATGGAGCACCAACGCAACAGATTCAGGCAAAAATTTGGGTGTTGGGGTATATGTCGTGCATCTGACCACATCGGCTGGTGTAGTGAGTAGGAAAGTACTGATTCAACGATAGCGTTGACGTACCATGCCGCGTTTAGTGAATTGGCTGTGTGTTGTCGAAGAGCATTATTGCGTTATCAAGGTTTTAAGCGTGTAAAATGGTGGACATTTTATACGAGGAATCATACTGATAATGTAAGAATTCCCTTCGCCAACACATAGCTCTTTCATTGAACGCGGCACTGTTGTTTAGTGATTTTTATGATTTGATTGCAGTCAAATCATAAAAATCACTTTGTGTTGACGATAGTTGATTTGTAACTGGTTAGGAGGCACGCTGTCTTGCCAAAAAAGGCCCATTTTTTTGTCTCAAACGAGACCATGCTAACCAGTTCGTTGATTTCTTTTTTTACAAAAAAACACACAATGAATAAATCTAATATGATCGTTTTTTTTGGTGTAAGGCACAAGATTATTTTGGTGATCTGTATGCTTTTTTTGGTAAGTAAAGTTTCGGCTACATCGTTGAGCAGCGCACCCAATTGGACGGTCACACCAGCCAATTTTCAGTACAGCATGCAGATGATTGTTCGCTTGCAGTATCAAGGTGTTTTTTCCAATACACCTGGTTCTGTCATGGGCGTTTTTTCAGGAAACGAGTTGCGTGGAACAGCCACGGCGATCAATATAAGTGGTTCATTGTATTATTTTGTAACAGTTTATTCCAATATGCCTTTTGGAGAAGTTCTGCGCGTTAAGGCTTATTATAGTCCGAACGACCTCGTGTATGCGACGACGTTGACGCCGACGTTTTTGGCAGGTTCGACTTTGGGGTCAATATCTACGCCTTTGTTGGCTAACATTGATCCCGCGCTAGATTTTCCGCCTGAAATCCTGCGCATTCCGCCAGATACGACGCTTCAGAACATTCCATTTAGAACCATTGATTTATCCCGTTATTTGGTCAATTGTGACGGGAATACAGAGATTTGGACGGTTTCATCCAATGTGCATCTTACGGGTTCTGTGGTTGGCAATCTTTTGACGGTGACCCCGGTTTCCAATACTTGGGTCGGCACAGACAGTTTGCTGGTGACGGTAACGGATCAGACGTCGAATCAATATTCTGCAAGCAGGTATGTAAAATTTACGGTGCTATTGGATTATGGCCCGCCGGTCTTGTCGGCGGTGCCGGATCAGACCATATTACTGGGGGGGACTTTTTCGGATGCCTTGTTGGACAACTACCTCACTTACAGTGGACCATGTCGGGAATATGATCTTGAATATTATTCCTACGAGGGGTCTGAGGTTGATCCGATGTGGCCAACGGTGGCCACGGTTTCGCCGTTTATGCGGATGGTGGTTCGGCCGGTTTTTGTGGAATCCCCATTGGTAGGTTCCGGTTCAAAACTGGCAGCGTATGTGAACAATATTTTGGTTGGAACGGCTACGCAAAGTGGGGTAGCGCCGTCTGTTTCGTATGCCATTAACCTTCAAAACCTGGCAGCCGGCCCCATTACCTTTAAGTTTTTTCACGACACAGGGCAGTATATTTACGAGATACCCACCACGGTCAATTTTGTTGCGGGTGGCACCTTGGGTTCTGTTGCATCGCCTTATTTGCTCCAGTGTTCGCCGTTGTTACCCGTCATAGTGACCGGTAACACGCTGCGCACCACGGTAATAAATACGGCTTGGTTGGGCTCTTTTCCGATGAATATCATGGTGTATGACTGTGATTTTTCGGACGATCGGCGAGATACGGTTCGTGTACGCTACAATGTTGTACCGAATAACAAGCCACTTTTTGTAACAGATTCTACCATTAATTTTCAAGAAAACAGCTGTGGCGCCGTGTACGATGCGCTCGCGGTTGATTTGGCGGATGCGGAGGGCAATGGCCTGACATATTCCATTCAGGGCGGCGCCGATGCGTCAAAATTTTCGCTCAATCCTGCAACAGGCGTTTTATCGTGGAATGGTTTTTTTCCGGATTACGAACAACCGCAGGACGCAAATGTAGACAATCACTATGAAGTGGTGATTCGAGCAACCAATCTGTTGAATTTGTACACGAATATGACGATTTCCGTTGAAATTTCAGATCAGACGGGGGAGTCAAATACAATACAAATATTGGGTGACCGGTCATTTTGTCCAGCCGGGAGCGTGCTGCTTTCGGTTCAGGGCGGCACGATGTACCAATGGAATACGGGTTCAACCGCGGTTTCCATCACGGTGAGTACAGTTGGCGTTTACGTTGTAACGGTCACATCGGCGGGCAGTTGTGTGACAACATCTGCCACGATTACGCAAAACGCCTCCCCCATACCGTCCATCGCGATTGTTGATAATTCTGGTTCTACGAGCAATGATGGCAGCCTGTGTACTGGATCAAGTGCTACTTTGACGGCATCGGGTGGGGTAGCTTATGCTTGGAGTACTGGAGCAACGGTGGCGGCGCTTTCGGTTTCGCCAATGACAACAACAGCGTACACGGTTACGGTTACGAATTCCAGTAGCTGTACGGCCACAACATCCGCGTCGATCACGGTCGGTAATTTTCCGATACCCGCCATCGTTGTTTCAGAGAATTCGGGTATCGCGAACAACGATGGCACCTTGTGCTATGGCGCCAGTGCCCTTCTGACTGCGTCTGGCGGGAGCACGTATGTTTGGAATACTGCTGTATCTACTGCCGCAATTTCAGTTGCTCCAACAACGCCAACCACGTACACGGTTACGGTTTCGAATTCAAGTGGATGCATTTCCACGGCTACCAGCACGATAAGTGTAGAAGGTCCTGTGGCCAGGTGTGTAACAGGCTCCATCAATGTTTCGATTGATCCATTTACGGGTGTCGCAGTCGTTCCGGTTGGTTTGGTGAACAATGGTTCTACAGATTATTGTGCCACACCCACCATCACGGTGACGCCAGCCAGCCTGGGGTGTTCCAACCTTGTCACCAACAATACATCGGCCAACGATGTAACGCTGACGGTGTCGGACTATTCACCCAATACTTCCACTTGCACCACCAACGTGATTGTCAGTGACAATACCGCACCGGTGTTGGTTTGTCCGGTTAATCTTACGGTAAATGCTGGCGCAATGTGTACGGCCACGGTGCCGTCGTTAACGTTCAACCGTTCGGCAACATCCAGTCCCGTTGCGTTGGAGTACTTTGACAATGCTGTAGCCTGTGGTATTGGGTTCTCCTACAAAATTAACAGCGGGGCCTATGTGAATTATCCCGGTTCTATTACCAACCAAGCGGTAAACCTTACAGCAGTTGTATTTTCGTTGGGCGCCAACACTTTCACGGTGCGTGCAACGGACGGTTCTGCCAATTCGGGCACTTGTTCGGTACAGGTTACGGTGCTTGATGTCACCCCACCGGTGATATCTTGTCCTGCAAACCAAGTGAAGGGGACCGACAACCCATTGTGTACCTACACCTATGTTGGAAGCAACGCTACGGCCACCGACAATTGTGGGCCGGTGACCATTACCAATGATAAAAACAACACCAGTTCATTGGCTGGCGCCAGTTTTTCTGCGGGGACAAATGGCGCATCTCGCCTCCACAACGTTGTTTGGACAGCAACGGATCCTGCAGGATTGACGCATTCCTGTACCCAAACCATTACGGTGTCTGACAATGATATACCTTCTATTACCTGCCCCACTGTTTCGGTGGGCGCCCTCTCTTGTACCTATACAGGAACTGCAGCTTTGAATGCTACGGCCTCAGACAATTGCTCGGCTGTTACACTTTCCAACAACCTCAATTCAACGGCTACATTGGCTGGGTATAGTTTTATACAGTCCTACACGCCCTACACCATCATTTGGTCGGCATCTGATGCCCAGGGCAATACCAATACTTGTTCATATAACTTAGTGGTAGCTGATAGTACCGGACCTTCTGTTGTCCTTATCTCGCCACCTGGAACGATTTTTTTTCAAAGTACTTTTGCTGTTACCCAAGCGCCTGGTTCGTGTTCACAAGGTGTTTCTTGGTATCGCCCAAGTTATTTGACACATGCTTTCACCGATTGTAGTGGCGGTGTTTCTATTCAGGAAGGGATTGCAGTGGTCAATGGCGTAGCGGATCCCAATTTCTTTGTAAACAACGGCGTGACACCATATCCTTATGACCCCGGTAATGCGCTGCACATTACCACGCCCATCACGGCAAATTTTGCTGTGGGCACCACCGTAATTCCTTACTTATTCATTGATGGATCTGGTAACGAGACGGTCATCACGGTTACCGTCACGGTCGTGGAAAGTCAAGTACCAATGGCGAACTGTGTTTCCGGATCTGTTAACATACCCCTTGACGCACAGGGATACGCCAATATTTCAGCAGCCTCGGTGAACAATGGCTCTACGGATAACTGTGGAATATTCAGCATGACGGTTTCTCCGACCTATTTAGAATGTGCAGCCATCGCAACCAACGGTACCTCTGCCAACAATGTGACCTTAACGGTTTCTGACAATGCTGGTAATACATCTACCTGTGTTTCCACGGTTGTTGTGTCCGACAATACGCTGCCAATTTTTGGTTGCCCCTCCACCTTTACGGTAGCAGCGGGGGCGGGTTGTACGGCCAGCGTGCCTGGTTTGGTTTTTTCGCCTTCCTCAACGTCAAGTGTTGGCGCCAGTGAGTTTTTTGACAACGCCCTTGATTGTGGCTTGACCTTTGATTACCAAGTCAAT
>CAIZLM010000207.1 GCA_903933805.1 uncultured Bacteroidota bacterium | reverse complement strand
TGGCGCCTTGTCCAGGGCCGTTGTCGTGGTCCGCAGCTCGTCAACCGTGCTTTGCAGCACCTCGCCCTTGGCCATGAGCGCCAGGCGCGAGGCCTCCATGTCCGCATTCAGATGCCGCAAGCTTGAAGTGCTGTGTTGGGCTGGGTAGCCATGTTGTGCGCTGCTTTGTTTGCTGGCTTGATAGCCGGGCAACGTGCGGGTATTTTTGCGCTCATCATCCTGTTGGTTTCGCCGCGTTTCGTGGGAGATTCGCTGATGAATCCCAAGGATATTCCTTTTGCTACAGGATATATTATGGCTATTTACCACATGGCTGCTGTACTGAATAAAATGCCGAATCCACGCCGAATAAACCTTTTGGGTCTCGTGGCTGGGTTGGGTATTGCACTGGGTATTCGTGCCGGAGGTCTGTTGTCTTTTGGCATCTTTGGCCTGTTTGCAGGTTTACATTTTTTCTTAAAAAACGGGTTGTTCCGTTCTTTTGCTGAGGTAAAGGAATTAAAAAAATACGCATTGGTGGTGCTTGGAGTGGCCGCGGCAGGTTATGCTTTCGCACTTTTTTTCTGGCCATTTGCCCTCCAAAGTCCCTTGAAAAATCCTTTTCTAGCGCTTTCAAAATTCTCGGATTTAGAGGTGAAGATTCGTGTGCTTTTCGAAGGAGTGAATGTAATGTCTGACAAAACACCTTGGTACTACCCACTAAAATGGATGGCCTATACCATGCCCTTACTGGCAATAACCGGTTTCTTGGGCAGTCTTGTGATGTTGCCCAGGTTGTTGCGACGCTACCAGCCATTGTGGGTTTTGTTGGCCCTTTTTGGCGCTATTTTCCCGATTTTTTATGTCATTTATAAAAATTCGGTCATCCACGACGGCTGGCGTCACCTCACCTTCGCTTATCCGACATTGTGCGTTGCAGCGGCCCTGTTTTGGAATGAAATGTCCAATATGGTAGCGGGGAAAAAGGTCGCCCAATACGCGTATAGCGGCGTTTTTGGTATTTTGATGCTCCTGCCACTGGTATTTATCGTACAAAACAGGACCATGCCGTACGTTTATTTCAACGAGTTGGTTGGAGGTACTGCTGGCGCTTTTGGACAATTTGAGACAGACTATTGGGGGATAAGTGTTCGGCAGGGCGTTGAATGGATGGAGAAGGAGGGTATTCTTGCTCCAAATATGCCTGAAACGGTGGTCATTGCGACCAATATGTATTATTCTGCTAAACAACTCACGGCGAAATACGGCGATAAAGTAAAGATAAAATACCTTAAATGGGAAAAACGCTGCGACGACGCTTGGGATTATGCCTTGTACCCCACGCGATTTTTGGATGGGGCAACCCTCCAAAAGGGCAAATGGCCTCCTGACAATGCCGTTCACCTTGTCACCGCCGGTGGCGCCCCCATACTTGCCGTCCTCAAAGACAATGGAAAGAATTGTGCCTTTGGGATGGCGGCATCTAAGCTGGGCGACTGGCCGGCGGCCATTGAACGGTTCAAAACTGAAGTTACCAATGTACCCGACAATGATCTTGCTTGGGCGAGTCTCGGACAAGCGTATCTCAGCGCCGGTTTGTTGGAAGAAGCGAAAGACGCTGCGGAAAAAGCCATGCAAATCGCCCCCGATGACAGTCAGGCCAACAACTTGGTTGGCCTGTACTACCTGAATAAAAATGATGCAACACGGGCCAAAGCGCAGTTTGAACTGGCCATAAAACGGGAGCCTTCCAACGCCACCGCCTGGTATTTCTTGGGTGATATCGCCCGCAGAAATGGGGATGCACAAACTGCGTTGAACAACCTGATGAAAGCGATTCAAATAGCACCCAATTTCAAGCCTGCTTATGAAATGTCAGCTCAGATTTATGACGCGTTGGGTGAAAATAGCCGTGCCCAACAGTTCAGGAATGCTCTAGGAAAATAGCAATCACCGTCTTAACACGACAGTCTGCAACGCCACCGAGTACGTGCTAGGTGCTGTAGGCACACTTAAATAACTTTGATCTTGAATTTTAAACTGTTATTTCCGACATTCAGAAACCGGTATCTTTTTGTCCGTTCCCGGTTGAAAAAATATGCAACAGGCCACGTGACCGAGGGGCTCAATTTGGGTACCGGGGAGGGTGATTACGACCGAATGGTTGCCGGCTATTGTCTGCAACTCACGGGTTGCGATGTCAACGAAGAAGATTTAGCACATGCCCGGGCACTCAATGCCGGGGTAATGAACCTCCATTATGAGGTCAACAATGCCTTGTCGCTCACCTACGAAGCCAATTCATTTGACCTCCTGGTGAGCTGTGAAGTGATAGAACACGTGGGTGACCCGGAAAAAATGGTGCAGGAAATGTACCGGGTGATGAAGCCCGGTGGTGTTGCAATCATGACATTTCCCAGCCGTGAATTTCCACTGACCTACGACCCGATCAACAGAATATGGCAGTTAATGCGTGGCGCGGGAAGTCGTGAGTTCGCAGTGTCTCAGGGGGCATACGCATTTGGACACGACTACCTTATTGGGGCAGCTGATTTCAAGCAGTGGGCTGCGGCTGCTGGATTTGAAATAATTGAATTTGAAGGACTTAGCCGTCATTTGGTGGGTTTGCTGGAGGTGTATTGGACGGGTATTGTGCAAAGTATTTTCAAGAAAAACGCCCGAAATGTAACGTCTGACACCGCTGGAAGTTTGAAGATGAGGCCAAAATCCACCAAAGATCCTGCCTTGGTTTTTGTAACGGACTTTCTGCTTGCTTTAGACAAGTCTTTATTTGGATGGTCTAGCCGAAGTGTTGGGAAGGGCGTTGTGATGCGGAAATAAGTAACCATTTAAGTTAAGAGGGTTTGTAGGGCTTCTTGAAAAGCCCTACAAACCCTCTTAACTTAAATGGTTAGGTGGCACGCTGTCTGGCCCAAAAAGACCCATTTTTTTGTCTCGAACGCGACCAACTAACCCGTTACAATTTCTCGTTTTTAAAATCCCAATTATTGAGGAATCCAGTGTGAAAATTGCCTTCCCTGAAGTCCTTATTTCTCATCAGTCGCTGGTGGAAAGGCACGGTTGTTTTCACCCCTTCAATCACGAATTCATCGAGTGCGCGTTCCATTTTAAGGATTGCTTCGTCGCGTGTACGAGCGCGACAAATCAGTTTGGCAATCATGGAATCGTAGTAGGGTGGAATGGTATAGCCGGCGTACACGTGGGTGTCTACGCGGACACCATGCCCTTTTGGGGAGTGGAAGGACGTTATTTTCCCTGGACTGGGTCTGAAGTCGTTAAAGGGGTCTTCTGCGTTGATTCGGCACTCTATGGCGTGCATTTCCGGGAAGTAATTTTTTCCTGAAATGGGCAGACCTGCAGCGATTTTGATTTGTTCCTTGATCAGGTCAAAATCAATGACCTCTTCGGTCACTGTGTGCTCCACCTGAATCCTGGTATTCATTTCCATAAAATAGAAATTCCGGTATTTATCGACGAGAAATTCTATGGTACCAACGCCTTCGTAGTTAATGGCATTACAGGCTTTAATAGCGGCCTCGCCCATTTTTTCTCTCAGCTCTGGGGTCATGAAAGGGGAGGGGCTTTCTTCCACCAATTTTTGGTGACGGCGTTGAATGGAGCAATCGCGTTCCGACAGGTGGCATGCTTTTCCGAGTTGATCACCGGCGACCTGAATTTCAATGTGTCGTGGTTCTTCGATGTATTTTTCCATGTAAATACCGTCGTTGGAGAACGAAGCTTTTGCTTCCCTTCTGGCGGTATCCCATTGGTTTTCGAACTCTTCTTCTTTCCAGACGATGCGCATTCCCTTTCCACCGCCGCCTGCGGTTGCTTTAAGGATGACGGGGTATCCGATATCTTTGGCCTGTTTGATACCGGATTTAACATCTGTCAGCAGGCCTTCCGTCCCGGGCACACAGGGTACGCCGGCTTTGAGCATGGTTTCTTTGGCGGTTATTTTATCGCCCATTGACCGAATTTGGTCGGGTGTTGGGCCGATAAATTTGATACCGTATTCTTTACAAACGTCTGCGAAGGCGGCGTTTTCAGATAGGAAACCATAACCAGGGTGAATTGCGTCGGCGTCGGTAATTTCAACGGCGGCCATAATACGGGGCACGTTGAGGTAGCTTTCGGTGGAAGATGGTGGGCCTATGCAGACGGCTTCGTCTGCGAAGCGCACATGCAGGCTGTCGCGGTCTGCGGTAGAATAAATAGCCACCGTTTTAATGCCCATTTCTTTACAGGTACGTATTACCCGCAAAGCGATTTCTCCTCGGTTGGCAATGAGTATTTTTTTAAACATCCTTTCTCTGATAATGAATGATAAATCATGAGCAATAACGCATAAACCAACGATTGTACCGTGCGGTATTCGTTGGGTTACAATCAGAAGGCAACATGGTTAGGAGGGGTCAACCAAGAAAAGAGGCTGATCATATTCAACCGGAGAAGCATCTTCTACAAGCACTTTCACGATTTTTCCCTTCACATCGGATTCGATTTCATTGAAAAGTTTCATGGCTTCAATGATACAAACGGTTTGGCCTGCGTCAACACTGTCACCCACCTTCACAAAAGACGGTTTATCGGGGGTGCTGCTTCGATAGAAGGTACCCACCATGGGGGACTTAATGACGAGATAGTTGGCTTCTTCATTGCTAGCAGTCGGCGCAGCTTCAACTTTGTGTGCGGGTGCTGCCACCTGTACAGGCGCAGGGATAGGGGCGGGTTGCGTATGTACGGCCACAGGCGCCGGTGCATGGCTTTCACTCGCCAAAGGTTGATTGCGCACCACAAGCTTAAACTCACCTTCTTTGAGGATGAATTCGGAGAGTTTGTGCTTGCTCACCATTCGGATAATTTCTTGTATTTGGCTGAAATCCATAGTGTTTGACTGTTTTGTATGGAAGAGTTGGAATTTAACAGATTGTAAAGGAAAGCCTTTCGGATTGATTTTTTTTTCTCTGAACCCGTTTTTTTTGTAATGCGATACTTTTTTCCTTCAAAAGTAACTGGTTGGTTGGTCTCGTCTGAGACAAGAAAGGTAATTTTTTCCAGACGAAGCGGTTTTTTTTGATGTAGCGGCTGCTACAGTCAAAAAAAGGGGGGTAGCATGGCTATAAATGGGCTTTTTTGGACCTGATGGTATGTTATCCAAACGAGTTCACCTTCCAAAAAACGAAGGGGCAAATTGCAACGAATCATTGCCTTTTGCCCCTTCTGTGTACTGGTTATATTACTTTTTTACACGTTCCATGTAGCTACCTGTTGCGGTATCAATTTTGATCAAATCGCCTTGATCGCAGAACAGGGGTACCCGAACTTCAGCGCCGGTTTCAACGGTAGCAGCTTTCAGGGTGTTGGTGGCAGTGTCACCGCGCATACCCGGTTCCGTGTACGTGATCTTCAATATCACCGTTTGCGGGAGTTCAACAGACAAGATGGTGTCTTTTTGAGCATGGTACAAAACATCGACAACATCACCCTCTTTGAGAAATTTGCCATTGTCAACCATTTCTTCCGGGATGGAAATTTGGTCGAAAGTTTCCTGGTTCATCAGGGCGTAACCGCCATCTTCAGGGTAGAGGTATTGAAATTTTCGGCGTTCCACCCGAACTTCGGTGATGGGGTGACCACTGTTAAAGGTGTGTTCAACGACCCTTCCGGTGGTGCTGCTTTTTAATTTGGTCCAAACTTTACCGCTGCCGCGCCCGACCTGGAATTTCGAAAAATCGATTACCCGAAGGATGTCGTTGTTCAGTTCGATGCAAAGGCCGTTGCGGATATCTGCCGTCGTTGCCATGTTTTTTGAATGATAAAGGATGAATGATGAATGTTGACCGTTGAATAATTACGGCAAAAGTTGGGCAAAGGTAGCCCGAACTTTTGTTTTTGTGTGCGATCAGGTTATTTTTGATGAAATTGAAAATCGTAACTGGTTAGGTGACATGCTGTCTGGTCAAAAAATTACCACTTTTTTGTCTCAGTCGCGACCACGCTAACCAGTTCCGAATCACAAAAGCCGTCGATTATACCCTTGGGCAAGTTCTGCTGATATTAATAGGCCCATTTCAAGTAAAGAGCCCCCCAGGTGAACCCGCCACCAAAGGCAGTCAGGATAATGTTATCGCCTTTGGAAAGTTTTTTTTCATACTCCCAAAGGCAAAGTGGCAAAGTAGCTGCGGTGGTATTGCCATATTTTTCAATATTCAGCATCACTTTTTCCATCGGGAAATGAAGGTGTTCGGCCACGGAAGTGATGATGCGCATATTGGCTTGGTGTGGCACCACCCACTGGACATCCTCAATCGTCATCTTATTGCGTCGAATTACTTCTTCGCAGGCGCTCGTCATCCCTTTTACCGCTTGAACGTACACGCGTTTTCCGTCTTGCCAGGCATAGTGCTCGCGATTGGCAACGGTTTCTGCAGTAGCCGGGTGAAGCGAACCACCCGCTTTCATGTTGAGCAATTCTCGCCCGGAGCCATCACCCCTCAATACGAAGTCAATGATACCTGTCCCATCCTTCTTTGCCTCCAGCAACACCGCACCAGCGCCGTCGCCAAAAATTATACAAGTATTGCGGTCCTGATAGTCGATGATGGATGACATCATGTCGGCTCCCACAACGATCACTTTTTTATACGTTTCGTTTTGTACAAATTGGGCGCCGGTAGCCAAGGCAAACAAGAAGCCGGAACAGGCAGCGTTGATATCGTACCCGAAGGCGTTTTTTGCGCCTATTTTGTCACAAACAGTGTTGGCGGTATCCGGGAAGACCATGTCTCCAGTAACGGTTGCGACGATGATCATGTCAATTTCACCCGGTTTTACACCGGTTTTTTCCAGCAGTCCTTTCACCGCTTCGGCACACATATCGGACGTTGCCCAATTGGGCGTTCGCAGGATCCTGCGGTCTTTGATACCTGTTCGGGACACTATCCACTCATCGTTGGTATCCACAATTTTCTCAAGATCGGAATTGGTGAGTTTGGTTTCCGGCACCCAGCCGTGTACACCCGTGATGGCAGCTCTTAGTTTTGTCGGCATTTGAAGACCGTTTTGCAAATTATATGATTGTGAAAAATATTGTGTAAATAGCTTAATAATAACGGTTTATGGAATTATTTTCGAAAATTTCACCGCGAAGCACACCTACTGTTGGCGGAGGTGTTATTCGTTGATGTGTCATTTTGGCGGCACAAAGGTAGTGAAGGTTTTACGGTTATAACTCACTGTATGTTCAGTAGATCCTCCATGCTGTAAACGCCGCGCTTATCTACGATCCACCGAGCGGCTGCCACAGCGCCCCAGGCAAATCCTGCTCTTGAATGTGCGCGGTGTTCGATGCTGATGTCATCTACATCGCTGTGCCACTGAACAAGGTGTGTGCCGGGTATTTCTCCGGACCGAATTGCTGTTACCGGAAGTACACCACCGGTTGACATTTCGCTTGCATTTGGGTTGAACAGTTGATAGGAGGAGATTCTTGGCAACTGGTGTATCAATTCGTTTGCCAAGGTAATGGCTGTTCCACTCGGGGCGTCGAGTTTGTGGATATGGTGCGTTTCAGTGATCGTTGGCTGGTATTCCGGCCGGTCGGACATGAGTTTGGCGAGGTATCGGTTGACGGCGAAGAAAACATTGACGCCAATGCTGAAATTGGAGGACCAAAGGAGTGCACCATCCTTGGTTTGGCAGTACGCCTGTGCTTCAGGCAGTTTGTCGTTCCAGCCTGTGGTGCCGCTTACAACCGGCACTCCGGCCTCTAGGCATTTCAACACATGGTCAAAGGCTGCCTCCGGACTCGAGAACTCTATGGCAACATCGGCTTTTCGGAGCAAGTCTGTTGTCAGTTCATGCATATTCGAGTGACCGATGCGCCAGACAATTTCAATACCTTGTTTGGTTGCAACATCTTCTATGGCTTTACCCATTTTTCCATAACCTAGGATGCCAATTTTGAGCATATTATTTTGATATGTGACTGGTTAGGTGGTGCACGGTATTAGTTTTTCAACACCTTGATTGTTTGCAGCAATTGTCCTTTTAGTTCCAGCCGCAGGAAGTACGCGCCAGCAGGAAGGTTTTGTCCAACGACAACAGCCCCGCTGTTTCCACTTGTTGCAATGGATTGGAGCATTTGTCCGAGGCTGTTTTGAACGGTGATGACAGCCCCTTGTTCCGGGGTTGAAAATTGCAGGGTAAGGGATTCTGAAAAAGGGTTGTTGTTTGCAACGAGGAAATTGTCTTTGTTCTTTTCGGCAAAGTCGTCTCGTTTGAAAACATCAGACAGCACTAGGGTAACATCTTGGGTGGACGCAATGGTTTGTCCAAACAATTCGGCCAGTCCCAGCCCCGGCGCCTCTGCTACAATATTGTAAACACCCGGTGTAACGCTGGGGAAACTGAACAGGCCATTCGGGTCCGTGGTGGTAGAATTGGTGCTGAGTGCGCCGTACAACCAGATTGTTGCGCCATCTACGGGTTGATTGTCACTTTGCCGAAGCGCGGTTCCCGTGATGCTGAAGGTGCCATTGGGGAAAAGGGCTGCGTTTACGATTGTTGCGTCACCTTCTTTCAGGAAGGCAAGTGTTTCATAGTTTTGGTATCCACTTTTTGAAACACGTATGTTGAAATAGCCACTTGTGGCTTGGCCGGTTTTGTAAATGCCACTACTGGTGCTTAATTCTTGTGTCAAAGGTGTACTTCCCAGCACTTCAATTTTTGCATTGTTGAGCGACTGACCGGTGACAGCGTCGGTAATTAGGCCTTCGAGGTAACAGGCGCGGTGGTAATCAGGGGTTACGACAAACAGTTCGCCATTGCCGGTATTAAGGGCATTGATGTTTGATGCGATGAGGGTTCCGGAAGGAAAGAAGGGATACACGCCCCAGCAGCCATCGAAGCCGCTTCCTGCAGTAGGGTAGGTGTCGTAATTGCCGACTTGCACCAAATTGTCGGGTTTTGTAGCATCAACGATGGTGAATCCGTCTTTATACCAGGATGTAATGGCCCAGTTTCGGAGGATATAGGTATTGTGCACGATGCTGTTGGATCCAGGATTGCTTTGAATTTTATCGAGCAATTTGATGTCGGTTGGGTCGCTGATATCAAAAGCGGAGAGGAAGGAGTTGTTGATTTCGTCGGTTGTGAAAAGTGTTTTACGGTCGTCCGTTGGCCAGGTATTGTGGGTAAAAGCGCCGGGAGTGCCCTGGGTTGCGAGCAGTTCTGCGGCATTTTTGTTGGCCATATTGACAATGGCAAACTGGCCTGCGTAAATATGACCGGAGAACATGGTGTCTTGGTCAACAAAGCCATCGTGGATATAACCTAACTGATCGTATTTGCCGACGTATTTGGGGTTATAGGGATCTGATTTAAGGTCAAATATTTTGGCGCCACCGTTGAATAAGTTTCCTCCCCACGCATATAGAAAACCTTTGTTTACGTCAATATGGAGGGCGTGAATGGCGTTTAACTGGTTGTTTATGGCGCCATCACCTTTGTAGTAATGGTAACTGAGGTTGGGGGAGGGCAGTCCTTTCAGGTCAACCACCTGAATACCCATTCCACCTTCGCTGACGATGTAGGCGTAGTGCGAGTAGGTTTTTATTTCCTTCCACAAATTGTTGGGCCCTGGAATCTGAACGATTTGTTGTGGTGCATCAGGGTTGCTGATATCCACAATAATCAATCCTTTGGCAGCACCCAGCAAGGCGTATTCTTTTCCATCGCGCCCAGTGTATCCCCAAATATTGGCCAAGGTTTGGTTGGAAAAAGTCATTTTGGCACGAAAAGTAGTATTCAGGTTTTGTGCTGAGGCAGTCGTAGAAAGGTGTAGCACACAAAGGAGGAAGTATAAAATTCGTTGCATGGTGTTTTTTTTTAAAAACGTTGCGGAGTGCAGAAGGTCGGAAATTTTCAGGATTTAGGCTGAAGATGGTTCAATTTCATGGTCCAATGGAGACTGTTATGGGTTAGATGTAAAAAGTTACTGATTGGGGTGCACGCTAATACGCCCTTAAAGATCCATTTTTAGCATTGTTTTTCCGAAGCGCTGGTTACGGTTCAAATAAATCGTTTAGACTGGCAAAACTGGCCGTTTTTTGTGTCATAGGCGTTCCCCCATCCAGTTACGGAAAAAAAGCATCTTCAATGTGTCTCAAGTCGATCAACTTACCACGGCATAAAACAATAGCCACCACGTCAAAACGAATTTCCCAATCGTAGCCAACGGATTCCATGTATAGGCCGGCTGTTTTGGCGATAAGGGCTTGTTTGTGGGCAGTTACTGCGCCCTCAGGTCCGCCGAATGCTTCACTAGACCTGGTTTTTACTTCGACGAATACCAGCCTGTTTTCCGTTTCCCACGCAATGATGTCAATTTCTCCGCGACCATGTTTCCAGTTTTTAGCTACAACGTGCCAGCCTTTTTTTTGGAGGAAGGCCACGGCCAAGTTTTCGCCCAATCTGCCTGTTACGAGGTGCTTGGGAGGTGTTGTGATGGTTTTTTTTGGGATCATTATGGCAAATGAACAAAACTGCGTCAGCAAACTGTTCTGAACCAAAGATACACGAATTTTTCTAAAATTCAGGGAGAGATTCAGGGAAATTTATATGTTAAGATTACGTTACAGACTAGCCACTTCACCGAACAAATCAAATTCTTCTGCCCCTGTAATCAGTACATTGGTAAAATCACCGAGTTTTATTTTATTGCCTTTTATGGGTACGAGTACTTCGTTGTCAACATCAGGAGAGTCGCCTTCTGTTCGTCCAACAAAGTATTTGCCTTCTTTGCGGTCGAAGATGGTTTTAAAAACCAGGCCTATTTTGGCATCATTTTTCTTTTTTGATATTTCTTGTTGCACTTCCATCAAGCGTTGCGCGCGTTCGGCTTTTTCGGTTGCTGGAATACTATCGGGCATATCATGGGCGCGGGTACCATCTTCATGGGAGTATTGAAACACCCCAACACGGTCAAATTCCTGCGTGCGAACAAAGTCCAAAAGTTCTTCAAAAGCTTCCGGTGTTTCTCCGGGGTGGCCGACGAGAAAGGTCGTTCGGAGGACTATTCCAGGGACTTTTTCTCGAATATTTTGGATCAATTCCGTTGTTTCGGCTTGTGTAATTTGGCGGCGCATGGCTTCCAAAACGGTGTCACTTGCATGTTGGAGCGGAATGTCGAGGTAGTTGCAAATTTCTTTGCGACGGGCCATCACATCCAGTATTTCGAGGGGGAATTTGGAGGGGTAAGCGTAGTGAAGTCGGATCCATTCGATTCCTTCAACATCCGCCAAGGCGTCCAACAACCGAGGCAGTTCCCTGGTTTTGTACAAGTCGAGCCCGTAGTAGGTTAATTCTTGTGCGATGAGGAGTAGTTCCTTGGTGCCTCTACGCGCTAGGTTTTGCGCTTCTGCCACCAATTCATCGATTGGGCGGCTGACGTGTTTGCCGCGCATCAGCGGGATGGCACAAAAAGAGCAGGTTCGGTTACACCCCTCACTTATTTTTAGGTAAGCATAATGCGGGAGGGTGGTAATTTGGCGTTCTCCCAGCAGTTCGTATTTGTAATCAGCTTCTAACCGGGCCAGCAAAGCAGGCATCTCGAGTGTTCCAAAAAATGCATCGACTTCTGGGATTTCCTGTTCAAGGTCGTCTTTGTACCGCTGAGAAAGACAGCCGGTTACGTATAACTTGTCTATTCCGCCAGCTTTTTTAAGGTCGGCATATTCCACGATGGTGTCGATACTCTCTTGTTTTGCCAGATCGATAAAGCCGCAGGTATTGACAATCACCACATTGGCGTTGCTGTTGTCATTTTCGTGGGTTACCTCGTAATCGTTTCCACGCAGTTGCGTGATGAGGTTTTCGCTGTCAACCAAATTTTTAGAACAGCCCAGGGTGATGACGTTTATTTTGTCTTTCCGAAAAGATTTTGTCTTCATAATACCATATAAACTGGATAGCGTGTCTTGTTCAGGTGCTACCGGTTGATGTCAAACAGCGGTATTTGGGCAAAAAATGTATGAAAAGGTGCATCAAATCCGCTTGATCTTGCAAAGGTCGGTCAATTTACCAAAAAAAACAGACTTAGCTTTGGGCTAAGGTTTGTTGGGGGTACTTTTGCACCTTATGACGCAACTTGAATTATTGAATCAACTGGAGATTGAAGTTCGAAAACAGCTTGAGATTGTACGTGCCAATTTTTCAGAAAAGGCGCTTGACGGGCTTCAGAGTCGGTCCGAGGCAGGTGTTTGGAATGCCTTGGAATGCTTTGCGCATTTAAATTTCTTTTTCGACAGGTATTTGCCCCGTATTGAGCGGGCCATTCATTTGTCAAAAGCGCGTCGCTGGGGCCCTGGCGACCATGTTCGTTATACCTGGATGGGACGTCGAATCAACAAATTTGCCAATATTGCGAATCTGGCTGTTCGAAAAACGTCCAAAAAGCATGATTTTTTTGATAAATTTTTGGGTAAAGAAACGATTAAAATGTTTATCATCAATTCAGAGCGCTTGCTGCGCAATATTCAGGCGGCACGTGAAGTGGATTTGAACCACGCTAAAATTGGATGGGGATCTTCTGGTTTTTTCAGTATTACCCTTGGAAACACCCTCGAATGGCTAGTTCTCCATGGCCAACGCCATGTCAATCAAGCATTGAAGCAATAAATTTGGCGTATCGTGGCGTGTTTTCAAACACACCATCCCTTCTGAACACACCGATCGTTCACGGTTACCTTATACCTCCAACTGACACCTTGCCATGGCATCTGCGCTCCACAACCTTTCAGTTTATGACGATACCAACATTCCTGCTGCCGACGACCTCCTTTTCGGCGTTGTAGTGTCTGACTGGAATCCACTGATCACCCGTGCCTTGTACGAAGGTTGTGTGGAAACGCTGCTCAAACACGGCGCCCGGGAAGAAAATATTCATGTGGTACAAGTTCCGGGATCTTTTGAATTGCCGGTAGGCGCCAGAATCATCAGTGGGCAGCACAACCTTGACTGTATTATATGCTTGGGGTGTGTGATAAAAGGGGAGACCAGTCACGATGAATACATCAACCATGCAGTTGCGACGGGGCTTGTCAACCTGGGTATTACAACAGGAAAACCCTACATTTTTGGTTTATTGACGACCAACGATGAGCAGCAAGCCCTCGATCGTGCCGGTGGAAAACACGGCAACAAGGGGGTGGAAGCGGCCATCACGGCCATTCGCATGGGGGCGCTCAGAAAAGGCGGCACAGGCGCCGCCGACAAAAGACGTATTGGCTTTTGATGGCGACGCCTTGTGCGGCTTATGCTTCCTCTTTCAACAATCGGCTCGCCAGTTTCCGCGCTTCCTGTTTTGGACTCCTCCACCAGTGGGCCGATAGGACGGGCACGTAGGATATTCCTTCTTTGGAGAAATACTGGCGTAGTTTTTCTTCCCATTCATAACTGGGAAGCGTTGTTTTTGCCAATACCCCATCAAAAGCCAGCACGCTGTTGCGTTCGCCTTCGTTCAGACCTTTGATGAACAGGGGTACTCTCACGCCTGCAGCGAGCACGGATTTTCGCATTTGGCTTTGTTCAAAGTAGGGACGAAGTGCGATTTCTACTTCTTCTGAGAAAACTGTTGACTCGAAGTAGGAGTCCACATAATTCAGGGTGGATTTTAATTTGTTCAATTGTTCTTCTGCTGCATCACGTTCGCCCCGCTGTAGGTAATCGGCGAAGGTCACGAGGTGCGAAAGGATGCAAGTTCCGAGGAAGTTTTTATCGGAAGCGAGTACGGAATGGAGGCCTTCCGGTATGGAGTGCGCTACGTAGAATTTTTGGGTGGCGCGTGTGAGTACGACGTGGAGTTGGTTGAGGCCGATTGGGCTGTTCCAAAAATGCAGATCTCGTGTTAAACTGCCCTGTGCATCGGTAACACCATGCGTGAGCGACAACAGCAAAACGTCGACGTGTTGGCCTTGGAGCTCGGCGAATTGGTACACCCCCAGTCCGTTGAGAAAGAGTAGTTGTATTTTCTCCCAGCCGGCCATTTTATGTTGTCTGATTCGAAGCAGTTGTGTTGCGATAAGGTCTCTTTGTGCTACCGTAGCACACGCAATGGCCACTACGGGGTAGGTATTGGCGGGTGTTTGTTCAATGAGGTTGAGCCAATCAATGATTTGGCGGGCTTCGGCTTCATTGGTACTGGTTGGTTCGTCGTATCGCCCTTCTACATTGACCACAACGGTTGAATCCAGGGCACTTCGTCCTGCGGGAATCCTCATGAAGGGTGTTCCGAAAGCGATTTTATTGAATCGAATCCATCCTTCGGGGGTGTTTTGGTGTTGATATTCCAACTTTTGTTCAACGGCACCGATACTTTTACAATATTCTAGGATGTCATCTTCTGATGAAGGGGTCATGTCTTGGCGTGCATCACCAAAAACGACGAGGTGTTTGGCCATTCCAAACAAGTGAAAGCACTCTTGTTTGGGAATATTGTGCGCTTCATCGACCAGCACCAGGTCAAATTCCATTTCAGAAAGTTGCGCCACATCAAGGGATACCTGAGGCGTGGTCAGCAGTACGGGTAAGGTTTCTGTGAGCGTATGGATGTGTTTATGAAGCAGGTCTTCTACTTTGTATTTGAGTGCTTGTTTGCGGTTGTCTTTGCCGAACCAGTTTTTATAATCACCGGAAGCTGAAGTTTTTAAAGTTTTTAAAGCAGTGATTTTACGGTTTTGCCAAAGCACACCGATCTGGGAAGGGAGTAATTGGTTTAGTTCCCTTGCGCAGTCGCCAAAACTAGCCATGGTTTCTTCATCCCAAACCATACCGGGTTGAAACTCTTTTTGTAGCAGGTTGTGTAGATACCAGCTTTCAAAAGCGGCTTGCCAGTTGTTGGGTTTTGTTTTGCACAGTGCCCGCACCACCTTCTGAGCCAACAGCTCTAGCGCCAACCAATGTTTTTGCCAAATGAAAAAATCGAAGAAATCGCGGAGGTAAAACTGGGTGTCTTCCAGTTTAGCGATAACATCTTCCAGGAATTCCTGGCGTTTGGGTACGGTCAACATTTCGTGTTTCAGCACATCTTGGTATAAATTCGTGCTGTTAAACTCCTCCAGAAAAAGATCTAGGGCGTACTCCAAGGCCTTGATTTTTTCTTTATAGTCGAGTTCAATGTGGATACTCTTTGCGTTCAGCCGGCGTACATCTTCCCGAACGATGGCTGGGATACGCCGATGCCAAATACGCAGCGCAGTATCAAGATCTTTGGTTAACTCGCTGACTTTTCGGATGTTTCGGCTATCAAACTGACTGGGGAAGTCAAATTCAAAGTATTTTCGGAGACTGTGAGCGCGCCGCATATCATCAAAAACACTGCTGATATTTTCTTTGGTTGCGACGATTTCTTTGTATTTATCACTGAAAACGCCATAAATTTTTTCAGCGTTTGAAATTGGTTTTTCAAAATCAGGGCCGAAGCGTGTCACGCCGTCTTCCAATCCATCCATAATTCGTTTGATGAATGACGCGATACTCAGGTAATACTGTTCGTAGTGGTACAACAGGTTTTCTGCGTAATCATTCGTTTGGGAAATATAGTTGTGGTGCAGTGCTGTGGCCTTGTTTAGCAGTGTTATGACCTGTAATTGGGTAGAAGCAAGGGCTTTTTTTGCGGAATCTTCCGCGAAAACAATATGGCTCAGCTTGTTGAGGGGGTGTTGTAGGGTCGGAAATCGTCGGAACAGCGGCTCTGAAGCATAAATGGCGTTCACGATGCGCTCATATTCGTCTTCGTTTAACAAAAATTCTTGCGGATTCAGTTGGCTGTGCAGCAGTTCTTTCCCCTCTGTTCTGTTAGCGCGCAGATATCGACCAACAGTGTCACTGAAATTCATATTGCCAAACAACGGGGCGTGTAATTCTTCCCAGGCTTTGTCAAGCTTACTTTGTTCACGCAGCGTTTTATTGATGGAGGTTTTGAAAATTTCAGGATTGAGTTGGATGTTGTTTTTAGACTCTGCGCTCATGCGAAGCATGTCTGTCAGCATCATTTTATCCCCTTCCAAATCGCGTATTACAAAGGACAGTTCTCCAATACCTTTGTCGAGCAGTAGTTTTTGTGCGCGTCTTAGGGCGTTCACGCTCTTTGAAACCACCAAGCACTTTTTGCCATTGGAAAGGGCGTTCATGACAATGGCTGAGATGAGGTATGTTTTGCCTGATCCAGATGCGCCCTCTACGACGGTGAGTGCATTCTTTTGAACATGATCCATCACAGATCGCTGTGAGGGGTCGAGTGGTAACATGCAAAAATTGTGGCCCCAAGGCTCTGAATCGGCCGACAAAACCGGTGCCGATGTGGGTGGTTGTGCCACAGTGGTTCGCGGCAAGGTGGGGAAAATACCGGCAACCGCCGACCAACACAGGAGGCTTTCGCTCTCTTTGAAGTACTCTTTTGATGGAAATGGCTTGATACTGAGCGGCAAACCGTCCTCAGAGAGGATCAGTTGAGCGCGAACATGTTCACAAAATTGGGCGAATTTGTTAGAAGTCAAGGGTTTTTCCTCGGCCAATTGCTTTGCATCTTCCGAAAAACTACTACCGTAAAGGGCATCTAGCAAGTGAAAAAACGGAAAATTGGGAAGCAACGCATGGCTTTCATTGGTTTGCACAAACCAGTTGTCTGTATGTTGCTGGCTGGGTTCAAGGCTCACTTGCCACACAAACAAAGGTGCAGCGATCTCAAGCCCGCCCAAGCGCCCAATTAAGTAAGGATATCCGATGCCAAGATTTTTGGTGCCAAATACCTTTTCCCTATTGCGGGCTTCAAAATAAAAGTGATTCAACCAAGTGCCGGCCGGGTGATTGGCTTCAATTGGAAGATCCAGTAAATGGCCTTCCAATAATTCATGGATGGCGCGAATCGCAAAATCATCGCCGAGCGCGCACAAATCGGCCCGCTCTGGAGGTGCTGGAACGGCGTTTAGCCACTGCATTGCCGCCCCACTGTATGCGGCAGAAGTAACAGGCGGTAGTATGGGGATTGATGTCTCAGACATATTGTATTTATTCGAACTTTGTATAAGGAAAGCCTGTTTTTCGAAAAGGCCAGTCACAATAAATCACGGTAAAGATAAGCACTAAGCATTTCTGTGTACACTATAAACGTCTCAAATACCTTTGTTAATATGTTTGGTAACTGGTTAGGTGGCACGCTGTCTGGCCCAAAAAGGCCCATTTTCCGCCATACTTCGCAGATTTTTTT
>CAIZLM010000206.1 GCA_903933805.1 uncultured Bacteroidota bacterium | reverse complement strand
ATATTTTTCAGCATTGGCTTCTGTAATTTTTTCAAACAACAGTGACCGCAACGCGACCATGGCGATTTGGGCCTCCGGACGTTCGTACCGATGGGCACGAAAAAAAGGATCAGACTCTTTAACAAGCATCTCCAGTACCTCCAAGGAGTAGCCAGAAAAATGGTGACACAAACGCGGGTAAAAAGCAGGAATCATCAGCCAATATACCTGTATCCTGGGATTAATCGCGGACAAAGTCTCGGCATCCAACCCCGCCATTTGACTACTTAAATTGGCGATCTTATCAGGATCAGGTTGTAGCGCCAAGGCTCTGGCAGTCGCAACGGTAAAACGCTCCAACAGCAATTGCCTGGGAATATCGCTGGTATCGGTAGTCTTGATGGCATTATTGGGCGCCAACATACTCCACGGCTTGGACAACCCGGAAGTTGAGACGAGTGCATGTTGATGTTCTCCCACTTTACCAAGCGTATCCACCACGTCATTGCCACGAACCATTTTCGCTATACGCGCCTGAAGCGCATCCTTGTACAAGGGAACCAACTGAAAAGACAAATAGAACAGTACGCCTGAACATAGCAATACCAAGGTATTAAGACACCCGACCTTTAAGTTGAATCCACCAATCAATGAAATAATAAACAACAACAGGCCTGATATCAGTTGGCCATATGTCTTGCCGTACCCATCGCCATAGTTCTGGGCAATACCCTTCAGTTTTCCTGTGTACACCTGAAATAATATGTTGATCGCTGGTGCATTGACAGATCGTACAAGCGAGCGCTCCATGACTTTGTTCACCAAAGCAGCAATAAACAAAAAGGTAATGGCTCCAAAAGCATGTGAAATCAATCCAACTATTGTGGTGATTCCCACTACTAGGCTACACGTGACAAGCCCGGCCTGCACCCCATAATGCCGCAGTAGCCTGTTCGATACCGTGGTCTTCAATAATAATTCAATGACTTTCGCACAACCAAACAACAAACCAAAAAAAGCGGTCAGCGACTTTGCATCCTTGATGACTTCTTTTGTAACCACCATGACGGTATAATCAACCGTAGATTGCATCACCACCGCCGTCATGACCGATAGAAACAATAGGCGAAAGAATGGCGTGCGCATCAATCCCTGAAAAGTTTCCGTTGGCTGTTTCTCGTCAGCTGTTTTCTCAGGCATTTGTGTCTGGACAACAACCGGCGTGTACCACAAACACACCAAACTGAAAAGCAACAGAAATACCACCAAACCTGCAAAAGAGATCAATAACAGACTAGACTCGTGCGCTATTATCCCTTGTTTGATCAACAAAGGAACCGATAAATACGCCACAATGGCCGATACCACTTCGCCGGAACTGACGATGCCGTTTAGCCGCTTGGTTTGTCCAAAACTGAGCAACTTTCCAGGCAATTTCCAAAAAACAAGCAGGATAAAATTACCCGTAATCCAAAACCAGGCGTATGAAAAGAAAATAACCGCCGGTATTTGGCCATATTCCGTACAAGCATACCAAACCAGTAACAGACTAGCGGCAATCAGGGTGACCACCAGCGAGGTGATTCGCTCGAAACCAAAACGCATCTCTTGGTGACTAAACCACTTGGTGAGCACCGTCCCCCCTACCCCAGATACGATATAGGCAAATGGCAGGTTGTCAACACCGGCCACTTTCACGAAAATAGCCGATATGTAAGAAATATAATACGATATAAACACCCCGGCAAAAAAAGACATCGCCACCAGTATCGTTACCGTTCGACGCTCCGTGGATTTTTGACTTTCTTGCATGTGCGATTGGTTTATAACGGCCGTGTTTGTTACGGCGAATTAATAAGGTGAAGTAACTGGTTAGGTGGCACGCTGTATGGCCCAAAAAATAGAACTTTTTAGGCCATACAACGTGCCACCCAAACAGTTGCAAAATACTAAAACCGGAAAATAGCGCGCTGGAAATTGATAAAAAGTCCACCTGGCGATTCCACTACTTTTACTTGCTGACGCACCAAATCATCGGCGCTTTTATAGGCATCGAGGATGTGCGAAATCCATTGTTGATACAAATGTTGATCGCCTTTCAACTCCGACTCGAACCGCCTGGAGGTATCAAAAATATACTCAAGTAGGAAGATTGGTTCAGCAGGGGTAATCCCAGCTTCCAACAACAATGCCTCAAACTCTTCCTCCGAGCAGAAATACCGCGTCCTTTGCATCGTGCCGAAACCCGCCAGTTCATCTTTTTTTTGAATAACTGACGAAAAAAAATCACGCACGCTTCCACGCAAATAGGGCCGCCATACCGTAAGATGACCGCCTGCTTTCAACAACGATTTGGCCTTTTTCAAAACCGCTACTTTGTTGTTCCAGGAGAATTCATGAAAAACCATTTTAAGCAGGACATGATCCAACAGGTTTTCTGACTGAAAATCCAAAAAATCATTCTGAAAAAACTGCACGTTTTGGTGCATAAATGCCTCGGATATGTCGGCGGATATCCTTGTCCGGCCTTTTTCCAGTTGTAAGGCTGATGGCTCTAACAGATCGTAAAAAACCTGCCCTCCTTGGTTGCGTTTCATGTATTCCAACAAGATTTCACCATACCCGCCACCAACATCTAAAAGACGTTGCCCTTCTTTTAACCCTAAAATGTCAAAAAATATATCAAAATGAATACGACTGGTGGCATGTATGTGCGCATATTCTACAGTGCGTCGGTTATAATCTTCTGTCATCTTAGTCGTTTTAAAGGTCAAATGTTAGCCTTGCCACTAAGTACCGCGACCGTTGTGGCACATAGGGTACGTTACCGGAAATATTTGAATATGACGCCGATGCAGCACGTGGACCCGGATGATAATACCGGGTATCGGCCGGATCAAGAATGTTGTCGTTTAATATATTGTTGGATATGATGGCCAAACGCATCCAAGGCGCTTTTTTATGGGATACATTAAATGCTCCATTAAAAATCAAATAGGCCTTTACCACATTGTCGGGCACGCCCACATTGCCTACTTGCGTGGTGCCCGGCCCCACAGGCCGGTCACTGACGTAATTGGCGCGGATATCGAGGCTGTTT
>CAIZLM010000205.1 GCA_903933805.1 uncultured Bacteroidota bacterium | reverse complement strand
GTATTACCGGCGGTAGCATCCATTTTGCAGGACACATTGAACCGTGCGCCGGACTGTACCACCAATTTTCCCGTCATGACATGGCCCTCCACATTGGCTGCCTCGCGCACGTGCAGCAATTCAATGACACTTAGGGTGCCGTCGAATCTCCCCTCAATCACGGCGTTCAGGCAGCGAATCTCACCTTCCACCGCGCCGGTTGGGCCGATAATTACTTTTGCACGGCAACTCAATTTCCCCTTAAGTATTCCGTCCACGCGCAGATCGTTGTCACAGCGCAGTACGCCTTCCACAACAGTGCCTTTCACCAACGTACTGAGGGCGCCAGTAGCAGTACCTGCCGTGGCATTTTTTACAACGTCTTCCGATTTTATTGAGCTTCCAAACATAATTTTTGGGTTTAAAGAAAATTCGCAACAACAGCCCGCTCCTCAAAGATACAAAAATGAAAAAGATTCCCGGTGCATACAAGCATTCGGGAATCTTTTTTTACAACTGGTTAGCGTGGTCGCGTCTGAGACAAAAAAGAGGTCATTTTTTGCCAGACGAAGCGGATTTTCGTAGGCCGTAGCAGCGCTACGGCCAAAAAATCTGCGAAGTATGGCGGAAAATGGCCTCTTTTTTGGCCAGACAGCGTGCCACCTAACCAGTTACCTTTTTTTATACGCAAGGGAATCTTTGAGGGCTATCAGAGCGATAAAGTTCCACGCAGAAATCCCTGGCAAGGGAATTGTATGGGCAAGTTAAAAATTCGGGCAGTACACACCACGGCGTTCTGGGCCACAAATTTTGTACACCATCGAAAATTCAAAGGAACCATTGCCATTGGTAGCAGGGAACAAGCTCGACGCGTTGATGTCATAGCTAAACCCAATGGTGAATTGCTCATAATCAAAGCGGGTACTGACAATAACAGCATCCATCAATTTTCCATCGTTGAGGCGGTTGGCCAAACGTGCCCACAAACCAAGTTGGAATGCTTGGTTGTAACGGCGACTGTTGCCCAACAGGAATTTGAAGGAGTTACCCACATTTACCTGCCAAGACGGGCCCTGGATGTAACTTACCACCCCTGGGGCGAGGCCAAATTTCTGTGCTACCATGAATTCACCACCACCGTGGAACGTAAATTTGCTGTACAGTGGAATATTGGCGTTTTCGAAAGACTGGTTGGCGCGGTTCAAGTGGCTGAATGCCCCACCGAAGTAGAAATTGGATTCTTTGCTCAGCACACTAAACCAAAGTGCGCCTGCAGAAATGTCCATAAAGAGGAAGCTAGGGTCTAGGATGTCTTCCCCTGGTTTAGAGGGATCAAAAACGCCATTGCCATTGTTTTGGCTTGGCCACTGCAGGTTGTAGCTTTTGATGCTGCGGTTGCTGACGCCCAAATCGGCGCCCAACACGAGATAGTGTGCCTTTTTGCGATATCCGCCCATTTTTTTGGCGTACGAACCAGAAAGGCGAGCCTGTATGGTGGCAAATTCAGACGCACCAGCCTTGTCGCCCCAAAGCGTACCGCCTACGCCGAAATAATCATACCGTCCAGCAGGAATTTTTTGGTCGTAACTGGCAGAATAGGTGTTGTAAGCGTTGTTTTTAAGAATTGACGCCCATTGATTGCGGTAGTTCACCACCATGCGTTGATTGCAATTCATCACACCCGTCAAGGCTGGGTTGAGATTCAGGGGACTCTGGTAAAACTGAGAAAAGTGAATGTCTTGGGCTTTTACGGAAAGCGCTGACAGCATCACAAAGCACAGCGTGAAAATGTGTAAAGTAGTTTTTTTCATAAGACAGACGAACCGTTGTGGTTTGGTTGAAAACTGCGCAAAAATTGGGCGAAAAACCCGATCACTCATTGGCTTAGGTGGCGAAGGTAAGTTTTTCCAAATTCCTTGTGTCCTATACCTGAAAATTTTAACGCAACAAAAAAAGATAAACGATGTAAACGCGTCACAACGCCAAATATTTTTGATGTTTTTGTTAATTTTTCAGACAAGAGATGCATAAATTTTTCAAAACGCTGCCTGCCTCCCTGCTCCTTCAGAAGCAAAAGTAAACAGTTCGCGTTAAAAGTCAATAATTTCAAAAAGTATCCTGCTAAGAATTTTAAAAATCTACTTCCAGATCTTTGATCACACGCCCACCCTTGGTCTGCAGGCGCACGGTGTAGTGCCCCGGATCGAGGTTGATAACCTCTACGTGTAGGCCGGAGCGGTGCTCTCCTGCTTTCATGGATTCTTCTTTGGACAGCTGCTTGATGATTTTTCCCGTTGCATCCAAAAGTACCATGATTGTCTTTTCATCTTTGTCGAGTACGAAGCGAAAATTACCTTCCACCACCATGGCCTTGCCAGGTTCGGCACGGCTCCCCGGGAAATGGGATACGGTTTGGCGCTTGATGGCGTAGCCAGGGAGCGGTTTCCCCAGCAATTGTGCGGTGTACTTCAACAGTTCGACGTCATTCACGCTACCCAAGGAGCTGTTGTCGGTGACACACCACACGGCATTTTGGGCTTCTACTTGCCCGGCTTTCCCTTTTTCAACGATAAATCTCAACAAATCACACAGCTTTTGTGGCGCCATCGCCCCCGCTGCGAAAACCGAAGCGCGAGCCGGCGAGAGATCACCCGATTGGGCACAAAATGTTTGGAGCAGCGCCTCTACTGGTGTTTTGGCGTTGACCGCAAGCAACTGCTCGGCGGCCACCACCAGGGTTTGCTCCGCGGTGTCGCGCGGTTCCATCAACTGTCCAATGGGTATGCGAATGCGGAGATAGCGGCCCGTCAAATTTTTACAGACTACCTTCAGGCACTCACCGTGGTACCCTCCGGTGGCTTCCACCGCAATACTTACGAGTTTTTTTTGAAGCGCTTGCGCAAGATCAACCGTGACGGGAGACTTGGGGGCTTGCGCCGAAACAACACCCCAATACGCGCAGAAAAGTAGAACGAAAAACAACCGCATATTTATTTTTTTAAACTGAACGCAGCCTTTAAAAAGATATTGGATGTCTTAACAGTTGATAATTGGCCAGCACAAACGTCATCTACCTTATCTTTGAGTTAAAGTAAATGGTTGGATGGCTCACTTTCTGGTCCAAAAAGGTCCGTTTTTTGCCTCAGACAGTTACTGCGAATTAACATATCCGTGAAGCACATGAAAAAATTGACACTCTTTTTCTTTTTTACCCTGCTCTACAGCAGTGTATTCAGCCAAAAATCATTTGGTAAATTCATCGTCGGCTTGGAATCCGGGTTTGATGTCGCGCAGTTTTCAAAAGGAATCAAAGCGCGTATGACGCCTGCCATCCAAGGTGAAATATCCTTGGGTAAACTGTCGATCGGGGCCGGTATTGGCCGTAAAGTGTACAGCGAATACCCTTTTTACGTTTTTAGCGGAGAAAAGGTAGAGCGGGCGGTTAACGACTCAGTAGAAGTTTTTTACCTCGCTGATTTACACGCTTTTAAACCGGCATACTGGGTTATTCCGCTCAAAATAGACTATCGGGTGCACCGATGCGACTGCGTCTATCTCCATGCCGGCATCACCATCGAGCAGGTAGATTTGAGGCGCCCAGATGTGATCAAATTCCGCGGCGCTGAGTTCAACCAGCCCTATGCTGTAGGCATTGTACGCAGTCAATTGGTGCGGCCCAAAACAACGTCTTACGAGTTTGGGGTTGGGTTTAACCTATTTCGTCGCGATTTTTTCCGTCTAACTGCACGACCAACCTATGTGTTGACCAGAAACCCGGAAGTGTACACCAATGGCCCTGCGCTATTGCCCACGCTACGGTTTACTTTTGCCGCTCAATTTGCTGTTTGGCGGGATTAACACCATTCATACAGGCGTAAAAAAAGCGCGTGGTGGGCGTCATACCCCACCACGCGCTGTTATTTATAGGCCCTGAAAACGGTTAGCGTGCAAACGAGACCGCGCGTTTTTCCCGGATCACGGTGACGCGAATTTGGCCTGGATACTGCATTTCGTCTTGGATTTTTTGCGAAATCAAGAAGGAGAGATCATCGGCATATTGGTCCGTAACCTTATCAGCTTCTACGATGACCCGGAGTTCTCGGCCCGCTTGCATGGCAAAAGCTTTCGATACCCCGTCATAACCCATGGCGATTTCTTCGAGTTCCCCGATACGTTTGAGGTAGTTTTCCAAAATTTCACGGCGGGCGCCTGGGCGAGCGCCGGAAATGGCGTCACAAGCCTGAATGATGGGCGAGAGGATGTTGTTCATCTCGATTTCATCGTGGTGGGCGCCAACAGCGTTGATGATAACAGGGTGCTCACCATACTGTTCGCACATTTTCATGCCAACCAGTGCGTGGGAGAGTTCTGTTTCCTCCTCGGCCACTTTGCCAATGTCGTGGAGCAGACCTGCGCGTTTGGCCATTTTTACCTGTTTGGGGTTCATTCCCAGTTCGGCTGCCATGATGGCACACAATTCAGCGGTTTCAATGCTGTGTTTCAACAAATTTTGACCGTAAGAGGAGCGGAAACGCATACGGCCTACCATGCGGACGAGGGCTGGGTTGAGGCCGTGAATGCCCTGTTCGATCACCGTACGCTCTCCGATTTCAATGATTTGTTCTTCCAGTTGCTTTTGCACTTTGGCCACCACTTCTTCAATGCGCTGGGGGTGGATACGACCATCTGCGACCAAGCGTTGGAGTGAAAGACGGGCGATTTCGCGGCGGATTGGATCAAAAGAAGAGATCACAATGGCCTCCGGCGTATCGTCAACGATCACCTCAACCCCGGTGGCTGCTTCCAAAGCCCGAATATTTCGGCCTTCCCGGCCGATAATCTGCCCTTTCATTTCATCGCTTTCCAAGTTGAAAACAGACACGGTATTTTCAATGGTGAACTCAGCCGCCATCCGTTGAATGGTTTGGATAACGATCTTTTTTGCTTCTTTGTTGGCCGTGAGTTTGGCCTGCGTTACCGAATCGCGTACAATGGATTGTGCTTCCGTTTCGCTTTTGGCTCTAACTTGTTCCAGCAATTGGTCTTTGGCGTCCTGTTGGCTGAGTTTGGCGATTGTTTCGAGCGCTTTGATACGTTCTTCGTTGGCCGCTTCTAGTTCTTCTTTCTTTTTTTGAACGATTTTTACCTGTTTGTCGAGGTTTTCGCGCAGAATTTCCACTTCGATTTCGCGGTTGTCGAGGGCCCCTTTTCTGGTATCGAGCTCATTAAAACGCGCATTAATGGCATCAGTCTCCACTTTAAGGTCTTTCTGGCGGGCCGCAATTTCAATTTCCAACTCTTTAATTTCGAGTTGTCGTTGCAATTTTTCGGCTTCTACCTCTTGGCGCATTTGCGCGTACCGTTCTTTTGCTTCCTGGATCTTTTGTTGTTTGATGCGTTCGTTCTCAGTCTCTGATTTGGTGATGACTTTTTCGGCTTTGAAGGCGGCTTCATCTTCCACCCTTTTTGCGCTGAGGCGGGCTTCCTGAATGACGAGATCAGCCTGGCGATTGGCTTCTTCTACTGCCTTGGAAGAGCCCTTTTTGATCGTCAGACTGGCGATCAAAAAGGCGGCGACGCCCCCGATGACCAGTCCTATTATGATGCTTATAGGTTCCATGATTGATTGATTTATAGTTAGTTTACTAAATTATTGGAGTACCCACCCGTAAAAGGCGGCTTGGTTGGTTTGAAAATTACTTTCTTATTTGAGCGCCAATTTTTATTTCAAATGCACTGGTAAGTTGTCCCATCAGCGCATCAATGTCTTTGTCTTGCAATGTTTTTTCCGGGTCTTCAAACACAAAACTCACGGCGTAGGACTTTTTACCTACACCGAGTTTTTGTTCATCTTCGAACACATCGAACAAATTAACCTCTTTCAACAGTTTTTTGGCTGTTTTTGTTGCCAGTTGACGTATTTCGCCAAACGCCACTCCTTTGTCAATCACGAGCGCAAGGTCGCGACGAACCGTTGGATATTTGCTTAATTCCTGGAATATTATTTTGGTGGCGGACAGGGCTTTGAGCACATTATCGACATTGAAATCCGCAAAAAACACTGGATTTTTGATGTCCATTTTTTTCAAAACAGCTGGCTGAATGGCGCCCAATGTGACCAATTCTTGGGCTCCCCGGTGGTATTTTACGGCGTATTGGTAGGGTGCATCATGGTGGACTGTTTCCTGAAACCCGCTCACCCCCAATCGGGTCAGTAAGTTTGTGACGTAAGATTTCAAGGTGTAAAAATCAACCGACTTTTTTGCTCCCGGCTGCCATGATTCTGGGGCATGCGCTCCCGTGAGGGTGAGCGACAAGCGTGCGATTTCAGTGATTTCGCTACCGCTTTCGGTTACAGCGCGGTGGTAGGTTTTTCCAAATTCAAACAGCCGGAGATCGGCGTGCTGTCGATTTTGATTCCGTTGAACCACTTCAAGGCTGCTGAAAAGGATACTGGGCCGCATACAATCCAGTCCTTGATTGGCCGAATTGTGTATAAAAACCAGGTTTTCTTTTTCCAAGGGGAATACCGCGCCATCGCCAAGATACAGTGCGGAGTTGGTGAGCGAAAGGCTCATACACTCATTGAAACCATTGGCAGCGAGAAAATCGGCGGCAAGGTTGCGCACAGCATCCGGATTGGGCCGTACAGACACCTCAATACTGCTCCGGATTTGGGTCGGAATGGGCACGCAGTCGAGCCCATGGACGCGTAGTATTTCCTCCACAACATCCGCTTCACGCGTTACATCGGGTTTATTGGTGGGAATATACGCGGTGAAACCGACTTCTGTTTGGTCGCCACGGGCAATCCCAAGTGCTTCTAGAATATTGTCCACACGCGTCTTGGGCAGCGCCTCTCCAATGAGGGCGTTGATGCGGGTATATGTGACGGCAACACGTGCCGGCGTTGGCGCCACAGGGCAAATATCCACCACACTGGTGGTGATCGTGCCGCCCGTCAGTTGTTCGAGAAGCTGCACCGCACGTGCAAGGGCGCGATCTGTATTGGCCGGATCAGCACCTTTTTCAAAAACCCAAGCGGCATCTGTGCGCAAATTGTGGCGAAGCATGGTGCGTCTGATCCACTTGGCATTGAAAATTGCCGCTTCAAGGAATATTTTGTTGGTGGCGTTGCCCACACCACTGTCGGCGCCGCCAAACACGCCACCGATGCACATGGGGGTGGAATCACCATCACAAATCATCAGATCTTCGGCGAGCAACAGGTGTTCCACACCGTCAAGGGCCTTGAATTTGGTGCCAGCTGCCAGTGTTTTTACCTGAATGTTACCGCCTTTGATCTTGTCCAAATCAAAGGCATGCAATGGTTGCCCGAGTTCAATCCGGACGTAGTTGGTTATATCCACCACATTGTTGATCGGACGTTGGCCCACGGCCAGCAAGCGATTTTTTAGCCATTCAGGACTTTCGCCGATGGTCACACCCTCCATTGCTACCCCCATATAACGCGGGCAAGCTGCGGTATTGTCCACTTCAACCTGAAACGACGGAAGCCCTTTGGCGGTTTCTGCTATGTTTGGCAGTGGTTGTTTGGGCGTGCGCAACTGGGCTTCGGGGTTTTCATGCACCCGAAGCCAGGCAAGCAAATCCTTGGCGACCCCCAGATGACTGGTCGCGTCTGCGCGATTGGGCGTGAGGCCAATGTCAAAAACTACGTCTGACGCTTTGTTGAAATATTGGGCGGCGCTGATCCCCAGAAGTGTATCAGCAGGCAATACCATGATGCCTGCATGATCGTGCCCGAGTCCGAGTTCGTCTTCGGCACAAATCATACCCTGGGAGGGCACACCCTTTACTTTGCGTTCTCCAATGGTGAACAATGTGCCATCTTTGGAGAAGACATTTGCACCCGGCAGGGCGAGCAGCACCTTTAGGCCCACAGCAACATTGGGTGCGCCGCACACAACGGAACGCACCACACCGTCGCCTACATCCACGGTGGTAGCCGATAGATGGTCGGTGTCTGGAATCCTTTCGCAGGTCAGCACAGTACCCGTCAGCACTTTGTCCAAATCAACCGGCGAAGGTCTAACATCATCCCAACCCTCTACTTCTAGGCCCAACGATGTCAGAATATCGGCGATTTCATCAGGCGATTTATCTATGTCGAGAAAATCTCGAAGCCAATTCAGCGATAATTTCATTTCCTCAAAAAAACTAAGGGATTACCAAGGAGGTGTTTTGCAAACGAAATGTTTACGAACGTGCAAAGGTAGAAAAGAGTTGCAGAAGTTTACAGGCTGTTTCTAAAACGAAAACTTCCCGAAAGTTTGGAGACATTCGGGAAGTTCTACCGTCATGACGGGCTATCCGAGGATACACCCGTGGCAGGAGCGGTGTTGTGGCAGGAGCGCTTGAGTCGTGAAATGCGCCATTGCCTGCCTGTTATCACTGTACCACCAATTTCTTCATGCCGGTGCCTTCATCGTTGTTGACCGATACGAGGTAGATGCCCTTGGGGAGCTCGTGTACTTGGAAGGTGAGGGAGGATGCCCCAGCCCCCAGCGTCCAGTTACCCATTTGGCGACCTGCCAGATCAAAAAGACTGACCCTGGTATCAGCGGTCAGCGCTTGCCCAAAAGCCAGTTGCACCGATTCGCCTGCAGGGTTGGGGAAGAGCAAGAAGTCGAGTGCCCGTTGTTCCGGCTCGCCGGTACCCACAAATGGCTGCACCACAAATTTGGGGGTACCAAAGAATCCGCCTTCATGGTCGGTCACCATAAACCGAAAACCATCTGGTGCGGTTCCTGCGGCGTAATCAAAAAAGCGAATTTCACCGGCATCAAGGTTGGCTTGGGTAAAGGTGTCGCCCGGATGCAGCGCGCCCACGTTCAGCCGGTCTAGATAACCGTGCTCAGGCTCGGTCATCACGGTATATTGAAGTTCCGCATGGGTATTGTCAATATCTTCCACCAGCAGAAAATCCGGGGTAATGGCCCGACTGGTTCCCGGTGGCAGTGGCATCACATTGTTGTTGACCAAAAAAGGCGGCGTAACGGCCAGTGTGGCGCAAAATTCGATTTGAAAAGCCTCCAAGGTGCCACCTGAACCCACCACGTTGTCTTTCATCCGAAGCGTCCAAGCACCCGTAGAAGACTGGCCGATAAACGGCGTCAATGGGTTCTGGGGGCGGTAAAAATTGCCGGAGTTGTTGGGCGGACAGGGAAAGGCTCCCGGTGCAGCATCATCGAGACCGAAATTGAAAAAACCATTGAAATTTCCGCATTTGTCTTTCCAAAGCATCACATCCGTACCCGTCGGACTGATCAAATGCGCTTCCAAGTCTTTAAAAAACGCGTGAAAACCATCGAGCTGCTTCACATTCACGTCGCTGATGATGCCACCTTGATTGACCGTGATTTTGGTTTCAATGGTGGGTGTTCCATTGGCAGATAGGTTTTTAGGCAGATCGTTTGATTCAAATGATTTGCAGTCTTCCGCATACGTTGAAAAGAAAAAAGGCTCCGACCATTGGTGCTTACCGCACTCGTTGATCGGGCGTACCCGCCAGAAATATGCCGTGCCTTTTTGCAGCAGGAAGGATAACTTAAAGGAATCCAAAGAAGTGGCTGTTTTGGATGCCAGGATGGTGGCAAATGACGGACTCAAGGAGAACTCCACATCGTACGCATCGGCATCCAATCCTTTGGCCCAGTGCAACGTCTGCGTCAGCGCAGCGCTGGTGAGGCCATTGGCCGGCGTTTGCAGGTTGAATCCCGTAAAATCGTTGCGACGCAGCAACAGGGTAATCGGACGAATGAACTCCTGGGCACCCGATGTAGCACGAATATTAAAAGTGAAACTTCCCTCTACCGTCACCTGACTTAAATCAACGCTGAACGTAGCCGGTGCTCCCGGCAACAAAGTAAGCGTTGAAAACGACGACGTGGCTCCCGGAGGTAAATCACCCATCAACTCCAGCTGGATAAGATCACTGAACCCCAATACCCCGGCACTGAGAATCTCCGTGGAGAATTGATCCGGCAGGCAAATAGTGGCGCCATCTTTCGAAAGCCCCACCGACAGGGAAGGCTGTGCGGGCAATTGAATTTTAAAATTGGCATTGGAAATATCAAAAAATACGTTCTCCGCTGCATCAATGCGCACGCGCATGGTACTCCCAACGTTGTTGGGCACCAAAACGTACTGACTTCCATCATTTGGCACGCCAGCAGCCAAGGTAATCGGATAAGTCTGGCCTCCATCAATACTCAACCGAATGTTGACGCTTTGGCAATTAACCGGTGCATTGTTGGTATTGGCCACATTCCACGAAACCTCGGTGTATTCACCAACACGCCAGACGGTGGATGTGGTGTTCGGACTGCTGACGGTGAATGGCCCGGCGCCTTCGTATGCTTTAAAGGCAACATCTGCAGAACCAACGCCACCGCCATTGAGCTTGTTGTCGCGGGCCGAAAGGCGAAAGGTCAGATCGCGGGAGTAGGTAGGCAATTGTTCTGTGATGTCGGCGCCATTGCTGATAACCGTACCCAAACGCGGGAAATATCGGTTCGAAACATCCACAGGAGGACGGGTGCGAAAAATAGCCGCATTGCCGACTGGCTGCCCAAGGGGCGTTTCAGGGCCTGCATCCACCTCTTCCCAGCAGTAGTTGATGGGGTCTCCATCCATGTCGGTGGCAGAACCTGTCAGCTCAAAGGGGGTGGAAATTGGAATAAAAAAATTGTCTTGGTATGGCAACGTGACCACCGGAGCATGGTTGGTTGTCTGTAGGTAGGAACCACAGACGCCTCCGAAGGTATAAAAAGCTTTTATTTGACCGATACTGCCGGAGTGATAATACAAATCGCTGGTTCCCTGTACATTATCTGAGCCACAGGAGCCTGCGTACGACATAATAGTACTGCCACTGCCCGGTTCAAACGCCACGATACCCTCGCGACCACCACCGCCACCGCAGCGATTCCACGTGTGCCCTCCGCCCAGTTGGTGACCGACTTCCTGTCCGATGACCACCAGAAAAAAAGCGCCGTAATCGCCCGATCCATTGCCGGCAGAACACCCTTCCGCTTTGCTGGCTAGGCAAGCATTGCCAATGCTACCCGCCACACCAATAGCAGAACCACCGAGATACCGCGCATACACGTGGCCAATGTCGTGGGAGTTGATGTTGCAATACGTGGTAAGAATATCCGGATTTTGGCCCATCCAATCGATGACCATGGTACCCGTGTAAGGATCTGTGTTAGGGTCGAGAAATGTCACATTTTGGCTGGCAGCAATCAATTGAAGGCGGAGCGCAATGTCGCGTTCAAAAATTGCGCTGACCATGTTGGTGTATTCTGTGACTGCCGCAAATACTTCGGGCTTCGTAGTGCCGTGGTCCTGACCGAATTCACCGGTGGTGGCCACGCAATACCGATAAACTTTCATTTGAAGCGGATCAACTTCCGCCACCCGGTGCTCCGCAGGCGGGGTGTACAGCTCGTCTGATTCCCCAAACCAAACCTTACCATCCTCCCGCACACCCGTGCGCAAGTGCTGCAAGCCATTGTCTGCAGCATCCACCCGATTGTACGCAATATAATAGGCTGTTTGTCCCCAGGCATAGGGCTCTACAAATGCCACACTGTAATCAGGCTGCATCACCATCGCCCGAAAACCCCGTACCGTCGTACTAAGCCGCACCGTCCGAGCAGGATCTTTCGTAGAAGCGCCGGCGTACGTATGGATATCCGGAAACGCTGCAGCTGCTTCAGCATCGAGCAAGGCCACCTCCCAAACGGCAAAATCTTCCACGGTGCCATCGCCCAAGGGAATGGCAATCACGCAATTGCTCAAGTTGGCAACCCCGGTAAACTCCCAAGGAGCGGATACCAAGGCCGTTTTTATGGCAGCATAGTCAAGTTGATAGGTCTCAAATTTCTGGGGAAATGTGCCCCGTTTGGTGTTTTCCGGGAGTGTCACCTGATCCCTGGAAACAGCCTTGAAAAAAGATGTGCCTTTTTGGGCGCTCAACTGCGTCAACGAGACACAAATTAGGGTAAATAGGAAAAAATATTTTTTCATTATCAAGAAAAATTGATTTGAACTTTGGAAAAACGGCCCGAAATAAAAACCCGGTACGTGTTATTCAGGCGGAAAATTCGGATAAAAATTCGGTGTTTGCCCGGCAATATTTCGACTCCTACGGGCAAAAAGCTATTTTTTTCAAATTTTATGTTGCGAATTCACCTGCAATAACACCAACAATAAATTATAATACTATGAAAATCAACAAAATAAACAAAATAATTTTTTTAATATTTTATTGCAACGTTGTGACAAAAGGTGCGGACAAAGGCGTGATTTTTTTACATTACAGCACAACATTGGCCAACAACACCGCTGCAATACCCGCGGCGTAGCCACGCCACACCGCTGCCGGGCTATGGGCACCGAGCAACAGCCGGGAATAGCCTACCAACCCGGCCAATAGGACCGCAACACACAGCACGATGTTCATACTTACTTGTAAAATACCCAGGTGGATCGACAATCCAGGCCAAGTATATGTCAGCGTTAGCACCATCGCAACAAGTGCGCCCATACCCATGGTGTGGGCACTGATTTTTAGAAAAATATTGATAAAAAAAGCGAAAAAAAGACCGATGGTAGCGCCCAAAGCAAATGTCGCGTACAACAGTGGCACCGAACCGTCCATAAAATTTTTAAACAACCAGAGGTAAAATACTCCACAAATGATATAGGGCCCTATTCGCTCCTGCTTGTCGCGCATGGAAAGGTGCTGCACAAGTCCCAAGGGTTTCATCAAGGCGACTCCAAGTCCCGGAATCATGCAACTCGTGGTAAAAACTGAAATAAGGAGCAATATGCCCCGTTGATCAACGGCACGCAATACCCCGAAAGCAAAAGGGTTTATGGCCAGCATCAACGCCAACAGATAGGTCAAAACCAGCAAGGGCTGACCGAAAAAAGATGCAATTTTGGCGATTAATTTCAAGGATTGACGGAATTTGAGGGCTGCTTAAAAGTCAGTAGAACAAGTATAAAAAGGTCACATCGCCACGTTACCGGACTTTGTAGGCTTTGTTGACCCTATCCATTTCGCGTTTACTTTCGCGGTCTTTAATGGTTTCGCGTTTGTCGTAGGTTTTTTTACCTTTGGCAAGGCACACCGTTATTTTAACGAATCCACGGTCGCTGAGGAATATTTTGTACGGTACGATGGTGGATCCCTTTTCCCGGAGTCCGCGCTCCAATTTGCGAAGTTCGGGTTTGCGCAACAGCAGCTTGCGTTGCCGACGGGGCATGTGGTTGGCATCTGTGCCGTATTCGTATTCCGCGATGTACAGGTTTCTGATCCAGAGTTCGTCTTTTTCAAAAATGCAATAGGCATCCGACAGGTTGGCGTTGCCATTGCGGATACTTTTCACCTCGGTTCCTGTGAGCATGATGCCTGCGTCAAACTCGTTGACGAAGAAATACTCGTGTGAAGCCTTGCGGTTGGTAATCTCTACCTTGGGTCTTTTCTTCTCTTTGGCCATATACTACCCTCTTCAAGAGGACTGCAAATGTAGCGGTTTTCACGGTAGGCTATTCCGCAACAAAAAAGGGTTGCGATTTTTTTTTATGCAGTGACGATAATTTTCTTCACATTTGCAGACTAAGCACTGTTTCAGTAATATCTACCATGTACGAACTTCGTCAAACTCCATTTGGTTCCCATACCCGTTTCGATATTTATCACACAAAATCCGGCAATGGTTTCAGTATTGTGCCTGCCTGCGGCGCCAATGTGCTGGATATTCGATTTGGCGGGTCGCCAATATTGGATGGATACGAAACACCGGAAGCCTTGGATGCGGGGAAATGGGGCAAAAGCTCCATTTTGTTTCCTTTCCCAAACCGCTTGCGCGAAGGAAGGTTCTCGTGGCTTGACAAACAATATCAATTTCCACTCAACAATGCCGACACCGGCAACGCCATCCACGGTTTTGTACGAGATGAAGTATTTGAGGTAGAATACTGTTTTCTGGCCAAAGATGGCGCCAGTATTCGCTGTTTTTATGATTACGACGGGCGACACGCGTATTATCCCTTTCCATTTTCGCTTGAAATTGAGTTCACTATTTCCAACGATGGCCGGTTTCGAGTCGAAACGGAGGTGACCAATACTGGCGATCAGCCCCTGCCTTTTGGCTTTGGCTGGCACCCCTACTTTCAACTTGCCAGCACCGCCGATGCGCATACACTCAAGCTGCCTGCCTGCAACGCGGTGGCCATCAACGAACAGATGATCCCCACTGGCATCCAAGAGCCCTATACGGCTTTTAATGCCCTCAAACCCGTAGAAAAAACATCGCTGGATACCTGCTTTCACAATACACGGTCGGGAGGAAGCGCCCAATTGACCCTCGCGGCTGAAGGCCGACGCCTCACGGTATCAGCAGCCGTTAAACAGTTTCCTTACTTTCAGGTATTCACCCCACCCCACCGGGAAAGTATCGCACTGGAGCCCATGACCTGTAATATTGATGCGCTGAACAATGGACAAGGGTTGATTTCACTCCTGCCCGACGAAAAATGGAAGGGAAAAATGGAGGTTGCTTATGCCATCTTATAAGGTGGTGGTGCCGCAGGCTGTTTTTATCCCTACACGAGATGTTGGTACACGTCCATCCACGCTGCACATATTTTTTCGGGAGAAAACAAGTTGATTTGTGCTGTTCCTGCTGTTACCAATCTTTTTCGCACGTCTGACGCCAGTACTTGCCCCATTTGCGCAGCGAGGTCGTCAACACGCAATGGATCCGCGTACAGTGCCGCTGCTCCACCCACTTCTTCAAAACACCCCCCGCAACTCGTAACCACGGGAATTCCAATGGTCATCGCCTCCAAAATGGGAATGCCGAAGCCTTCAAAAACAGAGGGATATACCAACGCTGTTGCCCGGCGATAGAGCCGAGCCAGTTCCTCCGTGGAGATGTGCCCGTCAATCCAGTAAACACAAAGACCGAGCCGTTTGGCCTGTGCACGTAATCCCTCGGCATAAGCGCCTTTGCCTGTGCCTACTACCACGAGCGGCAATTCATCGCCTTGGTTTTTTAATATAAAAAGGGCATCCAAGAGTCGGTGCCAGTTTTTTCGCTGCGTCAGACTCCCAACCGCCATCCAATAACCTTGATCAGGAATTGACAGCTTTCCGGGCAGTGGCTGCGCCGAAGGATCCGGCTGTACCCGCAGGCTCAAGCGCGCGAATGCAGGGTCGCAGGACTGCCCAATCACCCGCACCCGAGCAGGTGAAATACCAAAATACACTTCCAAATCTGCACGCGTTTGTTGGCTGATCGCAACCACCTGATCGGCCTCTTCAGCGGACCTTCGGTATTTTTTTGTGTAAAAAAGACGGTCCATCGCCGGATACAAAGCCGGATATCGCAGAAAAATAAGATCGTGCATCGTCACCACACTGCGAATGCCACTTCGGCGCAAACCTACCGGCAACTCGTGGCTCAGCCCGTGAAAAACATCCATCCCATCGTGTTTGAGCTGGCGCGTAAGCCCATGGCTCCTCCAGATCGGATGAAATATTCGGCCCAGCAAGGTGTTGGGCAAGCGCATGTTGTCGCCCGCCGAGCCAAGCCGACCTTTGTTGTAAGGCGTGTACAGCCTGTACGTATGTTCCGGATAGTAACTGCACAACCCGTCCACCAGCGTCCTGCTGTAAAAGCCCAGACCGGTGGCATTGTTGAAATAGCGTTTGGCGTCGAATGCAATGTTCACAAGTTCAAAATTGGCTGCAAAGTTATGGCAGCCGCAACAAGGATATGGTATGATGCCTTAAAAAACAACACAACTGGGGAGAGTGGCGCGCTGTATGGCCCCAATAGACCCATTTTTTGTCCCAGATGCATCCTCCTAACCAGTTACCCTTTTTTTATACCTTTGTTTTCAATGCGCGGTGGGCATCCCACTACCCTGATGACAAACAACAATTTTAACCAACTGTAACTGGTTAGCGTGGTCGCATCTGAGACAAAAAAGTAGTCATTTATTGCCAGACGAAGCGGATTTTTGTAGGCCGTAGCAGCGCTACAGTTAAAAAAATATGCGAAGTATGGCGGAAAATGGGCCTTTTTGGGCCAGACAGCGTGCCATCTAAACAGTTACTACCAACTTTAAATCAAAAAACATGCGTAACATTCAAGGTCTATTCATAACAACGCTCTTCGCTGTCGCGGTGGCACACAGCGCGCTTGCGCAAGGCTGCAGCGATGCTGGGTTCTGTACGATCAACAGTTTGCAGCCCAATCATAGCGATACCATCGCAGCCACCAAAAACCAATGTTCTCTTGGTATTTCCGTCGGTGGTGCAGACAATGATATTACCGTACTGAGCAATTTGCTGGAATACAGAAGGAAAATCAACAGCAGACTTGGTATGGGCATAAAATTAACGACATTGGCTCAACGTGGAAACGACATTGCAGTATTCGGAGTGTCGGATGTATTCGTCGATGCCAACTACCGGATCGGAAAGAAAGTAACGTTGACGTTGGGCGCAAAGATGCCGCTGTCGAACGGAAACAACACCCAAGACGATTTACCCCTGCCCATGGATTATCAAGCCAGTTTGGGCACCTTTGACTTGATTGTAGGCTTTGGATTTAACATCAAGCGCTTGCAATTGATCGCGGCCATACAACAGCCCATCACCCAAAACAAGAACAGGTTCCTCGCTGAGGAATATGTAACAGGCCCCATCCGTGGGTTTCAATCCACCAACAAGTTCACAAGAAGCGGCGATGTATTATTGCGGGTTTCTTATCCAATATCCTTGGGCGGTAAATGGAAAGTTACCCCAAGTCTGTTGCCCATTTACCACCTAGACAATGATCGGTACACGGACTTTTTGGGCAACAAAGTGGCAATATCGGGTTCACGTGGGCTGACGCTCAATGGGAATTTCTATGTTGATTGTGCCATAAACAAACACAACACGCTGCAACTCAGCCTTGGCATGCCATTGGTGGTGAGAGACGCGAGGCCGGATGGCCTGACCCGTAGTTTTGTGGTGTCGGTCGAATACGGGATAAAATTTTAGCACCTGGTTAGCTGGTCGCGTCTGAGATAAAAATGGCCATTATTTGTCTCAGACGCGCATTATTTTAACCGTAGCGATGCTACGGTTAAAATAATGCGCGAACTATGGCTGCTTTTGGGACAGATCGGGTACCATCAATTAATTCCGTATTCGACTCAATTGCAGGAATCAGGCAAACAATCGGAACAGGAAAAACAAGAGTGCTGACCCAATAAATGTAATGGGAAGGGTGAGCAACCAAGCGATGGCAATGCTGGTGATCGTTTTTTTGCGGAGGTTTGTTACGCCGCCTTCTGCCACCATGGTACCGGCGATACCCGAGGATAGCACGTGGGTGGTACTCACCGGGAGTCCGTAGTAACTGCTCACGCCGATGGTGGCCGCTGCGCAAAATTCAGCGCTGGCTCCTTGTGCGTAAGTAAGGTGGGTTTTCCCGATTTTTTCGCCGATGGTAACAACAATTCGTTTCCAGCCCACCATGGTGCCAATACCCAAACAAATGGAGATGAGTAACACAGCCCACATTAAGCGGTATTCGTAGAAGTTTTTGAGGTTTTTTTGCTCCTGAATTACAATGGCAATGCTCGCAGTCGAGAGGGCTTCGGCTTTCACAGCGGCATCCAATTTTTTGTTCAGGTCCTGTACGCCCTTGCGCACAGCAAACACCTCTGCTTGATCTTTGGCGTGGAAACTGTCCAGTTCCGCTGTTAATTTACCGCAAGCAACGGTCAGGGGCTGGAGTGAATATAAACGGGTACTATCGGTGTCAATGTCTTGGGACAGTGCTGCTGAAATACGCGCAATATGCCCCTTCGCATCTACCGGTGTGAAACTGGGGTTGAGCGCAAATTGCATGGGCATGAAGGCTATCAACACCACCATCAGCAAACCTACGCCTTTTTGACCGTCGTTGTTGCCGTGAAAATAGCTCACCAAGGTACACGTGGTAACGAGGATTGCACGAATCCAAAGGGGCGGTGTTTTCTTCGTTTCATCTGGTGATTTAAAAATGGCTTTTTTCTTGATCAGTATTCGGAGTAAGTACATCAAGGCGATGGCCAAGGCAAAACCAAAAAGGGGAGAAATAAGCAGCGAAATGCCGATTTCTTTGGCTTTATCCCAATTTGGCCCCGCACCTGCATGTACTTTAAAGAAGGCAAATCCACCACCCAGCAAGGCGCCAATCATGGTATGTGAGCTGGAGCAAGGAATTCCAAAGTACCAAGTGCCCAAATTCCAGGCGATGGCGGTCACCAAAATGGCGAGTACCAAGGCGATGTTTTCATGTAGGGAAGTGGCCATCATATCCGCCAGTGGCATGAGTTTGAGCATACCCATCGCCACAGCGATCCCACCCAGCATGGCGCCGATGAAATTCCAGGCGCCAGCCCAGATCACTGCAAAAATTGGCGGAAGTGTTTTGGTGTAAATTACAGTTGCGACAGCATTGGCCGTATCGTGAAAGCCATTGATGGCCTCAAACACACACACTGCAAGTAAACAGACAATCAGCAACAAGGATGCGCTTGTGGAAAGCCCTGAGATGAACCCTAGCATCATCATACAAAGAAATTAAGTAGCGAAAAAATGAGTATCAAAAAAGGTTAGGAGAATGGCCACGAAGGTAGGTCGTTTGTGCTCCCCGGGGCTTCGCAGACACGTTAAGTTAAGGTTAGATTTACCCAGGACGTGACTACCCAGGGGATTGCATGGATCAGCATGCTCACGCTTCTTCCATCAGCGGTAGTAGTACTTCCACCCGTGTTCCGGAGCGACTACCTAAGGTGAGGTCGGCAAGGTCGTTGATTTGAAGAAAATTAACGCCAACATGGTGCTGTAGCTCGTGGAGCAAATTGAGGCGTTCCGTCGTGATTTCCATGCCCCGCGAGCGGTGTTTTTGGAAGCCCGGTTGAGGAGTATGCTTTTCTCTTCCTTTGTTGAAACCGATACCATCGTCTTCGATGATGCAGCGCAGGAGCTTTTCGTCTTCATCTAGGAGCTCAAATCGTATGGTGAGTCGGCCCTCCTGTCGCGGGCGCAACCCGTGCTCAATGGCATTTTCCACGAATGGCTGCAGGATCATCGAGGGAATCAGGAGGTCGTCGAGGTCGCAATTGGGGGGCGGAAAAATCTGAAACTCAAGTTTTTCGCGAAACCGGAGTTTGCGGTTGATGTCGAGGTAGCGCTCTAGAAATTCTATTTCTTGTTCCAGCGTCACCACCTCCAACTCAGAGTATTCCAGTGTATGTCGCATCATTTTGGCAAACTTGGCCAAGTACGACTCCGCATCTGCATTGCGTCCGGAGGTCACCAGTCCCTGAATGGCATTGAGGGAATTAAAAATAAAGTGGGGGTTCATTTGCGCCCGCAGGGCACGGAGTTGAAGGCCTGCCACGCGTAATTTGGCCATTTGTGCTTCTTGGCGACTGCGTTCCAATTGGTAACGAGCTTCTATCTCGTGGCGTTCATAGTCGCGGAGCTGGCTAAAATGCTGTTGGTTGAGGTCGGTGACCCTGCTTTGCCATTCGAAGGCCTTGTCAAAGCCTCCTTTTTCTGCGTGCATGGATGCGAGATTTTGGCAAACTTGGCCGAGATGGTAGAGGTCGTTGCCTTTTTGGCCTACCTCCCAGGCTTTTTCAAAGTGAACCCGCGCTTCTTCCTCGTTTTCTATTTCGAGGAAGAGTCCGGCACGCCAGTTTTCTATCTTGGAGAGGTTGGTGAAATCGGCAGGTTTTGTGGGCTGATCGTAATGTGCTGCTGCTTGGCCGAAGAGGTTGAAGGCGCGTACAGTATTGCCTGCAAGCATGGCAATGATACCAAGATTGCTGAGTGCGTGGGTTTTTGCCTCCACTTCATTGCTACCGGCCAACTGCAAGACTTTTTCAAAATGAGCCTGTGCTAGGTCGTTTTCGTTGCGGGTAAGTGCGGCCCGTCCTGCGTTGAGGTAGTGCCAACCCAAACGTGGCCTCAAACCGTGCTTTTCTGCGATGGGCAAGAGATTCTGGTAAGCTTCGAGGCTTTTCTGCTTTTCTCCCAGCCGCTCGTATAGTTCCCCCAACCCGCTGAAAACAAGGGTTTGAAGGTAGAGGTCTTTCAAACGGGCTTTGTCATCGAGCCCCATCAGTGTTTTTTCAGCGGCCATGAGGTTGTCGAGGGCCTGCCGGATATTGCCGAAATGGAGGTGTAAAAATCCTTCTCGACAGGTAATGTGCGCCTTCAGGGCAGGTGGAGCACCTTCGCCCATATACCGTTGGGCGCGTGCGAGGGCGTCTTGCGCTGCCGGCCACGCGCGCTGGTTGAGATAGGTGGCTGCAACGTCTGCCCATATTTCTGCAAGCGCCCAAGTATCAGACAGGCTCTCGAGAATGCCAATTGCCAAGCGTGCATGCAGCAGGGATTGATCGTAACGGTGCCATTGGTTTTCAAGGAAAGCTGCACTGAGGTGGTAAGAAAGCCGGATATCAAAGGGACTGAGGGGCGTCAGCAACCCGGAAAGTTCTTTCAACGCCGCCGCAGCTTGCTCAAAATCTGTGAAAATCCATCGAGCCAAATTATCACTCAACCGCCGCAACAAGGTATGCTCGTCGTGGAGAAATTTTTTCTGATAATCTGCCGGAATGGTGTTCATGGTGCTCTGTTCAGGAAATTATCGAAGACGTTCCGGAAATGCTTGTGGGTCTCAAAATATATGGGCAAACTTACGAAATACCTGTGAAACAATTATCATACATGTCGAAAAGGCCCCTAAACCGAAAGACGACTGTAGCCAAATTAGCGGTTCAAACGTTCCATCACGTACAATTTATGGCTTCGCCCAACCGGTAAAATTCGTCCGGAAACTTGTACCGCAGCCGCAGAAAAGAACTCAATTTTGTCGATAGAAACCAAAAATGAGCGATGAATGCGCAAAAAATTGCTCGGATGCAAGAGCGTCTCCAATTCTCCCATCTGATAATGCGTCGGGTAAGATTTTAATTTCGTCACAATGCAAACCGCATCTTTTAGGCTTTCTATGAAGAGTATTTCATCGAGATAAATTTTTACCGAACGTTTGTTGACCATAAAAAAATAATACGCTCGGGCTGGCAATGTCACAGGAGTGCCCAACGATGAAGCCTCCATCAAACGCTGGGGTTGCAGCAACTTGCCTACTGCTTGGGTGAAACGACTGAACTCAATGGGCTTGAGTAAGTAATCGGTCACCTGAAGATCAAAACTTGCTACCGCAAATTCATGGTAAGCGGAAGTTACAATGACCCGGGGTTGGTGTATCAGTGTTTTCAAGAATTCCAAGCCATTCATCTTGGGCAAATCAATATCCAAAAACAGCACATCTACCGGGTTTTGCCGCACCACGTCCAACGCCTGAATGGCATCTGCGCAAACATGGGTCAGCAACAGCATCTGTGTTTTTCCCACATATTCTGCGAGTATTTCTGCGGCCAAGGGCTCATCCTCTACGATGACACAACGGAGTTGCATGGTGTTGGTGAATGCTATTACGATTGATTACTGGCTGAAAGAACGGAAAAAAAGACTCAAACACCGGTAGTTTTTATGTGCTCGAGTCTTTTTTTATTCCGGAGATGGGTGTTGGGGCGCCACCACCAACTTGCACCGGCATTATTTTAAAACACCAAGTTCCTTTCCCACTTTTGTAAATGCCGCCACTGCTTTTTCCAAATGCTCATGCTCGTGTGCCGCAGAAATTTGAACGCGAATGCGCGCCTTGCCCTGTGCAACCACGGGATAAAAGAAGCCAATAACATAAATACCTTCGTCGAGTAATCTGCGGGCAAATGCTTGCGCCAAGGGCGCTTCGTACAGCATAATCGGAACGATGGGGTGCTCCCCCGGAATGATGTCAAATCCTGCGGCGGTCATCGAGGCGCGAAACCACTGGGTGTTGCGCTCCAACTTGTCGCGCAAGGCCGTACTGGCACTCAGCAACTCCATTACCTTGATACTGGCCCCCACAATGCTGGGCGCAACGGTATTGGAAAACAGATAGGGACGGGAACGCTGTCTCAGCATAGCAACAATTTCTTTCCGGGCAGCAGTAAAGCCGCCACTGGCACCTCCCAGTGCTTTGCCAAGGGTGCCTGTCACAATATCAACCCTGTCCATTACACCACGGTATTCGTGGGTTCCACGGCCGGTTTTTCCGAGAAAACCTGATGCATGACATTCGTCAATACCCACCATCGCGTCATACTGGTCTGCTAGGTCACAGATTTTGTCCAACTGGGCAATGGTGCCGTCCATCGAAAAAGCGCCATCTGTAAATATTAACTTTCGTCGAACGCCTGCCGCCGCCGCTTCCTGGAGGCACGCTTCCAAGGAATTCATGTCGTTGTGTTTGTAGCGCCACCGCTGGGCTTTACACAAGCGTATGCCGTCTATGATACTTGCATGGTTCAATTCATCGCTGATGATGGCATCTTCTGCCCCCAATAGCGGCTCAAACAACCCACCATTCGCATCAAAAGCCGCTGCGTACAAGATGGTGTCTTCCATACCCAAAAACGCAGAAAGGCTGTGCTCCAGTTCTTTGTGGATGTCTTGCGTACCACAAATAAATCGCACACTCGACATACCATAGCCATGGGTGCGGATGGCAGCAATGGCTGCTTCGGTCACTTCAGGATGGCTGCTGAGACCGAGGTAGTTGTTGGCACAAAAATTTAATACTTCGCGCTGCACCGTGGTATCAATGACGGGGCCCTGCGCCGTGGTAATAACGCGTTCTTCCTTGTAAAGTCCGGCATCCCGGATACTTTGGAGTTCTGCCTGTAAGGATGGTTTGACTGACGTATACATTTTTTGCTTGGTATGATGATGATTTGATCAATGACCGAGCGAAGGTAATTGGATCAGCGTGCTGTTCAAGAGAATGGCCCTAAAATTATCGGGATGAATACCTGTTCAAAAAAAACCGCCCCAACTATTACAGCAGGGGCGGCAAACATAAAAATCTAGTTCCGGTATTTATTTTGAGTATCTATCCAAAAAAACCGGCGCTACAAAACGATTTTAACGCGTTATGATCAGAATTTTCTGATCGGTTCCATCCTTGGATTGCAACAACACATGGTACAAACCCGCTTCTAATGAACCTACCTTCAACGTAACCGTGTTTAACCCCGCTGTCACGGCCGCTTCCTGCACCATAACCCTTCTGCCCGTCATGTCCATCAAGGCAAACGTCACGCCCTGGTCAACTGCGGAGCGATACGACAGTACCACATTGTCTGTTGCCGGATTGGGCAACAACACCCAATCCATGCCCACACTCGATTCGCCTTGGAAACTGTTCCGGTCAATCGCAGGAGCCACGAGCAACCCAGAATCCGCAGCAACTTCCTTGATGTACAGGCTGTAATCTTCCATTTCGCCATAACCGACTATCCCGCAATCATCACTTGTGCTGTTGCGACTCAGTACAACGCGCAAAGTCGTGACTCCAGGCACAGCGCTCGCAGGCACATTCAAGGAAAACGTCGCCTGGTTGGTCAATACAGTTTGCGTGCCAACCAGTTCCGAGGCGTCTGAAAAATCACCGTCCCGGTTATAGTCCGCATATACATCCCAATAATGATTGCCCGTGTACGCACCTTTGCTCGCTGAGTACGTTTTCAAACTGTAGCTGTGATCACGTTCTACTTCCGTTGGAATCAGGTGGCTAAAATCTGAGTACCGTGCCGCAGCGCTACTGTTAATCATTCCTCCCAACCTCACCCGATAGATATATTCCCAAGGCGGAACAAGCGCATTGTACGATGGAACACACTCGGAAGGCAAGCATGTCGGACCACGCACATCAAGGGTATAATCTTCGATCTCTCCAAAAGAAAAGACCCCACAACCACCTCCAATATCGCCCCGTACCATCGCAATTCGCATCCGTATATTGCCTGTCACGCTCGTCACCGGTATGTGAACGGCTCCGCTGACAACGCCGGTTGACGTGCCAACATCAATCCGTTCATCGTCGTTGTCAAACGCTCCATCACGGTTGAGATCGAGCCAAATAACCCATGTCTCATCTTGCAAAACGCCCGCAAATCCAGGAGTCAGAACAACCGAATACGTTTCCCCAGCAACCACCTTGACCGCAGGATCCGTAAAGTCCGAATACGACGCCGACCCACTCGAACGACTCATGCTCCCAAAGTGAACGTTCCCTACCCACTCCTGCGTGCCATCAGACGTGCCAACGCTACAATAATCAACCGGAATACAATCTTCATCGGTGACCAAAATCGGAACTGTGGTGACCACACTCGTGCCCCCTGTATCGGTCGCCTTAAAGGTGACATACACCGTGTATCCGTTGCCACAATCGTCGTATCCGATCGAGTCCGAGGTAACAACAGATACCACTTCGTTCCCCGGTTGGTCAAATGCTTTAACCTGATCCATAAAATCGTACAACTCCGTACAACTCACGCCCGTGCCTATCGACGCAGCCGTTGGAAGATCAACAAACCTTGGTGGAAGATCAATCAATATCGTGATTACCTGGGTATCTGACACACAGTTGTGCGCACAATCACAAAATGTCCAAATGCGCAGCACTTTGTCCGGAAATACCTGCTGCTGGTAATCTACCGATACCTCAAGCACCAAATAACACTCATCACAACCCCATACAGCCGGACTGGGCAAAGGAGGAAGAGGATCTCCAACCGCTATCGTAACGTCTGCCGGTACATCCATCGGACGCGGTGGTACGGTGTCTATCGCAACTGAATGCTGGACTACAGAAGCAGCGTTTTCGCAATAATCAAAGGCAACCCATGTACGTGTCACAATCACCTGACCCGGAATACAGTGAATATCCTGTCGATACTTTCGAATGAATGACTCGCCACAGGCATCCACTGGCGTCGGCACATGCATCAACAACACATCCAGGCAATCTCCCGTAACGTCCTCCGGAACATTCGTGAACATCGGTGGTGTCGTATCCACAACCTTGATCTTCGAATTAAACACCGCCGTATCTCCGCATGCTGAAATCGCCCACCATTGGCGAAATATATTGTAGTTGTTGATACACGAACCCGGGTCATGGGTCGTCCATTCATGAAAATATACCTGCGTAAAGCCCTGAACACACTTGTCATACGCAGTCACAAAGGGTGCTGTCGTCGACACCCCACACTCCAAGGTCTGCAGCATTGGTGGCAGGCCAATTAATTCAGGACTCCCATCATCTGTATTCGGCGTGTTTTGCACAGCCGTACCGTTTATTCGAAAAATTTCCATAGACGGGTGCGGAACATCGGCCGATCGATTGCTGGATATTGACTCCGGCAAGACTTCTGTTTTTATAACCTGCACACAACTCGCAGAATTACCACACAAATCCGTGGCAACGTACACGCGATCAATGCTGTACAGCTTAATACACTCCCGAGCAAAAATAAAGTCGATCAAGTGACTAGCCTCTATACCGCCGCCACAATTATCGCTGTAACTGGTAATGAGCGCATCGTCAGCTGGCGGAACCGGAACCTTACAACTTACCGTGATATCAGCAGGGCACGTCAGCACCGGACGAGTGGTGTCGTACACCACAATCAACTGCGTACACGTAGAACTGTTTCCACACAGATCCTGGGCAGCATACCTGCGGGTAATGGTGAAGCGATTGTCACACGTCTTATCGTTGATCTCCTCTCCAAGCAGTGATCTCAACACGGATCCGCCACAAGCATCCACTGCAACAACCAGATCCACATCCGACAAAGGCACAAGTACTGCACAAGAAACCGTCAAACTAACAGGACAGGTAATGGCCGGAGGCGTGATATCCCTGACTGAAATGGTGCTGCTACAGCTTGAAACATTCCCACAATCATCCAGCGCTGTCCAAGTACGGGTGGTGCTGTAACTACCAGCGCAACCACCCATGGCCACCACATCTGATGAAGAAATAGCCAACTGGGTATCACAGGCGTCAGTCGCAGTTGGCGCGGCAAATACCGGTGTGTTGGGGCACGTAATCGGACTGGTCTGCGTTGGACAAACGATTGTCGGCGGGGTAATATCTTCCACCGTAATCGTATTACTACAGGTTGATATGTTGCCACAATCGTCTTCTGCTACCCAGGTGCGGGTGATGGTGTAGTTCCCAAGACAATTACCGGACGTAATGTCGTCCGTATAAGAGAGCGCAACAGCGGCATCACAGGCATCCGAATACATCGGCGGGGTAAACACCGGCGCAGCCGGACAACTCACCGGCGTTTGCTGCGCCTCGCAAGTTATCCTCGGTGGTGTTATATCCCGAACGGTGACAGATCGACTACAAGATGACGTATTACCACAATCGTCCGTGGCCATCCAAACACGTGTGCTGCTGTGGGTGCCGGCACAATGCCCCTGCGATACAATATCAGCAAATGTAATGGTCACCGATTGGCTGCAGTCGTCGAATGCCGATGGTGAGGGAAATGACGGAACAGCAGGACAGTTAACAGGGGCTAACTGACCCAGACAGTTGATGGTTGGTGGCGTAATATCTTCCACCGTAATCGTGCTGATACAAGTGGATCTGTTGCCACAATCATCCGCCGCAGTCCAAGTACGCGTTGTGCTATAGGCGCCTCCACAGGCACCCTGAGCAATCATATCGGAAAAAGTAAGCGTCACCGAAGCATCGCACGCATCCGTCGCCGTTGGCGCAGTGAATACCGGAACATCCGGGCAAACTACCGGTGTTGTCTGTGCCGCACAAACTACCACCGGCGGGGTTATATCCCGCACGGTAATCATACGGCTACAACTAGACACATTCCCACAGTCATCGCTGGCGGCCCAAATGCGGACGGTGGTGTACGTACCGGCGCAATTACCCTCTGATAGCACATCCGTGAACGTAATTGTCACCGAAACATCACAACCATCCATCGCCGTCGGAGCTGTAAACACAGGCAGCGCCGGACAATTAACAGGGGTTGTCTGAGGTACACAAGCAATCACCGGCGGAGTAATGTCGCGCACGGTGATCGTGCGACTACAGACCGCAGCATTGCCGCAATCATCGCTGGCCGTCCACGTGCGAACAATACTGTAAGACCCACTACAAACACCCTGTAAGGTACTATCCGTAAAAGTAATGTCCACCAACCCATCACACCCATCCGTCGCCGTTGGCGCAGTGAATTCAGGAACGGTCGGACAATTGAGCGGTGTTAACTGCGTCGCACAAGCGATGGTAGGAGGGGTGGTGTCGCGTACGACAATGTCACGGCTACAAAATGACACATTCCCACAAGCGTCGCTGGCAGTCCAAGTCCGAGTGGTGGTGTAGAGCCCGACACAACTACCCTGCACCGTGCTATCCAGAAAGGTAACCGATACCAAGTTGTCGCAATTGTCGGAGACCACCGGAGCTGTAAAATTCGGTATCTCGGGACAATTAACAGGCGTTGCCTGCGTCACACAAGTGATGGTTGGCGGGGTATTGTCCACCACCGTGATGACCTGTGCACACGTATTGTTACCATTTTCGCACGCATCGATAGCCTGCCAAACACGAACAGCGTTGTATTCTAAGCAACCTTCCGTGGGGGGCTGGGTGGTAGAAACAATCTCAATCACAGGCATATCGTCACAGGCATCCTGCGCAAGGGGGGTGCCAAATACCGGGATCGCCGGACATTCTACGGTAATATTGGTAGGACAAACGATCGTCGGCGACACCGTATCCTGCACAGTAATGGCCTGTGAGCAGGTATTGGAACTGTTTCCGCATTCATCAACAGCATACCAAACTCGGATAATAGTACGGGACAAACAGTCTGTGGTAATCGGTTGAGAAGGAAAAATAGTCACAATTATCGGCGAAGGGTCACATTCATCCGTGGCTGTGGGTGTCCCAAATGAAGGCGTAGAAGGGCAATTAATGGTCATGTTGACCGGACACGTGATCATCGGTGGCGTATCATCCAGCACCGTGATCGTGCGGCTACACTGTGCCGCATTCCCACAGTCATCAACAGCCTTCCACGTCCGAGTCGTGTTGTACGTGCCAGCGCAATTGCCCTGCAACGTCGTATCCACAAAGGTGATCTCTACCAGCGCAGCGCAAGCATCCGTCGCCGTCGGGGCCGTGAACACAGGCAAACCCGGACAACTTATCGGCGTAACTTGCGAAACACACGTGATCGTCGGTGGCGTATTGTCACGTACCGTGATCGTGCGGCTACACT
>CAIZLM010000204.1 GCA_903933805.1 uncultured Bacteroidota bacterium | reverse complement strand
TATGAATACAGCGTAACAGAACATGTAGTACGGGCTTGGCAATGGTTGGAAGGGTTGGAAGCACGGGAGTTCACCGGCACACAATCGCGCTTCGACGATATTTTTGAAAAACTAAAACGCATCCTCGAAAACAGCCGCGAAAAAACTGACAACGAACGGATTGCCGATCTGAGACAAAAACAAGTGGACTTAGAAGCCGAAATAACTGCTATTCAATCCGGCAAAAGCCAGTACCGCCCCTTCGACAATGGCCGCCTTCGTGAAGAATATGACGGCCTGCTGGAACAGGTACGCGCACTGGCAACCGATTTCAAAGCGGTGGAAAGTAATTTTGAACACATCCGAACGAGGTTATTGCGCCAATACGCTGCACAAGAAGGCAGTAAGGGTGCTTTGCTCGGCGCTGCGCTTGATGCCCGCGATGATTTAGACCGCACCCCACAAGGGCAGAGTTTTAACCACTTTTTTGAAGCACTCCGCGATCCGCGACGCGCCCGACAGTATGAGGAAGGCGTTATTTATCTTCTCGACATCATGAACGAACGGAAGGTTGCGTTCACCAATGAAAACCTTTTGCTGCACCTGCACCGACACCTGCTCCACGAGGCGCAACCGGTGTTGGATGCCAACCGCCGCATCGCAGACCGCATCACGCGCCTTGTGGCCGAAAATACCTCCCACAACCGCCATCTGTTGCGTCAGCGTTTAGCGGAAGTCAAACAACAGCTATTACAACCCGCTTTTAATGAGGCTTTTACAGATACGGATCGGCAATTCTTCTGGGAATTGGACAGCCCGGAAGCCGATATTCGCCTGCCGTTGGAAAAAAACCTTAAATTGGAGGCTATGGAACAAAAAACGGCCTTCCAACTGCCACAAAAAGGTGATGATATCAAGCCGGATATTCCGCTGTCTGATAATCTGTCTATTATCTTTCGTTTGGAAAATCAAATTGCCGGAGCCCTCGAAACCGAAGTGCACACTACCTTGGCAACGCTTAGCAAGCAGTTTCCCATACAGGAGGGCTTGCCGGAGTTACTGGCTTACCTGAACATTGCCGCACGCAATGGCAATCGACATTTTTTTGACCCGGCAGAAGACGACTTAATTACGTTGGATGCTGAAAAAGAACAATTTGCGGACGGTCCACGGATATTTTTTGTGAAACATGAATGAGCAACAACCAAACCATGCAGACCCCGGTGTTGACCCAACGGTGCACCCAATGAGCTTCGCGCCATTGGCCATCCGTTTGCTGAAGGGCGTGGTCTATGAAGAAGAAGCCCGCTACTGGAACGATTTAGTGAAGGTACACGAACTACCCCTGCGACGGCATTTTGCCCAGATTGGTTTAGACCTCATCGTAAATCGGCAGGAGGGATTTGCGTACTTGCGCCAGGCACAACAAGAGGAGACAGAGGGGAATCCGCTCCCGCGCCTCATGACGCGGCGCTCGCTCACCCTTGATCAGTCCATCCTGTGTGTCTTGCTGCGCGAACACCTCGAAGACTACACGATAACCGAAAGCGCCAGCCGAGAACCCATTTTGACATTGCGGGGAATTCGCGATATGGTGGAACTGTTTTTCCGGGAACGCAACACGCAACAGCGTTTTTTGAGGGATGTAAAAAAAACGGTGGAGGACGTGAAAAAACTTGGATTCCTCGAAGAATTGATCAGCGGCGATGTCATGCTGAACGATGACGAACTGCGATATCGCGTCAAACGCATCCTCAAAGCCTTTATCGGCCCCGACGAATTGCAACAACTTGCCCAACAAATCGATAACCTATGAATCGATCCGAACTAACGCTTTTTTCAAACGACGCACAATTTGCAGGGTTTCGTTTAGCCCGTTTTGAAGCGTATAATTGGGGCACTTTTCACAAAAAAGTTTGTGTTTTACCACTTTTAAATGAAAATGCGTTGCTCACAGGTGCCAATGGTGCAGGCAAAACGACGCTCGTGGATGCCATCATTGCGCTGCTGAATCCTACACCTGAGCGGTATTTTAACCAATCAGCTGGTTTTGAAGACCGAAAACGCACGCGTAAAGTGGACGACTATGTGCGCGGCGTGTATGGATACTCTGAAAAAAGTCGCGAACAATTGCGTGATCTGCCCGACGAGCAGCCCACTTATACGGTGCTGTTGGGGGTGTTTTACAACAACGATCTGCAACAATACTACACCCTGGCCCACCTTTATTGGCTTCGAAACGCCGAGTTGCAAAAACGCTATTACACTGCTCCTATCGAACTGAACATTGAAGAACATTTTCGCTTCGGCGGCGATATTCGCGCTTTCAACAACGCCTTTACCAAAACGCTTCAGGCAAAAGTTTACGAAAATTTCAGTGCTTTCGCCTTCGATTTTCAGCCCAAATTGGGCATGAGAATGTCTGCAAAAGCAAATAACGCGGCGGGGCGCACCAAACCCCTGCACCTACTTGCCAAAACGGCGGGTATCAAAGTACTCGGTGACCTCAACGCTTTTATCCGCGACCACATGCTTGATGAGCATAACATGGAAGAAGCGTTTGACAAACTGAAAAAAGAATATGCTGACATCGCCGAAACCCAGCAAACCCTCGAAAAGGTGACCCGCCAAGAGCAGATGTTGATGCCCCTGCTTGACAAGAACACCGAACGTGTCCGGCACTACAATGAAGCACTACAATTTGAAAATTTGCAAAAAGTCATTGGTCCGTGGTTTGCCCATCAACATGTTGGTTTATTGGAAACAGCCATTGTGGAAAACCAAGGCCGTTTGGGAAAAAACCAACAGGATTTAGCAATGGCCGAAGATGAATTGACCAAGCTTCGGGAACAGGGAACCCGAATCAAAATCAGTATCAATAATGAAAAAGAAGGTCAGCGTCTGCAACAATTGCAAGACGATAAAAAACGCAGCGAAACCGAGTTTGAAAAGCGCCGAATAGCAGCCGAACGCTACGCCGCCATCGCCCGCACCGTAGATTTGAGGGAAGTGCCCGACTACACGGCGTTTTTTCACCAACAGCGAAATCTGACATCCGTCGCTGATGCTTTATACGTTAAAATCCAGGAAAAAACCCAACTGCGCGACGACCTCGTCGGTTCAAAAAAGGAAAAAGAGCGCAACGCACAGGAATTAGCAGGCGAACTCAATTCGCTGCGCAAACGACGCAACAACCTACCTGATGATTTGATCCAATGCCGCGCCAGATTGGTTGAAAGCACCGGCATTGCTGAAAACGAGCTGCCTTTTGTAGGTGAACTCGTGCAGGTGCGCGAGCAGGAACAAGCCGTGTGGCGGCATGCATTGGAAAAGTTGCTGATGCCCTTTTCATTGTACCTTTTAGTGCCGCCCCGTCACCTGTCCAAGGTGGTGCGTTGGGTTCGTGCCAATAAAACGGGTGTGTTGTTGCGCTTCATAGAAGCCGAAGAAAACGCCGGTGAGGCGCTGCAAAGTGAACGCAGTCTTTCTGTTGCGGCCAATAAATTAGACGTTCACCCCAAAACACCCTTTGCGCACTGGCTGCGCAACGAACTCAACAAGCGCTACCAGCACCGATGCACAGAAGAAAATGCCGAGTACGAGCGCTCGCCCAAAGCACTCACGCCCGAGGGACTTTACAAAAGCGATAAATTGCATCAAAAAGACGACCGGCAGCGCAACCAACGCTATGTCTTGGGTTGGGACAATACCGAACAAATCCGCCAACTCGATGAAGAGCTTCGCAACTTGCGAAGCGAGATCGACCGGCTGCATGAACGGACACTACCTGTTGAAAATGAAATTAGTAAGTTGAATGAAAAACTGGCTAACACCCAACGTTTGGCAGATTTTACAGACTTTAAAACCATTGATGTTGTCACTATTCAACTTGAAATTGAAGAATTGACCAAGGAAATTGAGCAGTTGAGCCAGGCATCATCGCAGATAAAGGTGCTGGAGCAACAACTTCAAAAGGTGACAGGTCAGATCAAAACAGCCGATGAGAAAAAAGGCAAATTGCAACGACTTGGAGGTGAAGTCGAGCATCAACTCAAAGGTTTGAATACCAAACTGCATTTCAAAAAAACGGATGCTGCCGAATACGACGAGATCAACGCTCAACAAGCGTATTTTAAGGCATTTCTCGACACATTTCCTGATTTAGACCTCGACACCATCGAAAAAACAGAGCAGGATCAAAAAAGACAGTTGGGTGAAAAAATAAGGGTAGCGCAAAAAGGTGAATCCGACCTCCGCATGGAATCCGAGCGCTTGATGAAGGATTTTAAACAACCCACCAAGGTATTGCTCGACCAATTTTCTTCATGGCCCAACGATACTGATGAATTGGGCAATCCAAGCATCGAAAACATTGGCGATTACCTCAGCCTACTTCATCGCATTCAGTCGGACCAACTGCCCGAACTCCGCGAGCGCTACCAGGTCCGCGCCAGCAAAGACATCGGCAATGCCATGCAAGCGTTTCAGCGCCACTTAGAAGACCAGCTCATCGACCACCGCGAGAATATCCGCAACATCAACCAGTCGTTGGGTGCGCTGTCGTACTCGCACGACACCTATTTGCAGGTAGTGACAGAGGAAAACCAGCGAAAAGGCCGAATCGGCGAGTTTTATCAATTGCTCCAATCGTGGGACTACGATCGCGCAGCTTTTTTGGCCGCTTCTGAAACCGATAAATTAGAGATTTGGAAAGAAACAGTCCGAAAAATTGGAAACATCATCCAGCGTTTGGAAGACAACGACCTTTGGCGCAAGGAAGTAATCGATACGCGCAATTGGCTCATTTTCAAGACACAGCAGTATTACAACGGCAGCAACGAAGCGGTTCGCGGCACGTTGCTGGACAGCACAGGCGGCAAATCGGGCGGCGAGCAAGCCAAAATTACCTACACCGTACTGGCTGCAGCGCTTACTTACCAGTTCAACATCAGTGCCGACGAACGCAATGCCCGTTCGTTCCGCTTTATCGTGGTAGACGAAGCATTTAGTAAATTAGACCCTGAAAACAGCGCCTATTTACTTGATTTATTGACTGCGCTTAAGTTTCAAATGCTCATCATCACGCCCAATACAGGCATTGCGACTGGCGAAAAATACATGAGTCATTTGATTTTTGTAAAAAAGGAATCGGAATCACCGCCCCGCTCCGTAGCCTATTGTTATTCGATCAAGGAGGTAAAAAAATTCATGGTTGCCCAATGATTACGACAAAAGATATTCGCAGAATAGCGGAGGCGTATTATCGCCAATGGTTGAGAGATATTGCCGGGGGAAATCCGGCTTATGAACCGCTTACCATTAAGCGTACGGGCGATCAAAAAAAGACTGATGAACGTTGGGAGGCGCTGAGCGAAATCGTCCATCAAAGTAAGGAAAAAATAGGCTACGGTTACCGAATTGAATTGGAAGCGCCTGCGCCCAGCAGCAAAAACAAACAAAGCCGCCTGCGTGCTATAGTATTTGATACGGAAGCTGATCTACTTCAATTTATTCAAAAAACAGCTGAATTAGAGCAATTTAAACACGATTTCGCCCAGATTACCGGAATACGCGAACTTCAACCGTGGTGCGTCGCGCACGTCCGCGAAGTGCTTCAATATGCGTCGGTTTGGCCCCGATTGCTCGCCGTGGTGCGTTTTTTTCAGGAAAATCCTGTGCCTGTACTGCCGGTTCGGCTGTTGCCAATCGAAGGGGTGGATACCAAGTTTATTGAACAGTACAATGGTGTTTTGTGTCAATTACTTGACGTTATTCTGTCACAAACGGCCATTCATGCAACGCATAAAATTTTTTCTAAGCGATACGGACTGCCTGAACAAGCCCCGTTGATTGAATGTGCCTGGAACGATCCTATCTTAGTGACACAGTATAGCGGATTTAATCGCCTTGCTTTTCCGGCAGATCAGTTGGCGCAAATTCAGCTTGCCGCTTCGCACATTTTGGTGGTCGAAAACAGGAACAGTTTGCTCCAGGTATTGCAACAACCTTTTCCCGATGGTATTGTCATTTTCGGAAGCGGTTATGGGGTAACGTTGCTCAAAGACTGCCAATGGCTACATCAAAAAGTTCTTTATTACTGGGGCGATTTAGATGCGCATGGATTGGCAATATTGAGCCGATTTCGCGACTTTTTCCCGAATACCCAAGCCCTGATGATGGATGAAGCGACCTTTGATGCATACCCGCATGCGTGGGTGACGGGCAAAGCCTTCCAGGGCGCAGCCCCTGAAAATTTTAGTACAGAAGAACGGCAATTGTTCGAGCGATTAAACAGCAATTTACTCCGGTTAGAGCAAGAAAGGGTGCAACATATCATTACAAAAAAGGAAGATATTGCCGCCATCGGTTAATGCCCAGTATCAACCGTTTGTTTAAACAGCGGGTCATACAATTTCCCAATAAGTATCAGAAGCTTAAGTGCCAAGCCCTGAAGGGGCGTAATATGTCAGCGATGGGCAACGCCCATCGGAAAGAACGGGCATCGCCCAACAATCGAGGTGAATGGCAATAAAGTAATCGAGCACTACGATGGTTTTATCATTGAACTACAATTACATTTGACTCCCATCTTAAATTAAAAAGAGCAAGGGCACAAACAATACGAAGAGCAGCGAGCAATCGCAACTAAATACCTGGGAAAAAAAGAGATACGTGGAAGAAAGGTGTTGATGGTGTAACCAAATAAGATAATAGACAATTATGACCGCTTGGAAAAAGAAATGCGGGCTATCTATGAGATTGGCTGGAAGGAGTTGATCAGTTGGTCTGATTTTATTAATCCATTCGTCACAGAAAAATGAAATCAGTACGAGAAAAGCTTTCTAAGATCAAACCGAAAGGGTAACAAACCTGGCTGCGGAAGATAGAGCGGGCCATTTCCGCCCGAAAATAAAAAACCCTCACAACCAATTGGTTATGAGGGAAATTGTGTAGTCCGTACGGGAATCGAACCCGTGTTTCATCCGTGAAAGGGACGTGTCCTAACCCCTAGACGAACGGACCTCCTATCGGAAGCGGGGCAAAGATAATAGTACTTAGACCATTCTACCAAGTAGTATTTGTACTTTTTATCACCAAAAATCAAATTGGCCTATTATTGAGGAGAAAACAAGGTAAAAGGGTCTTTTTTAAGTCAAATGAATGTCTATTGTTGGTAAGTAATCCGAAAAGACAACGGAGGGAATACCCCCACGGGGCTTGGATGATCAATACCCATACCGTTGAAGCACCAATCCAGCCCTTTTGCTGGCAGCGGGATCCTCCACAAGTTCCGGGGCGTGCTGTGGCTTTTTCCTGGCATCAAGCACCAGTGGTCCCTTACAACCCCAGTGTTTGTGTTCTGTAAAAGAACCTACCCCATATATATCATGGCTGGGGTTGGCCCGGGTGAAAGCGACCCAAACAAAATTATTCAGGGTGGCGGCGGTAAATTGGCTGTCATCCACCAACAAAACCAGTGGGATGTCTTCCAGGGGGTACTGCGACAGGTGTGTACACAGCCATTCAGCCTGAACGCGTGCGGTGGATTCCACCTCAAATTTGGGGGCCTTGATCGCCAATATTCCGGGTAAACAAAAACAAGGGTCACTGAAACCGACTGGCAAAGAAAAACGACCGGGTACATAGGTGGCCAAAGTCCGTCGTTTTTCGCCCCGGCATGCGGCCACCACCTTGGACCCGGCGTTCCAGCCGGAGCCGGAATAGTCGAGGGTATCAATGGTGGTATTGGTTTGAAAATGAAGATCCCTCGACCAATCGACGCGCGCCAGAAAGTGGTCAAAAAAGTGTGGAATATCGTGTGTGTCCAGCGCCGGATCGTCGTCTTCCGCCGCGATGAAAAGAAACTTCGCAAGGGAAGTCTGCCCGGTACCCAGAATATGGTTGGCGATGGTCAGAATTTCCTCGGGCACGCGAGGCCTAAAGGGCATATAGCGCTCATGGCCCACTGCCAGCAACAAGGGGTGTACCCCGGCGGCATCCACCGCATGCAGCGATTTTAATCCCGGGAACTCCGCTGGCGTCAGTGGCGCCACCAATTCGTGGATCAGCCAGCCGAAACTGCTGTCTTCCATGGGTGGGCGTCCGACCACACTGAAATGCCAAAGCGGGTTTTTTCGGTGCCATACCTTGTCCACTTTCATCACTGGGAAATCGTGCGTAAGGGAATAGTACCCCAGGTGATCCCCAAATGGGCCTTCCGGTTTTTTTACATTTTTGAGTATTTCCCCTGTGATGACAAAATCAGCGTCACTGCTTAAAAAATGGCTATTTCTGAGTCCATATCGGAACCGTCGCCCGGCCAGCATACCGGCAAATGTCAGTTCGCTCAGCCCCTCTGGCAGCGGCATAATGGCTGAAAAAGCGTGACTTGGTGGCCCACCCACAAAAACAGAGCACCGAAAAGGTTGGTCGAGTTGGTTGTATTTGGTGTGGTGTACGCCGATACCCCGATGAAGTTGATAGTGGAGGCCAATTTCTTCATTTTGAACATAGGCGTTGCCGGACAATTGGATTCGGTACATCCCGAGGTTGGCATGCATCGGACCGGGCATTTCCGGATCTTCTGTGTACACCTGCGGCATGGTGATGAAGGCCCCTCCATCCATGGGCCAGCTTTTTAACTGTGGGAGCTTGTCTATGGTGGTGGTGCCCCAGGCCGAGGGGACACCAAACCTGCTCTTCAGGGGCAGTGCTGAAAGTGCTGTGAAGGGTGCGCTGAGATAACGGCCAGGCTTTTTAAGGAAATTAGCAGGGTCTTTTTTGAGCTCAATCACGCGTTTCACCCGATCGATGGTGTGGCGAAAAAGAAACGCGGTGCGTTCAAAAGTGCCGTATATATTGCTGACAGCTTCAAAAGGGCTGCCTTTCACCCGTTCAAACAAGATGGCAGGGCCACCCTGATCAAATACCTGTCGGTGAATGGCCGCCATGTCGAGGTTGGGATCAATTTCCTCCTTGATACGCAGCAACATGCCATTGCGTTCCAAGTCGAGTACTGCAGCGCGTAGGGAAGAATAGGGTGTCATAGGCCGACTAAAAATTGCATGGCGTCAACACCATCTGGGTAATCGAATAGGGTAGGCTCCTGACTTTTCCCAAATGGCAATATTTGATAGTCGCGAAGTGCCACATGGCCTACAACACATTGAATATCATTGATTTTGGTGGCCAATAGGTCGTTGAGCTCCGCTACATCCCGGTAGTATTCATAGTGGCAGGAGGCAATACGCGCCTGAAGGGAAGGGTCTTCTCGGAGTAGCAGACAACCATTGTTCAAATGGGGCATTTGATTTAAGATGAACAGCGTGAAATTGTAATCAAAATTGTTTTTGTATTTGTTGTGGTTGGCCATTTCCCGGTATGCATGTAGGGTTTCCAGGAGTGTGTCGAATGCGTAGCCGATGGGGACATAGAGTTTGCTTACATTTCGGCATCCAAGACCAAAGTATGAAAAAATATCCCGACCCAAATCCAGTATTTCAGCAGAAGTTTCATGGCCGTTTAATACGGCAATCGCATTGCGGTTGTGGCGTATAATGTGTGGATACCGACCGAAATATTGTTCAAAATACCGGGCAGTGTTGTTGCTGCCTGTGGCAATGACGGCATCAAAATTGCTTAATCTGCCAGTTTCTGCCACAAAAACGGTATAATCAAGGGATTTTGGTTCCCATTCACCCATTTTTTTAATCAACAGGGGCAACAAGCGTTTATCTTTGTCACTGAGTTTGATTTGCGCGCGGTGCCCAGAAACAAAGACGCAAAGCCAGTCTTGAAACCCAACCAGCGGTATATTTCCGGCCATCACCAAGCCTATCGACTTGTCGGGCGCAGCGTCAGATTTGATGGGATAGTGCGCGGTCCAATGGCGGAGTTTTTCTTCGTCTAGAAATTCCAAGGCCAAGGCCTGCAAGGCCTGTCTCGTATTGGATTCTGTAAACCAACTATTTTCTGCGAAAGATAGAAGGATTGCCTGCTCTAGGTCTTCGTCTCCCCCCGATCGGAGGTAGTGACCGAGTGTGACAAGTAGGTGGATGCGTTCGTTGAGTAGCACGGGCAATTGGTAAAATAAGGCAAAGTTAAACGTAACTGGTTGGTTGGTCGCGTCTGAGACAAAAAAGTGGCCATTTTTTGCCAGACGAAGCGGATTTTTGCAGGCCGTAGCACCGCTACGGTCAATAAAATGTGCGAAGTATGGCGGAAAATGGACCTTTTTGGGCCAGACGGCGTACCAGCCAACCAGTTGCAAAAACACGTAACTGGTTGGTTGGTCGCGTCTGAGACAAAAAAGTGGCTATTTTTTGACAGACGAAGCGGATTTTTGCAGGCAGTAGCACCGCTATGGTCAATAAAATGTCCTAAACACCTCCAAAAATAGACTTTTGATGTCCAGAAAGCGCACGATCTTAGTTTTACAGCTAAACAAAGAGATGCCTTGTGATGTTTCAAAGTAATTGTTTGGGTACTCGCGGGTGAGGTCTGAAGGCGCCATTTTGCAGATTGTTATATGCCGTAGCAACTGGCTACTACGATCAAAAAATTGAGCGTC
>CAIZLM010000203.1 GCA_903933805.1 uncultured Bacteroidota bacterium | reverse complement strand
TCCGTAGGGCAATTGCATTTCGTATGATGGGTTGGTCGTCCACGAACTTAAAAACTCCATGCTCCACTCGGCGCCTTGTAAATAGGCCGGATTGCCCGTTTTTTTATACGCATTGTACAACACCCAAGCATAGGCGCCGGCAGCTTCAGGTTCCGGAACGCTGGTGGTGTTGGGTTGCATCGTTTTGAAATTCCATGCCCGGTAATTCATGAAAGCTTTTTGCCAAGGCGCATCGTTGCCACCCATCGCCCGCACAGACGCTAAAAAACGGTCTGCCACGGTTGTAAACTGAAAGTCAGCATCACCGCCCATGGATGGGTACAAATCATATAATTGATAAAAATATACATTGGGCATTAAATCATACCACCAATCGTTGCCGCTGCCGCTGTTTGGACTATTGAGGTAGATGGATTCACCGTTGTTCTTATTGAAAAAATCTTGGCTCATGCGCACCCAGTTTTTTCCAAACTGATTGCTTTTGTCTATTCCGGATAGGGTAGCGCCCACCAAGGAGGGCAGGACATTGATGGCTTCGTTGCCTTGAGGTGCGTTGGTGCCGACGTAGGTATGGAGTCCAAAACTTGGGTATTGGGGGTAGTTTACCCCGTTTGCTTGCAGTCGCACGAGCGGTAGGTACTGCCCTGTTTTGGTTGCGTCATACACAAATGAGTCATAACCCAGTGCAACTTCCCGCCAATTGCGCATATTGTAAGGCGACGGTTGGTTGGGCATTTGTTCCACCCTGGGAATGGTAATTTGGCCTGACTGTCCGGCCATAGTAACAGCGTTCAGCAATAGGAAGAGGGTAATTATTTTCAAACAAGGCGGCATAAGAAGGTTCATCAGGAAAGTTTAGACTAATAATTGGGGTTTTGTTTCAGCGCCGGATTCAGGTCCAATTCTGTTTGTGGCAAGGGAAAAACTTCGTGTTTTCCTGTTTCAAAATCAGGCAACACCACGGGCGCTATTCCCCAGCGTACGAGGTCGAAAAACCGGTGCATTTCAAAGCCGAGTTCCACCGATCGTTCATGGCGTATGGCCTCCAACATCGCAGTTTGGTCGGTCAGCGTTACGGGGGGTAGGGCAGTGGCAGGGTTGGCGGCTTGCAGGCGGGCGCGGGCACGAACGACTTCCAAGGGGCTTTGTGCTTCTGAAACCCGACCAAGTTCGGCCAGTGCTTCTGCTTCCCAAAGCAGGACTTCGGCGTAGCGTATAGCGGTATAGTTGATATCGCCATCTGCTTTTTGGGTGGCGGTGCTGTCTATTTGCAGGTACTTGCGAGGACTGTGTTTGGTGGAGGAGAAAGAGTTTTTGTAGGTCACTCCGAAATAGGGTTCGTTGTTGGAGGCTATGGTAAATTTTTGTCGTGGGTCTCCGGGTTCGAAGCTGTCGAAGTAGGCTTGTGTTACCTCGGCAAAGCCATATCCCCCTGTTAGTTTTTTGGAGCACCACCACTGGTTGAGGGCATTTCCCACGCCCAGTTCCAGGTTGGTATGTTGTATTTCCCAAACAGATTCGCTGTTGTTTTGGGTGTTTTCGCGAAAATTATCCTGATAATCTGCCATCAGGGCGTAGGTGTTCAGGGCTTTTATCTGTCCCACGTAGTCCAGTACCTGATTCCAGTTTTTTTGATACAATTCAGTTTTTGCGGCCAAGGCCAAGGCGGCCCCTTTGGTGGCACGTCCTGCATCATTAGCGGCGTATTGTACGGGCAAAACCGACGCAGCCTGATTACAATCGGCAATAATTTGTGCGTAAACGGCTGTTTTTGCTGTTGCGGGGGCTTTTAGTTCATCCGGAGGGGTGATTTTGATGAGCAGTGGGACATCACCGAATACCTGCGTCAGTTGAAAATAGTAATAAGCACGTAAAAAGGTGGCTTCTCCAATGACGCGTTTCTGTAGGTTTGCGTCCATTGAAATAGCGGGCACCCTCTCTATCACGGTGTTGCATTGGGTAATACCCTGGTAGTTTAATTTCCAAAAATCGTTGAACTCTTCGGTTCTTGGGGTAAACGTAAAAAAGTCCAACTCTGTGAGGCCGGGCCTGGAACCATCGCCTCCAACAACGGCCTCATCGGAGGTCAGCTCGGCAAATGCCCAGTAAAAATTGTTGTTGCCACTGCTGATCAGCAACGGTTCGTATGCAGCATTGGTGGCCTGTACAGCATCATCGGCCGTTTGAAAAAAGGAGCCTTGGTCCAAAATACCCAGGGGTTCTTTTTCAAGAATACCCTGGCAGGAAACAAGGGTTAACGCGGCTATCAGCGATAAATATTTCATGTTTGTTGTTGTCTGTTTTTAAATTCCGGCAATCCTGCCGATGGTGGTTAACGCAATACAGCATGGGGTTGGATTAGCAGCGCATGATTTCGTCGGGTCAAAAACGACCCTTTTTCACGTGCTTAGTCCCTCGAGGGGCCCTCCAATAAGCAAAAAACACCTCGTTTTTGCTTTCAACCATACGTCCCCGACATACGCTAAAAGCCCATGCTCACGCCTACGAGGAAAGTACGGGGCGCCGGCACCGTCCCCCAATCAATGCCAACTGCCAGGTCGGAAGAGACGCCCAACCCTCTGGTATCGTTGGTGTTGGCCTGTATTTCCGGGTCTAGACCTGTGTATTTGGTGAAGGTTAGGGCATTTTGAGCGGTGACAAACAGCCTCAGACTTCCAATGGCTTTTGTTTTTAGGAGCGACTTAATGTTATAGCCCAGCGTGATGTTGCGGATACGCAGGTAAGAGCCATCTTGTAGAAATCTGGTGGAAATACGCCGGTTGCCGTTTCGATCGTCCACGCTTACCTTGGGAATATTGGTGTTGGTGTTACTGGGGGTCCAGCGGTTGAGAATCTCGCTGTAGGAATTGAACCCGCGAGACTGTGTTTCATAGGCAAAATTGCCGTACAAGAAATACACGTCGTTTCCCTGTACGCCTTGCGCCAGTATGGACAAGTCCAGGTTTTTCCACGACACCGTTGCATTGAGTCCGTAAATAAAATTGGGAAATGGGTTGCCAAAATGTCCGCGATCTTTGTCGTCAATTTTGTCGTCGCCATTGAGGTCGGCAAATTTCACATCTCCAGGCCGGGTGTCATCGGTTTGAAATGGACTTGCATCAATTTCTGCTTGACTTTGAAAGATACCGGCCATTTTCCACAGGTAATAGGACCCTACCGGATACCCCACCTCGGTTTTGGTAATGGGGCCGTCAGACAAGCCAAACCCGCCAGAGATGGGTTCGCCGGCAGCCAGCGACAGTACTTGGTTTCGCACAGAGGAGATGTTCGCACCGACACTGTACTGCACGTTTTTGCTGTTGTTTTTAAAAATAACGCCCAACTCCAAGCCTTTGTTCTCTACGGATCCTGCGTTGACGTATGGTGGATGTTGGTCGCCCCCGGACTGCGGTACCGGTACCCTGACGAGGATGCCTGAGGTGCGTTTGCGGTAGTAGTCGGCGATAAACGACAGCCGGTCCTCCCAAACGCTAAAGTCCACGCCGAGGTCGATTTGTTCGCTGGTTTCCCAACGGATATTGCTGTTACCGCTTTCGAGCACCCGGGCGCCTGTTGCCAATTGACCGCCGAAAGAATATACCCGTTGGCCGGTTTCTACGAGTGAACTGAATGGGTATAGTCCGATGTCTTGGTTGCCGAGGCGCCCCCAACTGGCCCGAAGTTTCAGGGCAGACATCCATTTTATCTTGGAAAAGAAATGTTCATTTGACACGTTCCAGGCCAGAGAGGCGCCGGGAAATACGCCAAATCGGTTGTTGCGCCCAAACCTTGACGAGCCGTCTCGGCGCACCGAGGCACTCACAACAAACCGATTGTCAAAGGTATAGCGCCCCTCGGCGAAGTAAGACAACAATGCCCATTCTGTGACAATTCCCCCAACGCCGATGTTTTGAATATCAACGGTCGTGCTGTTGTTTAAATAGCGAAACAACGGATCTGTCCGGGAAAAATTATTGGCAGAACCGCTGAGGTAATTGGTTTGGTTCTGAATGGCCTCCATTCCCAGCAATCCTGAAACACGGTGTTTCCCGATGTTTCGGTGGAAATCAAGGATGTTGTTCCAAATCAGGTTTCGGTCGAACACGCGACCTTCGGTGAGCGAGGTAGGACTGTAAATGGCCGCCGAAAGGCGCTCTTTAAAGCGTTTTTCGTTTTCAAACAAGAAATCTCCCCCCAAAGTGGTGCGCAGTTTTAGTCCGTCCAGGATGGTCACTTCCGCGTAAACACTGCCGAATATACGGTAGCGCTGGATGCTCCAATCGGTGGCGTCAATAAAGGCCAGCGGATTGGCGTTGCCATCGCCGTACAGCATCGGGTCACCCAAGAGGGAAGAGACATTGACGTAGGAGCCATCATCGTTTCGAATGCGGAACACTGGTGCGGCAATCAGCGCATACCGTATGCCACTGGGCTCATTGCCAGGACCAAAACCATCCCCAGAACTGTTGACGACCTTCCGATTGGTGTATGCAAACGACAGGTTATTGCCAAATTTCACACGTTTATTGCTGATCTCGCCGTTGAAACGCAAGCCGTATTTTTCAAATCCCTGCCCCCTGAATACACCTTCTTGGTTAAGATACTCGCCTTGCAAGTAATAACTGCTGCCTTCAGCGCCACCGGAGGC
>CAIZLM010000202.1 GCA_903933805.1 uncultured Bacteroidota bacterium | reverse complement strand
GGGGCATTTGCCTGGAAAATGAATTTACCGGTGTTGTGGAAACATTATAAAGATATTTTAGCCCCTGTTTCTGGCGAACCGTTTGACAAGCCAACGCTTTTTATTCGCGGAAGCCTTTCAAATTATATCAAACCGGAAGAAACAGCGTTAATACAGGAACTGTTTCCGAAGGCGGTAATAGTGACCATAGAGGGAGCAGGGCATTGGGTGCACGCCGACAAACCAACAGCGTTATTGGCTGTTTTAAAGGATTTTTTATCAGAAAGCCACCCTTGATGAACTCAAACACCCTTGGGCGGTTTTAAACCATTGAGGGCGCAACATGTATAAAATTGTAACTGGTTAGGTGGCACGCTGTCTGGCCCAAAAAGGCCCATTTTCCGTCCTACTTCGCATATTTTTTTGACCGTAGCGCTGCTACGGCCTACAAAAATCCGCTTCGTCTGGCAAAAAATGGTCACTTTTTTGTCTCAGACGCGACCACGCCAACCAGTTACATAAAATTTTAGTAGCCACCAAGCAGACGCGACCACCCAAGTGGTTACAAAAAAAGACATACACAAACATGAATATTCGACGCAGAAACTTCCTTCTTTTTTTCACGGTACTGACATCGTTGACCCTTACACAAGCACAAGGGAAATATTTTGACATTGCAAAAAACCTAGAAATATTTGCCAATGCGTACCGGGAAGTAAATCATTCTTATGTTGACGAATTGGACCCGAACCAAATTATGCGGCGCGGGATGGATGCCATGCTGATGGGGTTAGATCCGTTCACCAATTATATGTCAGAAACAGACATAGAAGGTTGGCGCATTCAAACCGATGGCACCTACAACGGCGTGGGTGCAACCGGACAGCGGATGGGCGACTGGGTCACCATCACCGAAATTATAGAAAATAGTCCGGCCCATAAAGCCGGTTTAGTAGTTGGTGATGCGTTGATCAGCATTGATGGCCAGAGTGCCAAAGGCAAAAATGAGCAGCAGGTATTGGATTTTCTGCGCGGATTTCCAGGCACCAAGACTGATTTGATGGTCCGTCGGCCGGGAGCGCCCAAGGATGTAAAAATAACACTTGAACGGGGGGAGGTAAATATACCCAATGTTCCCCATTCAGGTTTGGTGGCGGAGAACATAGGCTACGTCAATCTTACCACTTTCAGCCAGGATGCGGGCAGCAATGTTGCCGAGGCTGTGATAAAATTGAAAGACAAAAACCCTGCGCTGAAGGGTGTTATCCTTGATTTGCGGGAAAACGGGGGTGGGTTGCTCAATGAAGCCATCGATTTGGTGAATGTATTTGTTCCGAAGGGGGAGTTGGTCGCCCTTACAAAGGGCAAGGTGCCGGAATGGGATATTTCGCTCAAAACCCAGGGTCCTCCGGTTGACAAAGAGATTCCCTTGGTGGTATTGGTGAACAGGCACAGCGCATCTGCCAGTGAGGTAACCTCAGGCGCACTACAGGATCTCGACCGCGGGGTTGTCATGGGTCAACGTTCCTATGGCAAGGGACTCGTGCAGAACACCAAGGATTTAGGCTACAATGCCAAAATAAAACTGACCACTGCCAAATATTATATCCCGTCGGGGCGTTGTATTCAATCGGTGCGGTACAAAGATGGTGTTCCTGTTGACATCCCGGAATCGGAGCGCGCCCAGTTCAAGACCCGCAACGGGCGGGTGGTGCTTGATGGTGGAGGGATAAAGCCAGATGTATTATTGCCCCATGATACTGCGGAGGGTGTGGTGCGCGCCTTGCTTGATCAAAATATTATTTTTGATTACGCGACGGCGTTTGCCTTGAATCACCCGAAGATAGACTCCGTTGAAATCTTTGAATTTGATGATTTTGAAGGATTCAAGCAGTATGTACAGGAGAAAAAATTTGATTTTCAAACCCCTGCGGAGAAAAAGTTACAGGAACTCAGGGAAATCGTTGTGCGTGAAAAACTTCCGTTGGAGGTGGAAATTGCCGGCGTAGAAAACAAGATAAAATCGGAGAAAAAAGGCGAATTGGAACGGAACAAAGACCGGATATTGCATGAAATTGAACAGGAAATAGTGGGACGGTATTATTTTCAACGCGGGAAAGTTCGCAAAAACTTGGTGAATGATCCGGAGGTGAAGGAGGCGATCAAACTGTTGAACGACGGTGCCCGGTACAAATCAATATTGTCCGGAAAATAAGAATTTGCGTAACGGGTTAGGTGACACGCTGTCTGGCCGCAAAAGGCCCATTTTCCGCCATACTGAACAGATTTTTTAGATCGAAGCGCTGCTACGGCCTACAAAATCCGGTTCGTCTGGCAAAAAATGGCCACTTTTTTGTCTCAGATGCGACCACGCTAACCACTTACGAATTTGCAAGCTATTGGCGATTTTTAAAAAATTACCGCAGTGCTATTTTTTTCCTTTACTTTTGTTTGACGCTTTTATAAGCATTTTTTTTAACTGTAAAAATTACAACAACAACTCATGAAAAAAGCGATTTTTTTCTTTGCATTCACGCTCGCTCTTGGGATTTTCTCCGCGGGTGCACAGTCTTGCAGCGCTGCTGCAGGCTCTAACAAGTCTTGCTGCGCCGGTAAAATGGCTAAAGTTGCTGCCGCTGATCCAAGCCTTGAAAAGCGCCAGAATGACGACGGATCCGTTTCTTATGTTCGGAAAGAAGCTGATGCTCAGGGTAGCGTAAAGTTTGTAAGTGTTCAATTCGATGAGAAAGCCAACACCTTTGTGAATGTTGCGCCAGCTATGTTGGTAACGGACAAAACAGAAATGACTAAAAAAACTGCTTCTTGTGCTGCTTCTGAAAAGAAAGCATGTTGCGCAAGCGGATCTGCGTCCAAAGGCAAATCTTGCTGTGCCAATAAAACAGCAGGTGCCTGCGAAAAAAAGGCAGAACAGTAATTGATGTACACCATTTAGCGTGACAAGACAGCGTATCCTTTTGGGGTTCCGCTGTCTTGTACGTTAATGGGGGTTGTTGGTTTGAACAGGGTAGGTACAACTGAACTGTCATAACCAGTTACCATAAATATGTACCACCAAACCCGTTACGCTTTTTGAATATCGGAACCGTTTTTTGTTTTGTCATTATCGCGAAGTAATCGTTGACAGGGCAGTTATTTTGATTTGTTATTGCGCACCAACTGGGGTCTATGTACGCATTGATGTTGTCTTTTATTACAGCTTTCATATTAACTTACTCTATCATACCGGTTATCATCAGGGTTGTGAAGGAGCGAGGGATATTTGACAACCCCAATTCAAGGAGTTCTCATAAAGAGCCAACACCTTCATTGGGAGGGGTTGGTTTGTTTGCCGGCACGGTTTGCGCCATTGTGTTGTGGACCCCCGTCCAGAGTTTTTGGATGCTTCAATACCTGTTGGCGCCGTTCGTGCTTATTTTTCTACTGGGAATATTAGACGATTTAGCGCCGATTTCACCGGCCAAAAAATTTACAGCGCAGTTGTTGGTATCAGTGATTATCGTCTATAAGGCCAACACCCAAATTACAAGTCTTTATGGTGTTTTTGGTATTGAAAAAATACCGGAATTGACAGGGTTCATTTTTTCTGTCATCATCATTGTTGGTGTTATCAATGCATTTAACTTGATAGACGGCATCAACGGTTTGGCTGGGAGCATTGGCCTACTTAACTGTCTAATCTTTGGTACATGGTTTTTTGTGGTGGGAGCACAGGCTTTTTCGATGTTGGCTTTTTCATTGGCTGGTTCAATTATTGCTTTTTTAAAGTATAATTTCACCCCTGCGCGAATTTTCATGGGCGATACCGGTTCGCTGTTGATTGGTACGGTCTGTTCTGTTTTGGGCATCAATTTTATTGAGATCAGTCATAAATTAACGCCTGAAAGTCCATTTTTGATGCACGGTACACCGGCCATTGTGATAGCGGTGTTGATACTTCCGATTTATGATACTTTCAGTTCTTTTATACGAAGAATGTCACAGGGTAAATCACCATTTTATCCTGATCACGACCATATTCACCACAAATTTTTACGGTTGGGTTTCACGCACACCCAAACAACACTGTCGTTGATTGCCATCAACGTAGTATTCGTTGTTACGATTGCATCCCTCCACTTTTTGGGTACTGAGAAGCTGTTGGGTTTGGAGCTGGTTATGTCATTGGCATTGTCGTTGGCGCTCAGCGTGATAAAAAACAAGTCTGTTCCTATTTAGGGGTATATTTCTGACCGTAACGCTGCTACGGCCTGCAAAAATCTGCTTCGTCTGCAAGAAATAGCCACTTTTTTGTCGGAGACGCGACCACCTAACTGGTTACGGGTTTTTATTTTTACGAAAACAACTATGAAACTACAGCGCTGTGTCTGAACCAACGGAATTTCAAAAAGCCTGGCAGCGTTTCCGTCGCAACCGGCCGGCGTTTGCAGGACTGTCCTTTGTCTTGTTGTCAATATTGGTGGCTATTTTTGGCTATGGGTTGTCACCCGATCAAGCACCTGATGCCAACACGCAGATACCGTCCTTGGCGCTCACGGCTCCGGGCGCGCGGGCGCAACTCTTGTCTGTTAAATTAAACCGTTGGGTACAGCCTGTTTCTTACGCTTCACTGCTCATTTCTGGTCGTCCGGTGACGGATTTGTTGATTCCCATTGTCCCAGGTTCACTTCGTTTGGAACGAGATTCTGTTTATTTTCAACCCATAGGGGACGTGGGTCAGCAGGGCAGTGTACACGTATTGCAACTGTTTTTTCCTGTTTTCGAGGAACTTATCACGGATACAACGGCGTATATTTTCAAGGATGCGACAGGTTTGGTACAGCGCATTTCCAAAGCGCATTTGGTGGATAATATAAAAAAAGGGATGGTTGTCAGCAGCCGATATTTTGTGTTGGGCACGGATAAGTATGGTCGGTGTAACTACAGTCGTTTGTTGTTGGGATGTAGGGTTTCGTTGTTGGTTGGGCTGATTTCGGTGTTTATTTCACTCACTATTGGGCTTTTTTTGGGTCTTGTGGGCGGCTATTTTGGGGGGAAATTGGATGAAGTTGTGTTGTTGCTAATCAACACGGCGTGGTCAATTCCCACGTTGTTGTTGGTTTTTGCCATTGTGATGGCGCTTGGTCGTGGGGTGGGCATCATCTTTTTGGCCGTGGGGCTTACGATGTGGGTAGATGTTGCTAGGATGGTGCGTGGCCAGACGCTCTCTTTGCGTTCTTTGCCTTTTGTAGAGGCTGCACAGAGCATGGGTTTTGGTCACTGGCGTATATTAAGGCGTCACATCCTTCCCAATTTATTAGGTCCTGTGCTGGTGTTAGCGGCGGGTAATTTCGCAACCGCCATTTTGGTTGAATCAGGCTTGAGCTACCTGGGTTTTGGGGTACAACCACCAACACCTTCCTGGGGTTCTATGCTGAATGAAAATTATGGCTACGCCATCAGTGGTAAGCCGCTGCTTGCATTGGCTCCTGCGATTGCGATTGCGCTGATGGTGTTGGCATTCAATTTGGTGGGCAATGGCCTTCGCGATGCACTCGATGTAAAAGGATGAATAAACCCAACCAGCTACGCTATACGAAATAAAACGGTCAGTTATGAAAAACCAAATTTCTACACCTGACGAATACGTCAACGCAGTGGACGAAGTACGCCGAGCGGCTTTTGAAAAACTGCGCAAAACCATTTTGGACAACATTCCTACAGGATACAAGGAAGCAATGGGCTATGGAATGATTGGGTACTCGGTGCCACACGAGATTTATCCGGCAGGATACCACTGTGATCCGAAACTCCCCTTGCCATTTGTCAGTATTGCGGCGCAGAAAAATTTTATTTCACTTTATCACATGGGGATCTACTTAGATTCCGGGCTGCTTGAATGGTTTGTGGGCGAATATCCCCACCACAGCAAGGGCAAATTAGACATGGGAAAAAGTTGTATCCGGTTTAAAAAGATGTCGGATATACCGTACGAATTGATTGGACAATTGATGCAAAAGCTCAGTGTATCACAATGGGTGGAATTGTATGGGTCTCGTTTGAAGGCATAGCGTATTTTGGGTGTTTTTTGCCGGGTCAAAAACGACCCATTTTTCATCTTTTGTCGGTCAAGAGTCCCTATCGAATGGCGTACCAGATCCAGCCTTCAGCGGGAATGGTCACAGTGGTAGAGACATCATCGTGGCGGTTTATTTTGTAGCGGTGTTGTCCTTTGTCATTGAAAAATGTTGCGTGGTGTTTCAAACCAGTATAGTACAATGGGATGGTCAGTGTTCGGGTGATGGGTTTTTTCAGGGGGTTGTAGAGTATTAAAAATCCTTTGGTATCCAGGCTGGGGTTTACGTGCAGGATTCCATCCCAATCCCGGCCATCGGGGCGGCGCAGGTGGATGATATCAGCATTCAGAATCGGGCGGTATTTTTTATACCAAGCGATGGTACGTTGCACAAGTTCCTTGGTGGCATCGGTGTCATAAAGGCGTGGGCCACGGTAGCATGCTTGTATTCCAGCGCCATAATATTGAACCATGAGTTGCTCGTAGTCGCGGAGGTGCTCCTGGAGCGGCTCCAGCACGGCTTCCGGTCCACCACCCTGATATCGGGTGAGGGGTACAAATCCCCAGCCCATGGAGGGTGATTTTTCCCAGGTTCCATCGTAAATATTTTGCCTGTTGATAATTTTTTGTTGATCCCTTGGGAGAGAGAAATTTACTTCTCGATAACCCAATGCAATTTTGTTGGTTCCATCGAGAAAGTACCAATCGGGCGCGTTGACGTACACGCCTTGTTCGCTGCACCAGTGATAGAGACTTTTTTGAATGTCCATTTGTCGCCATTGGCTGTCGTCCAGGTTTTTATGGCCTGGGTGTGTGGTGGAGGCACAAACATCGCCGGGGTATGGCCCATCGTTTTCAAAGATATCAAAACCTGTTTGTTGCAAGAAAAAGCGCAATTTATTGGCGTAAGCCAAACCCCATTGGCTTCCGAAGCACGGGGCATTTCCAAAGAAGGCGCCTCCCGGACGCCCTGTTTTAGGGTCAATAACATCGTCTTCATCGCTGATATGGCGACTGCTGAAGAGGGCGTAGCTACCCAATAAAACGCCTTTTGCATGGGTGTAATCCGCCAGTGATTTCCAGCGTTGTACGTTCGATGCGGTTGTGTCCTCCATGTTGCAATGGCTGCCAAAACTGAGAATGATCCCTTCATAGCCGGTTTCAGCACATTGGTCAACGACGTTGCGCACTTGTTGGTCATTTTCGCTGATGAGGTGCATGAAAATGGGGTTTTGGGTGGTCCAAGGTGCTACTACTCGGTACATTTGTCGGATGGCGAGCCCTCGGCGTTCGCGATCATAGCTGTCTTGCAACAGCTCGTGGGTTCGGACAGACCGGAATGTTTCACCCGGCATCAGTTCAATACCCGGTGATTTTTCCGGATATATTTCTAGGATGCAGGGCGTATTGAAATCGTAATTGACTTGAGAGGTGTACGTTGAATCCGTTTTCCAGTGGGTTGTCTGGTCAGAAATATCATAACGCATGGCATTGTTGAACGCAAAATTTGTTTCAACATACAGACCATGCTGTTTTTTCATTTGTTCTGGTTTCCCCACCACGGCGCTTTCTTCTTCTACAAACGCCAATACTTCATGTACGACCCTGTTTATTTTGAGTGGTCGGCCCCCATTGTTTTCCAGCGACAGCCATTTTACCAGGAGAGGCAACCCGTCGTATAGCTCGTAATAAATTCGAACTTGCAGCCCCAACAACGCAGGGGCCAGTGCTTTGTAGGTAAACACCAGCGTTTTTCCGGAGGGCTGTTTGGCGTTCATCGTCCATGTTTTTGGCTTCCATTGTAGAAATGGTTGGAGGTCTTCAGCGGCGATGTCTATCAGTTCGAAATCATTGTTTTGATTGGAAAAATGATCCACCCATTCTGGTAGGAGGTATGCTTTTTCGGTTTGCCCTTTGAGCCCGCCGACGTGGTATTCTTTTCCATCAATGATCAACGTTGCTTCTGGAGAAATGGCCCGGAGCAATTGTTGTCCGTTTGAAAGGTTTTTGAAATCCACGCATGCCACGCCGGGAGTGGTGCGGAAAACGCGTTTCAACAGCCCATTGTACAGGATGATATCTTTGTTGTCGGCACTGTGGTATATTGCTGCTTTTTCAAGGCAAGGTTGGACGAGCCAGTCTGCGATCAATCGGTGCTCGAAGGCGTCATTCCACAGTGGAAAGTGCGAGGTATGTTGTGCGAAAGAAAGTTGGGCAAGACCCAAGAGCGGGAGGAGTAATTTCATGTGCTTTATTTTTTGTAACGGGTTAGGTGGCACGCTGTCTGGCCCAAAAAGGTCCATCTTCCGCCATAATTCGCAGATTTTTTTGACCATAGCGCTGCTATGGCCTACAAAAATCTGCTTCGTCTGGCAAAAAATGGCAACTTTTTTGTCTCAGACGCGACCACGCTAACCAGTTACGATAAATAAAGGTAACCAGTTACGTGCTTTTATACTTTTATTTGCATTGCGACTTTCAATAAAACACAATGGGCCGGATTTTACATCTTTTTCTTTTGATTTTACAGTTTTTTTGGAGCGTCCAAGCCAGTTTTGGGCAGTGCGACCCCTTTTTTAAACAACCCTTGAGTGCTCGTCCGGCGAATTATGAAATTCATGTAACCCTTGATGACGAACACAAAACCGTGTCGGCGATCCAGACGGTTCGGTTTACCAACCAATCGCCGGTACCCATTTTAGAGCTTCGGTTTTACGTGTATCTCAACGCCTTTAAAAACACGGAATCTACTTTTTTAAAAGGAGCGTCCAATATTTTTGGACGCAGTTATATCGATAGAAAACGAGACGAATGGGCTTGGGTGGCGTTGGATAGGTTGGAACGCGAAGGCAGGGACGGAGCGATAGATTTGACTGGGAATATGCGCTATATTCAGCCAGACGATGGCAATTTGGCGGATCAAACAGTCTTGGCAGTGTTACTAGACGAGCCCCTTTTGCCGGGAGAGACAGCCGTGGTAAAGCTCGACTGGCGCGCTCAAATACCCAAGACCATTGCGAGAGTAGGGTATAGCAAGGATTTTTTCTTTTTTTGCCATTGGTTTCCGCAGTTGGGTGTTTTTGAACAGCGCGATGCCGGAAATTGGGGTTGGAATTGCCATCAATTTTTTCGCCAGACGGAATTTTTCGCTGATTTTGGGGTGTATGACGTTTATGTTACAGTGGCCGACAGGTTTGTCATGGGAGCATCCGGCTGTCTGGTGGAAGCGCAACAAAACAGCAATGGCACCACAACCTGGCATTATCACGCAGAAGATGTGATTGATTTTGCTTGGTCAGTTTATCCATATTTTACGGTGTTGGAAGATCGGTGGGAGGATGTTCAAATACGCGTGTTGTTGCCTCCTGACCACGCAGCGATGGGGGTGCGCTATTTGCAGGCCCTAAAATTTGCCCTTGAATACCTGGATAAGCACGTTGGAAAATATCCATATCCTTCCATAACGGTTGTGGACCCTCCGCTGCACGGACTGCGTTCGGGATTGATGGAATACCCAACACTCGTGACTGCCGGCACCTTTTACGGTATTCCGGCGTGCATTCGAACATCGGAGTCGCTGGTGGTACACGAGTTTGTGCACCAATATTTTATGGGAATGGTGGCGTCCAATGAGAAGGAGGAGCCATGGCTTGATGAGGGTTTTGTCACCTATTTTGAAGACCGAATTATTGATGCTGCGTACGGCGAAAAGCATGCACTCGTGGATATATTGGGCATCTGTTTCGATAACCGCGAACTCACGCGCTTGGAATACAGTACCATGCGAAACCCGCGCGAGGGGGTTGTTGCACGTCCGGCATGGAAGTTTTCCGATTCAAACCGAAAGGCACTGATTTACAGTAAAACGGCCACAACACTGCGTACCGTTCAGGAATTGGTGGGTGAGGCAAAGATGGACACGCTTATTCGGACTTATTTTGAGCGCTGGAAGTTTCGACATCCCCGAGGCAGCGATTTCATGGCGATATTAAAGCATGAATTGGTTTTTTTGCCAGATACCGTGTTTGGTCGGCAGGTGTATGGTTTGTTTGAGAAGGGCATATACGAGGCTGAAGTGCTGGATTATGCTGTTACAAAAATATCAAATCAAGTACTGTTTGCCCCGCAAGGTGTTTTTGGCGAATTGTTTTCGGATTTTCGCTGGGAAGATGGGGGTGGCCAGCAGTCTTATGTGTCAAAAGTGGAGGTGCAACGATTGGGCGATTGGGTGTTTCCGGTAGAAATTAAAGTGATTTTTGAGGATGGAGGTTCGCAAATGCTGGCGTGGTCTGGTGTGGAAGGCTTGAAGGTATTTGAATTTACGGGTGGGTCTAGGGTGGTGTCTGCACAAGTGGATCCAGGGCATAAACTTGGTCTTGACGTTGATTGGAACAACAATAGTATGACCTTGAAGCCGGAGGATGGTGGGCTGTGGCGGCTTGCATTAAAAATGATTTTTTGGGTGCAGGGGGTGTTTCACGCGATTAGTTTTCTTGGCTAGAGGTGGGCGGGGTAATCTCACGCGGAGTCGCTAAGATGGGGATGTCGGGGTTTGTGGGGACAGCACACGAGGGTGCGCAGGTTTTTGGGCGGTTGGCAATATGGTATCGGTACAAGATCATTTAGTGCTAAAGACAAAAACAGGTATGCACAGCTTTATCAGAACAGGTTTACAAAAGGGATTGCAGCAGTGGCGAATTGCAGCAATCGTGTACGGTATTCAGTTGCTTTTAGTGATGACATTTGGCATACAGGTGTATGATGTGTTGAAGGCATCTATTGGTCATTCGCTGGAAATAAACAAATTGGCAGCTGGTTATGATCACACCGTTATCATGGATTTTCTGAGCGTACACGGCGCCTCCATCACCCCATTGTTGGGTCAATTGCGTTGGTTGATGCTGGTTTGGCTACTGTTTTCAGTTTTCACCAACGGTGGTTTGTTGTACTGTGCAGTACAGCCGGAAGCGGTGACAGGGCGAGTGTTTTGGCAAGGGGGGGCAAAATCTTTTTTTACATTTTTAAAGATCAGCGTTTTTTTACTTTTGTTGGTTGTGGTGTGGTCGGGGATTGTTTGGATACCAACAATAGCGCTTTTAGAGCCCATGTTGGCGTTTTTTTCTTCAGAAAAATACATAATTTGGGTAGTTTTTCTGATGTTGATGGTTTGGTTTATTGGGCTGGGCTTGTTGTTTGTTTGGTCGGTTTGCAGTCGGTTGTATTATTTCCAAGGGCAGGTTTCCACCAAGGCATGTCTGATGGGCGGTTGGCGGTTTTTTGGACGGCAAAGAGGGCGTTTGCTGGGGCTTTTTGCGGCTTTTGCAGGGTTTAAAGCCCTGCTTATGGTTGGGTACTTATTCTTGGACGCATTTGTGGAGATACAGACATCGGGTCTTGTGGTGCTGTTTTTTCTGTTGCAGCAGGCCGTCGTTTTTGGTAAAATTCAAATCCGTCAAATGGTGTACGCGGGAATTGGGCGGGTAGTTGGTGTTTGGTAACTAACCCGTTGCGATGTTTGTTGTTATGATCGGGCGCTACAAATGGAGTGGCCACACAGAGAAGTCATCGTTGAGTATTGTAAAACTGGCATCAAACCCTGGTAATAGGTCACCCTTATTTGTCCATTTCATGATTTTTGCCGGGTAGCTGGTGGTCATTTTGATGGCTTCTTCCAGGGAGCAAATATTTTCTCGGACACAATTTGCAAGGGCCATGTGTTGAGTCAGCGCGGAGCCTGTCAGTGTATTGTTTTCGTTGTAATACGCGCCGTTTTTTAAGTAAATTTTATCTGTGGCTGTCACGGCGTCCGTGATGAGGTAAAGCCTGTTTCCAAAAATTTTTTTTGCCAAACGAACCGAAGGGAAGTGCACATGTTGTCCATCGGCGACGATGCTCACCATTACGTTTTCGGTATCCGAGGCGGCGCCCAGCAGCGCAGGTTTTCTGCCTTCGAGCCCCGGCATGGCGTTGAACAGGTGCGTAACGTGTGAGATACCGGCCTCGAAGCCTTCTCTGTACCGCTCGTAGGTGGTGTTGGTGTGCCCGGCTGAGACCACCATTCCGGCGTTTGAAAACCGCCGAATGGTGTCGTTTTCGACCATTTCCGGGGCGATCGTGATGAATTTTACAATATCTTCACCTTCATCCAGCAGCCAATCAACCTCCCATGGTGCTGGTTTTTTAATCCAGTCTTCCTGGTGTGCGCCCCGTTTTTCAGGATTTAGGTATGGTCCTTCAACGTGCAGGCCGAGCAGGGCGCCCAAGCTGTTGGGTAAATAATCGCGCACGACGCGCACAGCTTTCTGAATGTCGGAAAATGGCCGGGAAGGAATTGCAATCAAAAAACCGGTGGTTCCGGTACCAAGGATATATTGTTCGATGCGGGCAAGAGCATCGGCGGTCATGTTGTTGGCAAACAAGACCCCATCGCCGCCGTAAATTTGGAGATCGAGGCATCCGGGCAGCAACATTCTACCCCCCAAGTCGTACACTTTTGCGCCGGTTTTTATAGCTGATTGGGGCACAATAGACTCAATTTGTGCGCCTTCAACGCGAACTGCATGGTTGAGTATAAACTGTCCATTGGAAAAAATACGGCCATTGGAGAGGTAATAAGGCATCATAATAGGGCGTGTTGTGGGTAAAATGGTTGTGTTCGTAACGGGGATTATTACGTTTCAAATTTATAGCGCATTACCTCCTCAACAAAACGTCGGTGATTGGCCAATCGGGGCACTTTATTTTGGTTGCCAAATTTGCCCCTAGCCCGCATCCAACGAAGGAACGTGCCACGGGGCACCGGTTGTAAAGACAGGCGTTCCAAGGCAATTCCCTTGTATCGTTTTGCTTCGTAGTCGGAATTGATGCGTTGGAGAGATTCATCCAGCACCCGTCGGAACAGCTCTAAATCAGCTGGTTCTTTGTCGAATTCGACGACCCATTCATGCCCGCCTTTGTCGTTTTCCCGTGAGAAATAGACTGGCGCTGCGGTGTACTCGGACACGGCAGCGTTCATTTGTCGGCAGGCATCGGCGAGGGCTTTGTCGGTATCGCCGACCATGACTTCTTCGCCAAAGGCGTTGATAAATTGTCTGGTCCTTCCCGTTATTTGGAAACAAAATGGGTATTTTCTCGTGAATACCACCGTATCACCTGGCAGGTATCGCCATAGTCCATTGTTGGAAGTGATCATGATGGCATATACTTCCCCCAGTTGGACATCGGAAAGCAAGACCGTTTTTGGGTGTTTTTTTTGCCATTCTTCGAAAGGGACAAACTCATAGAAGACACCATTGTCGGCCAGCAGGAGCATATCGTTTGTGGCGAGATCACATTGAGCGCCAAAGTAGCCTTCCGAGGCGTTGTATATTTCCTGATAGACGAAGTTGTCACTGGGAATCAGCGTTCGGAATGTTTCTCTGTAGGGTTCGAATCCAACGCCACCATGTACGTACGCTTGTAAATGGGGCCATACTTCGAGCATATTTTTTTTGCCTGTTTTTTCAAGGATCATCCTGAACAGCACAATAATCCAGGTTGGAACCCCTCCAAACAGTGCGATATCGTTTTGTTTACTGGTGATATCGGCAATTTTTTGGATTTTTTCTTCAAAATTTGGTTCCAGTACCGTGTGAAAATCGGGTGTGTAAAACAACTTTGCGATGGTGGGCATGTGCTGAACCAGTATCGCACTGATATCTCCTACACGGGTTTTTGGGTAGTTTGAGAGTGGCTGAAAGCTTCCGGGTACAAACAAGTGTTTGTACTGAAAGCCAGCCATATCGGGTTTGTTGGCGTACAAGAGGGCCACAGAATCCCATGCGCCGGCAACATGGCACTGAAAGAGATTGCTGTAAGGGACAGGGATGAATTTACTTTTGTCACTCGTTGTACCGCTGCTTTTGGAATACCAGTTTATTTCTCCGGGCCACAGCACATTCCGTTCACCGTGCATCATACGGTGTATATCGTTCTTGATATCATCGTATTCATGGGCCGGCACCCTATCCCGGAATGTTTCAACCGATTGAATGGATGCAAAATCATAGCGCCTTCCGAACTCGGTGGTGCGCGCATTGTCCAGTATTTTGCGAAGCCAGCGTTCCTGGGTTACCTCAGGATGCAACATATAGTACTCTATGCGCTTCATGCGCAAGGCTAAATATCGTTTTACTGCTTCGTTGATGAGCCATTTCATAGAATCAGGCTTTGGTTTCCTGTGGGCGAAGATAGCGAATTGGACATGCACTGATTAACAACATGGCTTGGGCGACATAAATTCACCATATTCGACCGTCTTTTTTGCTGGAAGTGGTCAAATATAAACATTATTTATTTAATTTCGATAAAAATTATCCGGTTGATTTCTCCAAAAAATTATTGAGCGGAAGCAGAATGTCCATTTACCTTTGTCACCCAATCATCGCACACATACCAAGGTATGAACATTGCGCTGTAATTTCAGCAAAAAAGACAATGCCCATTGATATTCTCTTTTTAGTAGCCGTTGTTTATGGCTTTTGGCAGGGCGGGCGCAACGGCGTTGTGACAACGGTATTCAACGTTGCAGCCTATCTTTTTGGCATTACCTTGGCTTTTAAGATCACCCCTACGACCACCAGCTTGCTGGAGGCGATGTTTCATTCGACCAATCCAATGATGTTTGTGGGTGCTTTTGTGGTGAACATTCTCATCGTGGTACTGATCATGCGCATGGCTGCTTCAGGCGTTGAACGGGTGCTGAAGGTCTCACATCTCGGCATAATCAATCACGCACTCGGCGCAACAATGATGGCTGCTTTTTACCTCCTGATTTGTAGTATTGTTGTTTGGTTTATGGTGAAAGCACAATTTTTAAATCCTCAGACCATCGCCGAGTCCAGAACATACACCATCCTGGAGCCACTGCCCGGAAATGCCTACGATCTGGCTGTTCGTATGAAGCCATTTGCCGAAGAAACCTGGGCTACGTACATGACCTGGATGGACCGACTGCAAAAGTATGGAGATGAGAAGTCAAAAAAAATGGGCACAGAGAACATTAAAAGATACAAACCGCCGGAAACCGGCATTGAGCAGGACCCCAACGCGGATCGCATCCCACCGCCTAGAAACAACACTGTTCCGGAGGAGGCTGATGGCATTGAGTATTAGTCACTGAATGGGCGGCCCTTTTTTGCTCAGAAGTCCCCCTGTCAGTTACGAGCATTAACCACGGCCTACTATCACCATGACCATACTGTTGATCGATAATTACGATTCGTTTACGTACAATCTGTATGATTACTTGTTACAGACGGGGGTGGAGTGTACGGTTTTGAGGAATGATGCTTTTACGCTAAAGGATCTTGAAGAGATTGATTTTCAAGGTATTGTGCTTTCTCCTGGACCAAAACGCCCTGCTGATGCGGGGCTTATGATGGCTGTAATTGACCGATACCACAAGCGGGTTCCGATGCTTGGCATTTGCCTTGGGCACCAGGCTTTGGGCGAGTATTTTGGTGCGACCCTAGTACGAGCTGCTGTGCCCATGCACGGAAAAACGAACCTCATTAGTCACCAAGGTCACTGGTTATTTGCGGGTATCCCGTCGAATTGGACGGTCATGCGATACCATTCTTTGCTGCTCGAGTCGCTTCAGGGCACGCCGTTGGAATGTTTAGCGGCCACGGCTTCTGGGGAAATCATGGCATTGGCACATCAAGCATTGCCGTTGGTTGGGGTACAATTTCATCCTGAATCTATACTAACAGAACACGGACACTGTCTGCTTCGCAACTGGGTCTTATCAATTCAACACGAATGAAAAAAATTTGGTTTCCAGTTTTTGTCATCCTCTCAGTCATGCACTTGGTCGGCATAGTCGGGGGTGTTTCTTTGCTCAGTACGCTTTCCAAGCCCCTGTTGATGCCAGTATTGGGGTTGTGGCTGATGGCACAAACACCTGGTGATCGTTCGCGTCTGCGTTTGGGCTGGCTTTTCGGCCTCCTTTTTTCCACCGTGGGCGATGTACTCCTGATGTATGAAGGCGGTTTGTTTTTTGTCTTGGGCTTGTTGGCATTTTTGTTGGCACACCTTTCCTACATCGTGGGTGCCGCGTCCGCGCTGCGTGGACAACGCGGGTTTCTCGAAAAAAATCCTGGGTGGATTGTTCCTTTTTTGGTCTATCCTGCCCTGCTGTTGTATGGTTTATGGCCTGGAATTCCCGAGGGTATGCGGGTACCGGTGACCGTGTATGCCGTGGTTATTTCGACCATGGCTCAAAGCGTCGTGAACCTGCACGGGCACATCGAAAAAACGATATTTCGCACTATGGTAGCTGGGGCATTGCTCTTTGTGCTTTCAGACAGCCTGATTGCGGTAGCCAAGTTTGGCACGCCTTTCACCGGTGTGCATGTAGCCGTTATCTCGACCTATATGGTTGGACAGTGGCTCTTGGTGTATGGCGTGAGCAAGGTGATCAATGGCCATAAAAAGGCAACTGGCTAGGTCGCGCGCTGTCTGGCCAAAAAAGGCCTATTTGTTTGAGATTGGCGCTGCTACAGCGTGCAAAAAGCCGTGCCTGAGACAAAAAAATATCCATTTTTTTGTCTCAGGCACGGCCATCTAACGAGTTACATGAAGGGACAGAATATTTGTCCAACGTAAACAGTCAACTTATTGCTGTTTTGTGTTGCGTTTTGCCCACAGCACCGCAGATCCGGTGACACTGACCACGAACAAAGCCACAGCGATTATTTCTGCTTGGGTCAATTTCATGCCAAGCACATCGTGTACGACATTGACCCGAATTTTTTCGATGGCAAAGCGTTCCACCGCAATGAGGCTGAGGTAGAGGAAGAAGAGCATACCCGTTACTTTGATACGCTTGCGCAAAGACCACAGAATAGCAAAAACACCAGCCATCATCAGCACCTCGTAAAAAGGCGTGGGGAAAACAGGTTGAGATAGTTGCATACAATAGTCCCAAGAACACCCATTGATGGGAACACTGTTCACCGGATCCGTGCTTTCCGTGTTCAGGACGTGGTGTGGAAAACGGTATGCCCACACCCAATCAGGCATCCACGACATCCACCCTGGCTTAACGGCGCTGTTGACAATGCCCCAATCGCCGTCGCCGGAAAGTTGACACCCGATGCGTCCAACGCCATATCCAGCAGTGAGCGCTGGCGCTACGGCATCGGCAGTGGGCAAAAATGGGATTTTATTCACCCACATATACGATACCACTGCAACGAAGCCGAGGACCAAACCGCCAAAAAAGGCCAAACCGCCGCCGGATGCCAGTGATCCGATGGGGTCTTCCATAAAAGATTGCCAGTTGTCGAAAAGATCAAAAATTTTAGCGCCCAAAATACCGCCAATAGCAGCGGCGACCGTCATTTCACTGATGCGATCATGGGGATAAACGGACAGTAGCCTGGTTTCAGGTTTGTCCAGTTTTCGGCGTTGTCCATCCCAGTAGGTAATACCGATCAGTGCCAGCGCGCCGATCAGTGCGCCGAGTGGGTTTATTTTTAAAGAAAGAATGACAGATGCTGGGTCGTGTCTGAAGGTATCATAGTGTTGGTACGCATACAATCCTTTCCCCCCCAAGATCAACCCGACCATGGCGTTGCTGATGAGTTCTCCGATGGAAGCGGGCAGTCCCACGGTCACACTGACGGTCGTCGGGGTATAAAAACCTTCCCGGGCTTTTCGTTTTAATTCAGCGTTGAACACCACTGCGCTGACAATAAAAGCGATGGCCAGAAAAAAACCAAAGGTCTTAAACATCGAAAGCCAATTGTCGGGTTGTGTTCCGATCAGGTCGTGAAAGAGATAAGAGAGATCAGGGTACATATCGGAGCGTGTTGAGCGGGTGATTGAGAATAGTGGGGGTGAGACGTCAGTCGATGCTCACCACTTCGGCCGAAAGGCCCCGTTCCAGTAGGGCTTCGCAGTATGGAATGAGATCGGAGCGGGTACCTGATTTTACGGTGGCTTTTCCCTTGTAATGGATCATCAGCGAGAGCTGTTCTGCTTGTTCTGAACTGTGTCCCAATACCTTGATGAAACATTCAATGACCCATTCAAAGGAATTGACATCGTCATTGAACACGATGAGTTGTGAAGAGAACCCGGCATCAACCTCATCTTCCACCATCACCTCATCCTCCTGCTCTCTCAGCGGCTTTTCGTAGTTGAATATGCGTGTTGTTGTACTGAACATGGTGATGGTAAAAAGAAGTGTTAGTCTAGGGATTTTAAAACGTCATTGACGGCATCAAAGTTGGGGATTTCGCCGGCATTTTCAAGCACTTCGGCGTAGCGTACGATGCCTTTTTTGTCAATAACAAACGCTGATCGTTTGGAAACGCCTTTGAGGCCCAGGGCAAATTCCTTGTACAAACTGTCGTATTTTTTACTCGCCGACTTGTTGAAGTCAGACAGCAGCGGAAAATTAAAACCTTGTTCTTCTTTCCACTGCGCAAGGGTGAACGGGCTATCTACTGAAATGGCGAGAATTTGTGCGTTCAGATCGTTGTACTGCGCAAGACTATCGCGCATGAGGCAGAGTTCCTTGGTGCAAACCCCGGTGAAAGCAAAAGGGAAAAACAGCAGTACTACATTTTTACCGCGGTGTTCGGATAGTTTTACCAGGGATTTGTCTGATGCGCGGAGGGAAAAATCGGGGGCTTTGTCGCCGAGTTGGAGCATGATGTTGTGCGTTAGAAATTGAAAAAAGAGGTTCTACGGGTGCAAAAATAGGTAATCCAGCCAAACCGCCGGGCAATTCCTCCACGATACAACGCCCCCAACAGCCAATCGCGTCCTGTTACCACCCGACCAATCGCTATTTCGGCGCTCGGTGTAAATTTGATAGCGTCGTTATTTTAGTTGATTGTCAGCAACTTGCGGATATTTTTCACAAAAAAAGATAGTTTTTTCGGGGCTATCGGATTTTTTTTCTAGTGGTGTAAATTTTAATACTGTCAAGTTAGTTTTCGAGCGTATTGGTTTTATTCAGCCGAAAATAGCTTGTGTGCCGCAAGGTCTTCGTTGTCATGCCTTGCAATACCCACTAATTATTGTAAAAAAGGGGTGACAAGTGCCGATTAACAAGGCCAAAATCCCACCATCGTGTAGTTTTGTTGGATTGTAACCAGTTGCGTTGTATTTTTGTCTCAAACGCTATCACCTCATCAAAATAGCGGCGTCAATTTCAGATCACATGAATAGTCCCAAAAAATTTGCAATGAAAAATATTTTCTTCCTCTTGATATTTTCCACCTCGTTACAATTGGGTGCTCAATGTCTTTCTTTTTCCGTTTGCGAAGACAGTCTTCAGCTTTGTGACTTCACGGCAAACAATGCAGATCTGTGGAACCAGCCGTATTGGCTCGATCCACAGACGGGTTTACGCGATCTCAGTGACGACCAAATTGACTTCAGTATCACCGCAACGGATAGTTGTGGCATTGGCTGGGATCAGATTTATTATATTTTATACCTTGATCTGGATGGAGATGGACAAACGATGGAAAGTTGGGTCAGCAATCAAAATCCTACGACTCCCGGAACAGTTACCTATTTTAACCCCGGCTTTGTGGGCGGTACGGAGCGTATATTTGACGGCCGGCCGGTGACGTTGGATCATAAGTACCAATTTGCCATTGACACGATCCAACAGGGCAACCGTGTGACAGCTTTTGTACGTTGGAATACAACCGCCGCTCCGGGTGTTTTTGTGAACCCTGAAATTCCGCCCGGGCATCATAAAATCAAGTGGTTTTTTCTGAATGCCACGAGCCAAATTACATGTGAGACGTTTTTTGACATAAAAGATTGTAAAAAGCCGACGGTTGTTTGTCTGAATGGGCTCAGTGTTAACGTCATGCCGACGGGATTTGTCCAGCTATGGGCGGTAGACTTTCTGCAATACGGTGAAGACAACGCCACACCTTCCAATCGGTTGCAATACGCCATTCGGCGTTCCAATACGGGTACTGGTTTCCCCCTTGATGGAGATGGTTTTCCCCTGCAAAGTGTCACGTTCAATTGCGATGAACTGGGCACACAGCCCGTAGAGCTTTGGGTCAGAGATTTGGCGGGCAATGCAGATTACTGCGAAACCTACGTCAATGTTCAGGATAACATCGGCAATTGCAACGGAGCGGACGCCATAAATTTGGTGGTGTGCGTCAAGAGATCTTGCGACGACTCCGTGGTTTCAGATGTGGCGATTAATATAACCACGTCAACCAATGTTACCCCACCGAGCTCGTTTTTTGCCCTAATGGACAATCCCAGCGGGTGCTGGGACACCCAAATTCCTGGCCCCAATACCCCAGCTTCTGTGTCGGTTATGCCTATTAAAGAGGATGGTCCGGTGAATGGGGTCACGACCTTCGATTTGGTAAAAATACACAGGCATATCCTTGCTGTAGAGCCCTTGAGCACCTTCGAAATAATTGCTGCTGATGTCAACAAAAGCAACAGTGTTACGCTGTACGACATCTTGGAACTGAGGCAGTTGATTCTGGGCATATACGCCGAGTTGCCCAACAATACCGCGTGGCGTTTTTTGTCTTCAGACAATGTGTTTCCCAATCCTTACAATCCCTTCCAGAGCGCATTGGTGGAAGAGGTGATAATTGAAAACGTCGTATTCGATAGCACCTATACCGCCAATTTCGTGGCCATTAAAGTTGGCGATGTGAATTGTAGTGCCAACCCTGGGGCCGTTGCCCCTTCGGAAGATCGCCGGTCATCCGTTCTCACGTTTCCAGACGCGGTGCTGGCTCCCGGCGAGACCATTGCGTTGCCCCTTACTTTTTCTGAGGCTGGCGATTGGTTGGCCATGGAGGCTGGGTTGCTGTACGATCCGCAACAATTGGCCATAGAAGCGATTGTGCCAGGCGTGCTGCTGGATTTGGAAAAAAGCTCCTTTGCAGAACCAACAACGGGGGTGTTAAATATGGCTTGGTACACAGCAGAACCCCAAGCTGTTGCGGCTGGGGATCGATTGTACACCCTGTATCTTCGAGCACTGCAGCCGCTTCAATTGAGCGAGGCACTGAAGTGGTCTGACCGCAGTTCAAACAGTACCCGCCAAATTTCATCCATCGGCTATGATGCCTTGGAAGCACGTATTGCCCTTGAATTGGCATTTCGGGGACAGGAAGCGCCGGGAATGTCGGATCAAACCATTGTTTTTCCGGTTCAGCCCAACCCAACATCCGGCAAAGCCCATATTCCATTACGCCTTGCACAAGCTGAAACGGTGCGCCTGACCCTTTCCGATACAGCAGGCAAAATAATCTTAGAACAGGAGCAGGTATTGTCTGAAGGGGTTCAAGTCCTAGAAATTCCGGCTGATATAGCGGTTAAATCAGGGATGTTTTTTTGGACAATACAGGCAGGGGCAACCGTTTCAAGCGGAAAACTGATCAGAATGGCGCATTAAAGGTTGGTTATTTGTACCACTTGGAATAGGATAGGTAGTTGTTGGCGATGCGTTCGATCTGTCCTTTGAACAGTTCGGGGGTCAGTTCTTTCACCCGTTTTGCGGGAACGCCTGCATATATGCCACCTGCGTGGCAAATGGTATTTTCCAGCACCACAGCACCAGCTGCAATGAGGCAATTTTCTTCTACCACCGCCTGGTCCATGATGATGGCGCCCATGCCGACCAACACGTTGTCGTGTATGGTACAGCCGTGTACCAGCGCGCGGTGGCCGATGCTCACATTGTTGCCGAGGGTGGTGCCACATTTTTGGAAGGTACCGTGTAGTATTGCGCCATCTTGGATGTTTACCTTGTTGCCCATGCGGATAAAATTGACATCACCGCGCACCACGGCCTGAAACCACACGGAGCAGTCGTTGCCCATTTGAACATCGCCAATGATGGTGGCATTCTCCGCCAGGAAACAGTTTTCTCCAAACTGAGGGGTGAAATCGCGACAAGTAATGATCAGTGCCATAGAAAGTGAAGCAGGGGAAGTTGATGGGCAATTTTGCTGTAAGGAGTAGGAACAATGGATCAATTTGGGCGGTGGGAGTGTTTTTTGCTTTTTTGCCAAACAAAGACCGCTGCGATCAAGGCGCCGAAGGTGTTGGCCAGCATATCATCCACCTCAAAAAAACGGCTTGGGAAAAATGTTGTTTGTACAAACTCCATCAAAATACCATAGCCACTGGAAAGACAAACGATTACCATCCCTTCTTTCCAGTTTGCAGACCTTCCGTTGTCGATTCGGAACCCCCGGAATATCAGCCAAGTCAGTAAGGCATAAGCCACGGTGTGACCAAATTTGTCGGAAGAGGCCAGGTCAAATTTTGGAACGGCGTTTCCCGGCATGACCGACAGCAGTGTTACTGCGATCAGCCACAGCAGTGCGTAGGAGTAAGGTTTTTGGCGCATTATTGTTTCTTTTTGGGTGCAGATTCTGTCGGTTTTTTCTCGGGTTCTACGCCGCCTCTTTTCATTTTATAGAAATGAAGGCCAGCGCCAAAAACCCATCCTGTTTTTCCGCTCTCGGTACGTATTTTAACCCAATGGTCGGTTACTTTTTCAAGACCCAGGCTTAATTCTTGTTTCCATTCTGTTTTTTGCTGGAGGAAAGTAACCGGCGCATAGAGTTTCAGTTGTTCAATGGTTTCGCCTTTTAGTCCGGGTTGCTCGCGCAATTTGAGTCCATCAATGGTAACATAAAGCGTTGTGCCGGTTTTTTTGGGAGACGCAGCCGACTTGGGCGCTGATTCGGCGGTAATCGTTGGTCTATCTGGTTTAGAGCCGGGTTGTCGGGGCGCCGAATTGTATTGTATCGGCGCTGGAACAGTTGGTTGGGGTGCGGCTACAGCTGTTTTAGCTTCAGGTTGTTGGAGTGGCACGGTCGCCGTACTGTCGTGTTTGGCGGGGCGTTCCGCTGTTTTTTCGTCTGTTTCGATATTTCGTACCCGCCGAACGAGATCCGATCGTTGAGCGGCGCATTTGGAGATGGCCCACAGTGCGACACATGCAATAAACGCAAAAAAAATCAGTGATTCTGACCTTGGAATCTTCATGGAAGCAGAAAAATTTATGGCGTAAGGTAATACTGCGCCACCTAAACGATATTAAACCCTTATATTTGAAATGAAACTGGATAGGTGGCACGCAATCTGGCCCAAAAAAGCCCATTTTTCGTCTCAGACGCGACTGCCTAACCAATTACTGAAATGTAAAAGTAGTTGTTGTGTGGTAATGCATCAAGGTGTCATTCGACAAAGCGATGTTAAATACCGTTCATCAGCGCTATACACGGCAACACGCTTTAAAAAACCACATGGATAGTTTGCAACATCAAATTGCCCTCACCCTCTTGCCCCAGGTGGGTGCGGTGACGGCTAAAATTCTCGTAAGCTACTGCGGTAGCGCGGAGGGGGTATTTAAGTCGACCAGAAAGGAACTGCTAAAAATCCCCGGTATTGGTGCGGCAGCCATTGCGCACATTCATACGTCTGAGGTGCTTCACCTTGCAGAACGCGAGCTAAAGTTTATCGAGGAGTACGGTATAAAGCCTGTTTTTTATACTGATCCAACGTATCCTGTTCGTATGTTGCAGTGTTATGACGGGCCAGCGCTGATATTTTTCAAGGGTAGTAGTACGGACCTTTTGAATGCTGATAGAATCATCGCCATTGTGGGAACACGTCAACCGACGGAACATGGGAAAGCGATGTGTGAGGAGTTGGTGGAGGGGCTACTGCCGTACAACGTCACGATGGTGAGCGGTTTGGCGTATGGTATTGACATAACAGCCCACCGTAAGTCCTGTGTTGTGGGGATGCCGAATATGGGCGTTTTGGGACATGGATTGGGCAGTATTTATCCCAGTCAACACAGGGGAACGGCCTTAAAAATGGTGGAAAATGGTGGTCTTATCAGTGAATACATCCACAACGCCAAACCTGATCGGGAGCATTTTCCCATGCGCAATCGCATCATAGCGGGAATGTGTGATGCCTTGTTGGTGGTAGAAACGGCCGCTTCTGGTGGATCCATGATTACAGCCAGCTTGGCAGGCCGTAACGAACGCGAGATATTCGCTGTTCCTGGTCGGCCACATGAGCCCAAAAGTGCCGGATGTAACTATCTTATTCGAACGCATCAGGCCAAACTCATTGAGTCTGCCATGGATATCGCATCAGCGCTTCGATGGGATGAGGCTGGTAAGCCACGGGCTATTCAGACCCAACTGTTACTCGATCTTGAGCCTGCTGACAGAGAACTCATCAACATTGTCCGCGCAAATCCGGAAATTCAAGTAGATCAGTTGTCCATTGCCTCGGGGCTTTCTCCTGGAGCCCTGGCTGCCCGCATCCTGTCACTTGAATTTCGAGGTGTGATTAAAACACTGCCGGGTAAGCGTTACACCTTATTGGGTTAAGCGTTGTTGTGGGGGGCAGACTTATTTCGAAAAAGGCGTGAAGATCGCTAACTTCGCAGCATGAAATCTGTACTCCTGCTTTTCCTGTTTTTGTTTTCCTTTGGCGCACCAAAGCCCGCAATTGTTTCGTCCAAGCCCAAAAATATCATCCTCCTCATTGGGGATGGTATGGGTCTTGCTCAAATAAGTGCCGGGTACTATGCCAATGACCAAAAAATTAACCTTGAAAAATTTCCGGTGACGGGCTTGGTGATGACCCATTCTTCCAGTCATTTGATCACCGACTCTGCCGCTGGCGCCACGGCTTATGCTTGTGGCTGTAAGACCTACAATGGGGCAATCGGCATGAATGCCAAGAAAAAAAGATGTCTCACGTTACTTGAAGCGGCTGAACAACACGGTTTGGCGACAGGTATGGTGGTTACCTGCAGTGTTACGCATGCAACACCGGCAGCCTTCATTGCACACGTAGAAAGTCGGTCAGCGTCTGAAGACATCGCGCGGTTTTTTCTAGAGACAGATATAGACTTACTCATTGGGGGAGGGCTCAAATTTTTCAATGACCGCAAAACAGATACTCGAAACTTATACCATGAACTTACACAAAAGGGCTATTCCGTATCCAGTTTCACAGAAAAAAAACTGCCTGAACTGACATTTTTGCCGACACAACCCTTGGTATGGTTTGGCGCGCAAGAAGAACCCACCACGGTTGCTGAAGGGCGCGATTGGTTGCCATTCGCTGCTGAGATGGCCCCAGTTTTTTTGCGCCAAAGAAGTGCAAAAGGATTTTTTATGATGCTGGAAGGATCCCAAATTGACTGGGCCTGCCATGCCAATGAAGGGCCTCGGGCTGTTCAGGAAGTATTGGATTTCAACTCGGCCATTGGTAAAATACTGGAATTTGCACAGGCTGATGGAGAAACATTGGTCATCGTCACGGCGGACCACGAAACAGGTGGTTTGGCCCTTGAACAGGGGGCTTCGCCCGATTCACTTGATTTAGCGTTCAACACAAAAGAGCATACAGCTGTTTTTGTGCCTGTTTTTGCTTACGGCCCGGGTTCAGAAATGTTCAGTGGCATCATGGACAACACGTCAATTTATGAAAAAATGCGGGTGTTGTTGGGTTTCTAATCGGTATTGGCAAAGGAAAAAACCATTCAATGTGCTGTGCAATACGGCCCATGGCTAGGAGGCTATCAGACAAATTGACAGGCACCATTCGACTGGCATGGCCTTTGAAAAGGTTGATGTATAATCCTACAACGGTTTGAGCTGTTGTAGCTTTTTCAATGCAATCCACACTTCAAACATTCATTTGCCAAACAACACAACTCGTCCGTGTCAATTTGTCCGAACGCGTTTTAATGATCCAACCACCACTTATGCAGACCGGTACTATTTCAGTTCAGACGGAGAATATTTTTCCGATCATCAAAAAGTTTCTTTACTCCGACCACGAAATTTTTCTTCGTGAATTGGTTTCCAATGCGGTTGACGCAACCACCAAGTTGCAAGTACTCGCCCAGCGTGGGGAGGTGACGGGTGAAATCGGCGATACCCACATAGAAATTATCCAGAACGCTGCTGAAAAGCAGATCATCATACGCGATCGGGGCATCGGTATGACGGAAGAAGAGGTGCTGAAATACCTCAATCAAATTGCTTTTTCGAGTGCAACGGAGTTTTTAGAAAATTACAAAGACAGTGGCATTATTGGCCATTTTGGTTTGGGGTTCTACTCAGCTTTCATGGTAGCCGATCGGGTAGAGGTGATCACAAAATCGTGGAAAGAGGGCTCGGAGGCGGTTAAATGGGCTTGTGCCGGCGATCCAGCCTTCACCATGGAAAAGGTCGAAAAAGCCGAACGAGGCACGGACGTGGTCTTGTACATCAATGAAGAAAACAAAGACTTTCTGGAAAAATTTAAACTGGAAGGTCTGCTCGAGAAATACTGTAAGTTTCTGCCCATTGAGATCCAGTTCGGCACTAAAACGGAGTATGTAGAAACGGGAGAAGGCGAGGACCAGAAAGAGGCGTCCATGGAGGTCCCCAACATCATCAACGACACCCATCCGTTGTGGAAAAAGTCTCCTACAGAGCTTCAGGATGCTGATTATCAATCATTTTACCGCCAGATTTATCCTATGGCGCCGGAGCCGATGTTCTGGATCCACCTGAACATTGATTTTCCATTCAACCTGACGGGCGTGTTGTATTTCCCCAAATTGGGCAATGCGATGGAGTTTTCCCGCAACAAAATTCACCTGTATTCCAACCAGGTTTTTGTCACAGATGATGTGCGCGACATTGTTCCGGAGTGGCTTCTCTTGTTGCACGGGATCATAGACTCGCCCGATATCCCGCTCAATGTATCGCGCTCGTACTTGCAGGCCGATAGCAATGTGAAGAAAATAAGTGAGTATATCACCCGCAAAGTGGCGGACAAGCTCCACGATCTTTTCAAAAGTGATCGTCCCGCATTTGAGCAAAAGTGGCGTGATTTGGGTGTATTTGTGAAATATGGCGTAATTTCTGACAAGAAATTTGAGGAGCGCGCCACCAATTTTACGTTGGTAGAAAACACCTTGGGTGAATTCTATTTACTCCAGGACTACAAGGAAAAAGTAAAGGTCAACCAGACGGACAAACACGGCAAAATTGTGGTCATTTACACGAATGATCCGGAGGGGCACCACGCCCAGATCAACACTGCTGTACAACGTGGCTACGATGTGTTGCGCCTCGATACGCCCCTCGATAACCACTGGATGCAGCACTTGGAATACCAGTCTGGTTTGGGTTTCACGTTTGTTCGCGTAGATTCTGATACAGTTGACAACTTGGTACAATCGGATGAAAAACGGACCTCGGTGCTTTCTGAGAAAGAGCAGGAGGATGTTAAGGGCTTGTTTGAGGCCATTGCCAAAAAACAACCGGGCGCTTCTGTACAGCTTTCCCCCTTGATGCCGGAAGATCAGCCTGTATTGATAACCAAGCCGGAATTTATGCGCCGTATGAAAGAAATGCAAGCACTCCAGGGGATGGGTGGCATGGGTGATTTTCCGGATTCTTACAATGTTGTGGTGAATACCAACCACCCGATTGTTGTTGATAAGCTCTTGAAAATCAATGAGGAGTCTGCGCAAGCCAGTTTGGTCCAATACCTGATCAACCTTGCATTACTCCAACAGGGCATGTTGCGGGGCGAGGCATTGACGGGCTTTGTGAAAGAAACCTTGGGAAAAATATAACGTGGTGGTTCGTGGGTATTGTGCCGTTGTGCGGCCAATACCCACGGCTAAAACAACTTCATTCCAAAGATATACAGCCACACCAACGCCAAGAGTGTGGTGGCAATCACGATACCACGCATGGAAAGCTCCCACCGCCGACGTTGGTAGATGTTGAGTAAGAAAAGATTGCTGGCAAGCGCTACGATGCTGATGGTTCTTTCCCGAAAATTTTCGGAAAAACCGGCACTGCTGGCGGCGCCCTTGATTTCCAGCAAGGAAAATATTTCGAAAAGGATGGTGTAGGTGAGCGTTGGAAGAAGTATTCCCAGTGTCAGCCCAACCCATAGAGCATTGCGGTTTAACATGGTACGATGGCTTATTTTTAGTGGTTCAAAGCTGAAAGTGTACTCAGTGCTTCGTGGTTTGTCAGATCGTGCATAGCGGGTACAACGGAAACATAGCCGTTTTCCAGCGCCCAAATATCGGTATCCAGTCCGTGATCGTTGTTGATAAATTCGCCGGTGAGCCAGTAGTAGGGGTGCCCGCTGGGGTCATGTCCTTCTACAAATTTTTCTACCCACCGGGCATCCGCTTGGCGGCACACGCGCATCCCTTTGATGTCATTGGAAGCAAGTTTTGGAATATTTACATTGAGCAATTGACCACGTTGAAAAGGACGGGAGAGCAAAAAGGTCATTACTGTTTGAACCCATTGTTTGGAAGGTCCAAAATCAGCGTCGAAGCTAAAATCCAGTAAGGAGAATCCTACGCTTCTGATTCCTTCTAGTGCCGCCTCCATGGCAGCAGACAGGGTTCCGGAGTACAGAATATTGATACTCGCATTGCTTCCATGGTTGATGCCGGAAACACACAAATCAATCTGGCGGTCTTTGAGTACGACATGTTTGGCTAATTTTACACAATCTACTGGTGTTCCTGAGCACTCCCAGGCCTCTAAACCTTCAAAAACCTTTACTTTTTTGAGTCGAAGCGGTTCATGGATGGTAATGGCATGTCCTTTTGCGCTTTGAGGTGAGTCCGGTGCTACTACTACGACCTCGCCCATTTCAGCGGCTACTTCCACCAACGCACGGATGCCGGGCGCTATGATGCCATCGTCGTTGGTAACCAAAATTAGCGGTTTTTTCATGCTGCAAAAATAGTGTAAGACTTGGTGCTGAGCGGAAAGCCCACCTTTATTTTCGCAATTTGAAAATTATGATATAACCTTGTGTATCAAGTAACTGGTTAGACGGCGCGCTGTCTGGCAAAAAATGACGACTTTTTTGTCTCAGACGCGACCATGCTAACCAGTTACCGTATAAATTTGTAGCTGGTTAGGTGGCGTACGGTCGGGCTCACAAAGGCCCACCTTTTTGTCTCAGATGCGACCACTTAACCAGCTACATAAATTTTCACCACCATGGGTTAATGGGGATGTGTCGCGATCGCTACATAAAATACCCCCATACATCCACAACTATTCTGCTATGAAACGAATTGTATGCGCATTTGCCTGTATGATCTTAACGCAATTGTTGTCTGCCAAGACCGTCACGTATGTCATTTTTGACAGAGATTGTATGCGTCAGTTGGCTTTCCGTTTTGCCTACCCCAATGAAAAAAGTGAAAGTCCTGTTGTTGCGTATTCCATGCAGCCAAACGCATTGGAAAACTATATTTTTATTTCCGGTGGTGCTGGCGAGTATTCGCCTGAATTGCCTGCTGGTGCTACGTTGTGTAGCAATTTGAATATGAGTGATGGATTTATTTCTGCGATAAACAAGGGTGACCGGCATGTGACAGTTGTGGAGCAGCGTCGGGAAGGCGGCTATTGGCTTACGCCCATCGGGTCGGCCATTCTTATTGCTCAAAATGGTCCAAAATATTGGATTCGTTCTAAGAATTGCTCCTTCACCTTTGATACGTTGCACAAGGAAACGGATGTTAATTTGGCTGTTTCGGGCTCACCGACTGCTGTTTATTTCAGGGGTACCGGGTTGCGCAATTGCCTTGCAGAGTATTCTTTTCACTGCGAGGCCATCAAAAGCGGTAATATTCGTTCTGACATCAAGCTCATTCCATCCCTTGGGTTCTCTGAGGATCGAACCGGCTCGAGTAATGCCAACGCATTGGAAAACGAAATGACGCTTGACCGTGTCAACGACCAGTTTGTGGATGATTATATATACCAGGGGTGTTTGAAAGGGGGTAAAACAGGCGTGGCATCAACGTTTAAAAACACAAAACTTGCCAATCCATCAGTGTCGGGTGGGTATTCCAGAGATTCCAGTGACGTCAACGACCCCATTTTGTATCAGTATGAAGGCAAGCCATTGTTGATCAGTTGTTCAGAGAAATTGGGAAAAGGATACCACGTTGTTCAAAGGGGTGATAATCTCATGGGAATATCCAGGACATACGGTGTTACTATCCACAACATTATTGAATGGAATGACATTGTCGATCCTGATAAAATCGAAGTTTGTCAGATTATTTGGTATGAAAAACCGCCTGAAAATGTGATGGATAAAACAGTGAAGGGCGTTATGTTAGACTCTGCCCTGCACAATACGTTGGAGAACAAAGTGGTAGATCAGCGAAAAATCAACAAATTGGCGCCCATGACCGAGATAAAGGTGCTTTTTTTGGATAACCCTGCTCCACAAGCGAAGCCTACGGATACATTGAGTCCCAAAGGTGCTTTTACCGATACAGCGGCTTACGAATACTTTGACGACATTCAGCCAAATCAGGTAGAGAATGACAGCATGACGTTGGACAAAGTAAAAAAAGATGAATACCAAGACGGCGCCAGTGCAGTATCCTTTGGGGCAAAATTGGGCGCTGAGGATGGGGTTAAACATAAAACACCCCAGTTTAGAAAATATTTAACCCGTCAGGGCGACACACTTCGTTCGATTGCGGCTTTGTATAAAGTTGATCCTGCGGCCTTGGCCTGGTTGAATGGACTTGGACTGGAGGATCTGGTTGTTCCCGGGAAGATGTTTTTGATTCCCATGCAGTAGCGCTAGTAACTGGTTAGGTGGCACGCTGTCTGGCAAAAAATGGCCTCTTTTTTGTCTCAGACGCGACCACGCTAACCAGTTACTAGCGATAAAAGGTTTTAATATGAAAATGCCCCGTGTCAAGCATTGGCTCAACACGGGGCATTGTTATGGTACGATTTTACTAGGACAACTTGGTTTTCACTTCATTGACCACGTAAGATTCGATTACGTCACCCATCTTGATATCATTGAAATTCTTGATGGTGATACCGCATTCCATGCCAGTTTTCACTTCTTTAACGTCTTCCTTGAATCGTTTGAGCGAGGCAAGTTCAGCGTTTTGGTTGCTGTTGGCTGGGTACACCACAATACCATCGCGGATAATACGGATGTAGTGGTTTCGGCTAACTTTACCTTCCTGGACAATACAACCTGCCACGGTACCCACTTTGGAAATTTTGTACACCTCACGAATTTCCACTTGGCCCATGATTTCCTCTTCTTTGGTAGGCTCCAACATACCCTCCATGGCGGCCTTGATTTCTTCGATGGCCTCGTAGATGATGGAATAGAGTTTGATTTCTACGCCCTCTTTTTCTGCAAGTTTACGTGCCGTCAGCGATGGGCGTACCTGGAATCCGATGATGATGGCATCGGAAGCGGATGCGAGCATCACGTCACTGTCCACAATTTGCCCTACGGCTTTGTGAATAACATTGACCTGAATTTTTTCCATCGAGAGCTTGATCAGCGAGTCGGTAAGGGCTTCAATAGAACCATCCACGTCGCCTTTGACGATGAGTTTGAGTTCTTTGAAATTACCCAATGCGAGTCGGCGGCCGATTTCTTCGAGCGAGATACGCTTATTGGCTCGGTTGGCCTGTTCTCGGATAATTTGACCGCGTTTGCTGGCAATTTCTTTTGCTTCACTGTCAGACGCGGCTACTTTAATTTTTTCACCAGCTTGAGGAGCGCCTGGCAAGCCGAGGACCATTACTGGTTGAGCAGGGCCGGCGCTTTTCACTTTTTTACCGCGTTCATTGAAGAGCGCTTTCACCCTTCCGGCGTATTCACCTGCGATGATGGGGTCACCATTGTTGATGGTACCGTTTTCGATCAGGATTTTGGCGACGTATCCCAATCCTTTTTCGAGAGAGGCTTCCAGCACCGTCCCGACTGCACGGCGTTTTGGATTGGCTTTCAGTTCCAGCAGTTCGGCTTCCAGCAGCACTTTTTCGAGGAGTTTATCCACGTTAATGCCTTTTTTGGCTGAAATATCTTGGCTTTGGTATTTTCCGCCCCATTCTTCCACGAGCAGGTTCATTTGCGCCAGTTCGTTTTTGATGCGTTCTGGGTCGGCGCCTGCCTTATCGATTTTATTGATGGCGAACACCAACGGCACACCTGCTGCTTGGGCGTGGCTGATGGCCTCCCTTGTTTGGGGCATAATACTGTCATCGGCAGCGATCACGATGATGGCGATATCGGTCACTTTGGCGCCCCTTGCACGCATAGCAGTAAAGGCTTCGTGACCGGGCGTATCGAGGAATGTAATCTTATCGTTATTTTCTCCGACGGGCACTTCATAGGCGCCGATGTGTTGGGTGATACCCCCGGCTTCACCGCTGGCCACATTGGCAGATCGGATAAAGTCGAGTAGCGAAGTTTTACCGTGATCGACGTGGCCCATGACCGTGACAATGGGTTGGCGGGCTTTCAGGTCAGTAGGGTCATCGTACACTTCCTCTTCGACCTCCACCTGTTCTTCGGCGGAGATGAATTGCACTTGGAATCCGAATTCACTGGCCACGACTTCGATGATTTCGGCATCGAGGCGTTGGTTGATGGAAACGAAGATACCCAGCGTCATGCAGGCTTTGATGACATCTGCTGGGCGGACATCCATCAGGGATGCAAGATCGGATACAGAGATAAACTCTGTTACTTGGAGGACTTTATCACTTTCTGTGCGGGCGATTTCTGCTTTTTCAGCGCGTTCGCGCATCACATCGCGTTTATCGCGTCGGATTTTCTGTCGTTTACGACTGGCGCCGGCGCCCAAACGGGCCATTGTTTGGCGGATTTGATTTTCGATATCTTTTTGGGATACCTCTTTGGTACCATCCACGCGTCCCCTGCCTTTTTTCTCGCCTTGGTTGTTGGCGATAGAAGTTTGCAAGGATTCAGCGGTGACGGGTTGTTGGACTTTTCTTCTTTTGCGTTTGTGTCGGTTGGCGTCATCGGCTGCTGACTGCGTGGTTGCGCCGCCGGCAGGTGTTGCTGGCCTTGGGCCTCCTGGTCCGCCTTGGGGGTTTCTATTACCTGGTCCTGATTGTGTACGGTTACCTGGTCCGCCTTGAGTACCTCCGCGGTCATCGCGTCTGCCGCCACGTTCGGGGCGGCCTTGGTTGTTTCCGGCATTTCGGTTGTTGTTGCTGGATGCGACCCTTGGTTTTTCGAGGCTAATTTTGCCCAATATTTTCAATCCGCGCAAGGTTGGGGTGTCTGCACGCATGAGTTCGTCTGCAGGTGGCGCCTCGACGACAGCAGGCTTGACGGGCTCTGGAGGTATTGGTTTAATTTCTACGATGGGCTCCTTTTTTTCTTTAATCGGAGGCTCGATTTTTTTCGCAACAGCAGGTGGTTCTTTACGAGCAGCGGATGTTGGTTTGGGTGCTTCCGGTGCTGGCGGCGGCGTGGTGCTTCTTTTCTGTTTGTCCAGGTCTATTTTTCCGACAACGCGAAGCGCGGAGCGTTCGCGGGGTATTTGGAAAGGTTCATCCTTTTTTGGGGGCGCTACTGCTGGTGGTGCTTCCGCGGGTGTTACTGTTACCGACTCCCGAGGCGGCAACAAAGAAGGGCGGGCGACTACCGGTGCAGGAGGAGCAGGGGCAGGAGGAGCAGGCACCGGTATTGGGGGTGGGGCTGGAGCTGGAACATTTACAGTGCCTGTTACAGGTTCCTTTTTTAGGGTTGGGCGGGCAAGTTTGTCCGCTTCCTGTTTGATAGCCAGGTCTTTTTGGAACTCTTTTTGGAGCACGAGCAACATTTCGTCGCTGATGTCAGCCGTCGGTTTTTCTTCCACGCCAGGGAAACCCTTGCTGTGTAAGGTCTCCACAATGGTGTGAAGCCCGACGTTTAATTCCTTTGCTACCTTGATAAGTTTAATTGCCATGCAGTGGTTTTTCCTGCTTAATTGAAAATGTTGATTTATAGTGCGTTAGCGGGGCAACGCATACATCTCCGCTGGGAGTGAGAATTTTAGAAAGCCTTTAAGTTTAAAGTTTGAATAACGGTTGCAAAAGTACATAAAAAAAGACGGGGAATTTTTGAATAAAAAGAGGCTCAACCGAGCGGGCTATTTTTCTTCGTCAAACTCCTCTGCTAGGATTCGGAATACATCTTTGATGGTTTCCTCTTCCAAGTCTGTACGGCGCACCAGTTCTTCGACATTGAGTTCAAGAATTTGGCGAGCTGTATCGCAACCGATGTTTTTAAGGGCTTCGATGACCCATGGTTCGATAGCATCGCTGAATTCATCGAGGTCCACGTCATCCACTTCGTATTCGGCCTGATTTCTGTACACATCAATTTCGTATCCGGTAAGTTTGGTTGCGAGTTTGATGTTGCTGCCTGATTTACCGATTGCGAGGCTCACCTGATCAGCGTCGAGGTACACGGCAGCGCGTTTGCGTTCGTGGTCTATGTCGATGGTGGTGATTTTTGCTGGAGTGAGGCTACGTTGCAGGTAAAGGGACAGGTTGGTTGTATAATTGATGATGTCAATATTTTCGTTGCGCAATTCGCGTACGATGCCATGGATACGGCTACCTTTCATTCCGACGCATGCGCCAACAGGGTCAATGCGTTCATCGTGGCTTTCCACGGCCACTTTGGCGCGTTCTCCTGGGAGCCTGACGATATTTTTTATTTCGATTACACCATCCTCGATTTCGGGGACTTCAGCTTCCAGCAATTTGGCCAAAAACCCTGGTTCTGTGCGGCTCACCATAATAAACGGCACATTGTTTCGCATTTCGACTTTACTGATTACGCCTTTCACCACGTCACCTTTTCGGTAATAATCGCCGCGGATCATTTCTGTTCGAGGCATCACGAGTTCGTTGCTGGTGGCGTCGTCGAGGATCAGGATTTCGCGTTTCATGATTTGATTGACTTCACCCACCACCACTTCACCTATCCGTTCGGAGTATTTGCGGAAAATTTCGTCTTTTTCCAGTTCCATGATCCTAGAAACCAGTGTTTGTCGTGCTGCCATGATGGCGCGTCGTCCGAAGTCGTCGATGGAAAGCTGTTCATAACATTCATCTGCGACATCCACACTTTCATCGATGGCATGCGCTTCGGCGATACTCACCTGGGACAGCTCATTGGTAACCTCGCCGTCTGCTACTACTTCGCGGACGCGCCAAATTTCCAAGTCACCGGTGCTGGTATTGACAATCACGTCAAAGTTCTCATCGGTACCGTATTTCTTTTTGATCAGGGTACGAAAAACGTCTTCCAAGACGCGCACCATGGTGGGGCGATCTATGTTTTTCCCGGTTTTAAACTCGGAGAATACATCAACTAGATTGACCATTCAGTGTGTTGTTGAATAATTATGGGTGTAAGGTGAAGTTGTTCAAGTGTTTTGGGTAGGGTGTTGGCAATTCTTTAGAAGCCAAGTTTTATCACAGCTTTTTCGATTTGCGGGTAAGGAATGGGTGTTTCCACGACCACTTCTTTTTTCTTTTTTTTCTCATCTCGCTCGATGATGGTGTTTTCAAGCACCACTTGAACGTCGTCGGCGGATTTGATGGTACCGGAATGCTGGGTTTTGTCCACCAAGGTAACCAACAGTGTTCTACCGATGTTTTTGTGGTATTGCCTTGGAAATTTCAGGGATCTTTCAATACCGGGACTACTGACCTCTAGGAGGTATTTCTCGCCTAGCCATCCGTTGGTATCGAGGTGGCTTTCTAAAAAGCGACTGAGTTTCTGGCATCTTTCGAAAGTAAACCCGCTGTCGCTGTCCACAAAGACATACAGTCTCTGGTTGGGTTTCAGTTCTATTTCCACCGTAAAACAGTCGGCGAATATTTCGTCGGTGGCGTATTTTTCTTCCAGCAGTTGGCTGATGCGTTCTGTTAATTCCATTTGTTTATCAGGCACATATAAACGAAAGAGGGAACTTTTGGTTCCCTCTTTCGTTGGCAATTGTTACATTGCACAGCAAAGGTACGGTTTTGGGTTGGTGTTGACAACTCTTAGCGGTATGTTTTCGGGATAAAATAACTAATTAAAAAAACAGGGCACTGACCAGAAACTGGTAGCACCCTGTATAACCCCAAAAAACCAAATGAAAACTTCTTATGTTAACGCTTCAGAAGCGAAAATATGCGACTTTATAAAAGAAAGAAAATCAAACATTAAGCACTCGTTTTCCTTTCTGATGCGACAAAGATACTACGTCTTTCAAAATTTACAATAGCAACATCTTTTTTTTTTTGTTCAAACATACTGATTGGTGATTTGCACATTGAAATGGTATTGTTTTTCATCGAATTGAATGAATGTGGCCTATTTTTGCTTCGAAATTTTTTTTCAAATCATTGTTTTGTTTGCCAAATCAACCCATGGATATTCTTTCTTTTCGATTTTCAACCCGATTTCATTTCAAAAGTAGATGTTTGGGTCTGTGGCTTTTTTTTGGGTGTACCATGCTGGGTTGCGATGAGAACAAACAAAAAATCATAGACGAGAAAGTCAGTGAGCGTTTGGAAAGTTTCAAGAAAAAAAAACTGGAAGAGTGTTGGCAGCATTTGTACGCAAAGGCGGAAAAGCAAGTTGATTCTTTGCTATTGTCAGAGGCGCAGTTTGCCCTTCAGGATTCACTTGCGCGTCTCAGGCCCTTTAGGCCAACACAGCCGCCTGCTGTTCCGGCTATTGATTCTGCGGTGGTGCAGCCTTTGTTCAATGGTTCAAACAGGCATTAAGCCTGCGCCGACAGGCATCGTTTGGTTGGAGGGGTGCATGATGTTTTTTTGGGCGTTGCTCCTGGAGCACGGTCAGGCAACTGAAAATAGTTCTGTAGCGCCATATCCCTGATCTTATCTATGTTTTGACTATCAGACAATTGTTTTCCTTACGTGTCATATTATTGCTCGTTGTGGGATGGTTTTCGGGGATGGTACAGGCACAAGTGCCAAACCGGTTTTCCAACCAGCGCCTTCAGTTGTTGGATGCGACTGTTCCGTTTCAAAGACTTGATTCCCTTACCGTGGCGCCACCGCTCGGCTTGGTTGTCGATTTTGACCAAGGTACGATATTGGAAAGCACGTTTTTTTTGCTGCACAACAACTGGTTACAACTTGATACCGCTGCTTTGAGAAAAGCATATCCTTCCTGCAAGAAGATTGCGGTTTCTTACCGGGTAATGCCGTATGATCTTGGTGCGAAAATGGCCAGATTGGATACTGTCGCCATTCGAAGGCGCGCCAACAACGATGCCATTGCGTATGATTATTCACCTTACGATCCGGTAAAAAAGCCTTGGGAAGCATCTGGACTCAAGTCCGCCGGTACATATACCCGCGGGCTCTCATTTGGCAACAGTCAAAACCTGACCTTTAATTCCAACCTCAACCTCCAGCTTGATGGAAAATTGGGGAACGACTTAGAATTGCGGGCAGCGCTTTCCGACAACAGTATCCCGCTTCAACCAGATGGAACCACGCGTCAACTGCAGGAATTTGACCGTATTTTTATTCAGTTAAAGCGAAAGCAAACAACTTTGACGGCGGGAGACTTTGACCTGACGCGTCCGGTGGGCTATTTCAGCCAATATTTTAAACGGTTACAGGGCACCATGGTTGAATCTATTTTTCAGGTGCAAAAAGATACCGTGAAAATTCGTGGGGGCGTAGCCATTTCAAATGGAAAATTTGCCCGTCAAATCATCAAGGGCCAAGAGGGAAACCAGGGTCCTTATCGCTTACAGGGGACGGAGGGTGAGCGGTTTATCATTGTATTGGCCGGCACGGAAAAAGTATTCATTGATGGGCAGTTGCAGCGACGGGGTTTGGAGGACGATTATGTGGTGGACTACAATTTGGGTGAAATTGTTTTTACCCCACATCGGTTTATCACCAAGGACAGCCGCATTATTGTTGAGTTTGAATACATCGTTCAAACCTATTTGCGGTCAACGGCGGCATTCAATACAGCATGGAAAACGGCACACAGCCGCTATTATTTTAACCTTTACTCGGAACAAGATGCCCGCAACAACGGAGGAGCCCAGGTGCTGTCCCCTACTGAGCGGCGGAGCTTGGCGGAAGCAGGGGACAACCTGCGGAATGCGTATTCGTCGGGCATAGATACCCTTGAGGGCTTTGATCCGGGGAGGGTGCTGTATCGTATCGTTGATTCGGTTGTTTGTGGGGCGGCTATTCCCATCTTGATGTACAGTGCCCATCCGGATTCTGCCCGATATTCGGTACGCTTTACCGAGGTTGCTGCCGGCCAAGGGCATTACAAACTTGCGTCCACGGCTGCGAATGGCCGGGTGTTCCGGTGGTCACCGCCCGACCCCGTCACGTGTAATTTGACCGGCAATTACGAGCCCATTGTAAAGCTGATAGCGCCGGAGTTACGTCAGCTTTGGGCTGCCGGCCTCAACCTTCAACCGTACAAAAACACCAATTTGTCTGCTGAAATAGCCCTGAGTAACCGCGACCTCAACCGCTATTCCACTGTTGGCAACCGCGACAATGTGGGTGCTGCAGGGTTTATACGATGGAAACAACAATTTGACATCATCCCCCAAAAGCAGCCTGAACGGGTTGAAAATCGGTGGCATGGTGAGTTTTCCGCCAATTATGAGCGTACTGCCCGGACCTTTCAAGCCCTGAATCCGTATCGTTCGGCGGAATTCACCCGTGATTGGAATTCAGAAGGCATGCGTGATACGGTGGCGGAGCAAATTGGTCGGGCGGGCATCTCCCTTGAAAACAAGCAATGGGGAAATGTCCAGTATTCGTTTGGAGCCTTTCAAAGGCGGGGTGTTTATTCCGGGATTCGTCATTTTACCGCGTTTTTATTCAAAAAAAAGGGGTGGGAAATTTCCGCCGAGCGCAATTTTTTAAAGACCGATGGACTGGTGGAACTGACGCAATTCGATCGCCCTAAAGCTGATTTTTCCAGAACCTTCTTCAAAAAAGACGTCTCTGGGCAACGAGCGATTTTTAAAACGGGTATTTATGCCGAGCGTGAAAAAAACGCCCGAACAGCTGTCGGCGCAGACACCCTAAGTCGTGTGAGTTTTTGGTACGATCTTGTGCGGGTTTACTGTCAGATACCGGAAAAAAATGGCGGTTTGTGGCAGTTTGGCGGCTTTGTTGCCCGACGCAATGATTTTGCCCCGACGGCTGCTGTGTTCAAAAAAAGTACCGTGGCAAACGAGCTGAATATCAACGGTGGCTGGAATAATACACCGTTGAAAAAAAAACAGACACAAACACTCTCCTGGGTACTCACCCTGCGCCAACTTAATATTGAAAATTATGCGTTGAGTAAACTTAAACCACAAAAAAGTTACCTCGGCAAGCTGGATTACAACGTTTCAGCCTTGCGTAACACCGTGGCCTTGACAGCGAATTACGAACTGGGTTCCGGACAAAGCCCTCGGATAGAATACAACTATCTACTGGTCAATCCGGGAGATGGTTTCTACACCTGGGTTGATCGCAACAGAGACAGTATATTACAGGTATATGAGATGGAAGTAGCGGTATTTCAGGATCAGGCGAACTACGTGCGGGTGGCGGTGACCACCCCGGATTATATTCGGACGAATTATGTATTGTTCAATCCAAGTTTGCGGATTGAACCGCGTTTTTTATGGACACAGCCGAAACGATATTGGCAGCGGACGTTGAGTCGGTTGAGTTTACAAAGCAATATCCAAATCAATCGTCGAACTTTTGCTGAAGCCACCGGGGTGCAATATTGGAACCCCTTTCAACTGGAGGGGCTGCCTGACAGTTCCTTGGTTACGCTGACTTCAGGGTGGCGAAACACCCTTTTCATCAACCGCGGCAATCCGAAATGGGATGCCAGTGTTGCACAGGGCGATAATCGCAGTAGGTTGGCCATCACAACGGGCTTTGATCAGCGGAGTAATCGGGATGTCACTTTCCACGGCAGGGTGAATATTGGCCTGCACTGGAACATGGAGTCAGACGTGTCACGCACGGTTAAATCCTCTGACAACCAAGCCTTTGACAGTCGAGATTTTGAAATAAAATCGCTCCATTACGGTCCAAAAGTTTCGTGGATACCCAGTCGGGCATTCCGCCTTTCTACGGCTGTTGTGTGGAAAAAAAGTCAAAATACGCTTGGTAACAAGGAGTCGGCTTCCCAAACAGATTGGAATACTGAGCTCACGTGGAGTCCGGCTTCTGTGCCCAACGTGGATGGCTTTCGCGCCAGCACCTCCCTGCGAGCTAAAGCGACCATTGCCAATATCCGTTATATTGGGGAGTCCAACTCCGTGGTGGCGTTTTCGATGCTGGAGGGGTTGCAAGATGGCAAAAACTATCTTTGGAGCCTCAACCTAGACCGGCAAATTTCTAAGACAGTACAGTTGGGGCTCACGTATGAGGGTCGTAAGACAGGCGTCAATCGCAATGTACACGTTGGTCGCGCGCAGGTGAGGGCCTTGTTTTAGGGTTTATCCTGCTGATAGGAGCGCTGGTGAATATCGAAAAAGCCAAGCAACTGGTTAGGTGCCACGTTTTATGGCCCAAAAAGGCCACTTTTTTGTCTCAGACGCGACCACTTAACCAGTTACAAAGTCAATTTGCAAATAAAGACTTGTGCTTCGTAGATTTGCGTCACATACGTATGCTTGTTCAAGGAATATTACTAGGTTTTTCATTGAGTTTTCTGATTGGACCACTGCTCTTTGCGGTGGTCCAGGCGGGTATTGCGCAGGGATTCCGGGCTGGAGTAGCTGTAGCAGCGGGAATATGGGTGAGTGATGTGCTTTTTTTGTGTTTGATCTTGTGGGGGGTGGAAACATTGGAAGCGATAACAGTCTTGGAAGGATTTCGGTTTTGGGCGGGTATTTTGGGTGGGATGTTGTTGTTGATTTTTGGGTTGACGAGTTTTTTTTCATCAGATCACCAAGCGGTTGGCGCGGTGGCAAAAAAAAGACGTACCTATCGCCATTGGTGGTTGCGCGGTTTTTTGATCAATACCGTGAATCCGGGCACCCTCTTTTTTTGGTTGGGAACGGTAAGCGCTGTGGTGATACCCAACGGTTGGCACAACCGTGAAACGACCGTCTTTTTTGGCGGCATGTTAGGAGCCTTGGTGTTGACCGATACCCTGAAAGCATGGGCGGCCAAAAGTATAAGTAGTTTCCTTACCCCCGGACATATCCGCAACGTCCAAAAAACGATTGGGTTATTGCTGGTGACTTTTGGTTTGGGGCTTATTTTCAATGTGCTTAAAGGCTATTTATAACTATTTATAGTCTTGTTTCGACAAAGTATCGAAAATCAGAACACTTTTACATAAAAGAGCAGAATTTTGCGGTTAATGGCAGATGATCCATCCATCGCTCACGTATCCACCTTTGTATAAAAACTAGAACAATGACCATGCGCCTTATATTGACGCTTTTCCTTTCGCTGGGGTTCTGTAGCTCCGGCCTTTTTTCTCAAAACGCCCCGGACTATTGGGGGCGCGCCATTGCACCTGAAGAAGTTGTCCTGACAGGAAACGCTGCACGGCAATATGAGCCGCTGGAATACGCGGTATTTAGCCTCGATCGCCAGCAGATGGCGGCATATTTGGTGCAAGCGCCACGGGAATTTACCGCGGCATCCCGGCAGAAGTCATTTCGGATAGTATTGCCTATGTCGGATGGCACCAAAGAAACCTTCTCCGTGGTAAAAACCCGGGTGATGGATGCCGCCTTAGAGGCTTTACACCCGGAAATTGGCACCTACGCCGGAGAGGCGATTCATACACCAGATCTGCATGTTCGGATCACCAATACGCCGGGTTGGGGGTTTCAGGCCATGATTACCCGAGCGGATAAAGGTATTGAATACATTGAGCCCGTGGCACTGGGTCAGGATCAGTATTATATGGTGTATGACCGTACCAAGCTACCCCGTGACATTCGATCCGGTCAGGTACCCACCCGGATGGAAATTGCACCCCAAGGAGAGTTGTTAGAGGCGTCTCTGCCTCGTTTCACAGTCCCTGATCCGGAGCCGGGAACGGGAGAAAAATTGCTCGGTGCTCCTGTAAATTTAAAAGTCTTTAAATTCGCTTGTGCTGCTACAGGAGAGTTTTCGCAGGACAACGGTGGCACCAAAGAACTGGTGTTTCAGAAACTTACTGCGTTTACAAACCAGTTGAACGCCATTTATGAGCGCGACATCAATATCCGTTTGCAACTCATTGCCGAGTCTTTCGACATCATTTTCCTTGATCCGGTCACGGACCCATACACCGGTACCGATGTCGGTGGCTGGATGAGTCAAAATCCGACCATCATGCTTCAAAATTTGGGCTCGCCCGACAAATACGACGTTGGGCACGTATTTGCCCGTTACTTGGGTGGCCCGGCCATTGGAGTAGCTGGTGGGTTGTGTTGTACCCAGTTTAAGGGTCGAGGATGTTCCGCATGGTATGGGCCTCCCTATGGCGACGAATTTTTTGCCATTGTAGGGCAGGAAATTGGACACCAGTGGCGATCAGGGCACACATTCAACCAATGTGGCGCAGACAGTCAGTTTAACTATGAGTCGGCTTGTGAGCCGGGAAGTGGCAGCACCATTATGTCCTACAATGGCGCTTGTGGCTCCAACAATATTGGCGGTGGCGGAACGGCGCTGTTTTATCACGCTTGCTCCATCGCAGAGATTCGCCGTTTTTATGAATTTGAGGAGGGTGCCACCTGTGGCAGTATCCAAACGACCACCAACACTGCTCCGATGGCGACTACCCCGTATGCCCCGGTGACGTTTATTCCGATCAGTACGCCGTTTGAATTGACTGGTTCGGCGGTTGACCCTGATGGAGATGCTATGACATACAGTTGGGACGAGATTGACCTTGGTCCGACCAGTCCATTGGGAAGCCCTTCCGGCAACTCACCGCTTTTTCGGTGGTACGAACCCACAACCAACCCGACGCGTTCTTTTCCCCGAATTCAGACTGTGGTTGCGAATGCCAACAGCATTACCGAGGTTCTTCCTACCTACAACCGCGATATCACATTTGCCTTTGTCGCACGCGACAACAAGCCTAGTGGTGGCGGCGTTACTTGGGATACCGTGGAGCTTAGGGCAACAAGTCTTGCGGGACCATTTCTCGTAACCTACCCCAATACAGTCAATATTAAATGGAAGGTGGGTGAATTTCAAACCATTGTATGGGATGTTGCCAACACCAACAATGCGCCGGTCAACGCTAAAACTGTTCATATTAAACTTAGCACCAACAACGGAACGGATTTTCCGATCACCTTGGCTTCAGGTGTGCCAAATACTGGGAAATATTGTATCCAGGTACCCGATAACGTAGGCCCCAACAACCGTATTCGGGTGGAAGCGGCGGACAACGTCTTCTTTGATATTTCAAATTCAAAGTTTGCCATAGAGCAACCAACGCCATCGTTTTCGCTGTGTTCTGCATTGTCGAAGGACTATGCTTGTCTCCCGGCTGATTTTACCGCACAGATCAGCACCACCTCCTTGGGCGGTTTTACGGATCCCATCACACTTACCGCTGCTGGTTTGCCCAATGGCACAACGGCAACCTTCAGTCCGAATCCCGTGCAGCCCGGTGTCAGCACCGTTATGACCGTTTCATTTCCCGCCAACGCTCCAGAAGGCACCTTTGATCTCACGATACAAGGCAATTCAGGGGCTGTTGCGGCTGCTTCCATCGTGACCTTGACGGTGGTAAACAATGATTTTTCAGCTTTTGCACCGACCTCGCCAATCAATGGCGCTGCCGGCGTGAACCAGCAGCCCCCGCTGTATTGGAATACCATACCCGACGCCAACCAATATGATGTTGAAGTGGCCACCAATCCGTCATTCTTACCGGCTGTATTGGTTGCAGCCAAGCAAAACATTGTTGTTGACAGTTTTCAGGTGCCGGTTGTCTTGCAAGAAGGAAGTGTGTATTACTGGCGAGTACGGCCAAAAAATGACTGTGGAGAAGCGGCTTGGTCTGATGTTCAGGTGTTTGTGGTAGCGGTTCAAAGTTGTGCCACCCATGAGGCTGGAGATGTACCCAAGAATATAACGGCCAATGGTACGCCGACCGTTGAGTCAAAAATCACCTTGGCTACCGGTGGCGCCATCAGTGATGTAAACATTAAAAAAATACAGGGAACCCACTCATTCTTCAAAGACCTGGAAGTGCACCTGATTGGCCCATCCGGCACGGACGTGTTGTTGTGGAAAGACAAGTGTTCCGGCTACAATGGCAATTTCAACATTGGGATAGACGATGGCGCTACAGGGCCGTTTAACTGCCCACCGCCCAACACGGGCGCGGCTTATAAGCCCGCTACGCCATTGAGCGCTCTTAACGGCCAATCCTCAGCAGGTATTTGGACACTCCGGGTCAAGGACAATCAAGTTAGTTCCGGTGGCACATTGGTTGCCTTTGAGTTGGAGATTTGCTCCAGCGTTGCGCTCAATCCGCCGTTGCTTGTTACCAACAACCCATTGACGCTGGCGCCCGGCACCAACGCGTCCATTGGTGACAATTTATTGAAAGCGGAAGATCCCAATACCGCTCCAACAGACCTTCGATACACCTTGATGAGCCTTCCGACCCATGGACAATTGTTGGTGAATGGGGTAGTCGTGGAAATTGGCAGTCAATATACCCAAGCAGACATCAGCAGTGGTGGACTTCGTTATTATGATTTTGGTTTGAATCTCGGTCAGGATAAATTTAGTTTTTCCGTAACCGATGGCGAAGGTGGGTTGGTGCATGGCGTGTTTGTGGTGCAGCCTTTTGCGGTGGGAACCCATGAGCCCCGTGTTTTGGTTGACTTTGATTTGTCGCCCAACCCGGCCAGTTCAGTGGCTGTATTGTCATTGCGCCAGCCGTTGACGGCGGATGCACAGGTTTCGTTGGTCAATGTAGCCGGTCAGGTATTGGGTACTTGGCAGATGCCGACGGGGTCTTATACTTTGCGTATGGACATCAGTCAGATGCCGAAGGGTGTTTATGCGGTCTCCTTGGAAAATGAGCAGCAAAAAACCGTAAAAGTATTGGTGGCGCAATAATGGTTGCGGTTTCGTAACTGACGGAAAGCACCGGACGCTGTATTTTGCGCCCGGTGCTTTCTATTTTTGCCGTTTGTAGGAAATACCATCACCCTTTTGGGTTTATTTACCGCCATACTGCTCCTATTTTTTTGACTGAAGCGCTGATTCGGTCTGCAAAAACCTGCTTGATCTGATAGGAAACGGCCACTTTTTGGTCTCAGACGCGACCACCTAACTTGAGCAACGTAATTTTCTGTGCGCTTCAGATGGGCAAATTGACTATTTTTGCAAACAAGGATAATTTGTTTAGGACTTAAAATTTTGATATGGATATAATTCCTTCTTTCGACTTATTGGATGGCAAACTTGTGCGTTTGCGTCAGGGTGATTTTGAACAAAAAACGGAATATGATGCATCTCCATTGGAGTTGGCGCAGGAGCTGGAAGCAGCGGGTATTCGTCGTTTGCACATGGTTGATTTGGATGGCGCCCGCAGTGGGCGGCCTGCCAACCTTCATATCTTGGCTGAAGTAGCGGCGCGCACCCGTTTACAAATTGATTACGGTGGTGGTTTGCGTTCGATACCCTCCCTCAAACAAGTGTGGGATGCCGGAGCCATGCTTTTCTCTGTCGGAAGTGTGGCATTGTTGGCGCAGGATGAGTTCAGTGCTTGGGTAGAAAAATTTGGATCGGAGCGTTTTTTGGTTGGCGCAGATGTGCGTGACCGACAAATAGCCGTCCATGGTTGGGTGGAGCAAACCAGTGTCAGCATTTTTGATTTTTTGACCAAAATGCACCAAATGGGCATCCGTCAGGTATCGGTGACGGATATTGAGCGGGATGGTGAATTGAGCGGCCCTGCATTGGCCCTTTACCGCGACATCGTCAAGCAGTTTCCGGATATACGTTTGGTGGCGAGCGGAGGCGTCAGCAGTGTAGCAGACTTAGAGGCGCTCAATGCGATTGGTTGTGCCGGAGCCATTGTTGGAAAAGCTTTTTTTGAAGACAAAATTCCGCTTCAATATTTTCGGGTTTTCTCGAAAGTGTGATGCAGTTTTGTGCGTAGGTATGGCGCAGCTGGCCGCGTTTACAGGAAGTATAGTGTATGCCCAACCCCGAGCAAGCTGGTGTCGTTTGTGCCTGCACGAATCTTTTGGACTTGGCATGAAGATCCTCCGGATCCGCGTGTTCCTCCACCAAGTGGGCAACGCTTAAAACAGGCATCAGTAGTAGGGGAGCCCCACTACAAAGGCCTCTGGTCGTACTTTACTGGAAATTGATTTTTTGTGAAGGTTTCTGTGTGTTACGCGGAAGCCCTTTTTTTCTGACCCCAGCCGTTCAGCAAGACACAAATCAACAACGGAAGTCTCAGTTACGACCGCGCTAACCAGTTGCATTTCAAATTGTCTTTCTGCAATATCAGGAGTTATTTTCTTGTTATTTTCATCTTTGAGAAAGATATTCCCATCCAAATTACGGATGTTGACATCGCAATGGCTCCAATCAATACTAAGACAGGAGGTAATCCAAAATACACTTCCGACAAAATACCAATGGGCATTAACAACCCTGTTAAAGCTAACCTAGAGATGATTTTTACATTTCTAAGCTGGTCTCTAAAATGCAGGAGTAAGTAGCCAATCAGGATATTTAAAAAGGCAAATAAGTTGCCGTGAACATGAGCAAGCCTTGCCTCAAAATGTTTGCCGATACTGTATGAATTGACCCAGTCTTCTTTGCCGGGGGCAAAATCACGGAGGTAAATTAATAGAAATCCGTAAGCCATAAAAAAGCCCATCGTCAAAAAGCCAATTGCAATGTTGTTTTTCCCAATCATTTCCCAATCATTTGAGTTAGTGAATATTCACTGTGCAAATGTATGGTTGCCGTTTGATCACGGAGTATGATAGGTATCATGGGCGCAACTGACCACTCCATTTTAGATTTCCCACCCCTGGGGACGTGCATCAACATGGCGTAACGATATCAAACCCGAAAAGCACACCGAATATCAGTTTGGTAATTTACCGGATGATGTGTTTTCATAAAACAATTGTATAAAACACCTGTTATGCTATCGTTTTATGTAACTGCTTGGGTGGCACGCTGTCCGGCCCCCAAAGCCCCATTTTCTGCTCGGTTTTTATCGTAGCAAAATGTTATGGCCTGCATTAAAGTCTCAGACGCGACCACGGTAACCAGTTACAAAACATCAATGTAGTCACATGTTTACCAATATAAATTCAATAAATATGATTCAACAAATAGAAAAAATCAAAAAAACAACCGAACCTTTAAGGCAGGAAATCATCAATCATAAAGTCTATGCAGCAATTAAAGACATAGATGACCTGAAAGTGTTTATGCAATATCACGTTTATGCAGTTTGGGACTTCATGTCGTTACTTAAAACCCTGCAGAACAACTTAACCTGCACAGCAGTCCCTTGGTTTCCCAAAGGCTCGGCAGAAACTCGACACCTTATCAACGAAATTGTTGTGGGAGAAGAATCTGATGTTGACTTAGATGGTATAAGAAAAAGTCATTTTGAATTATACCTCGACGCAATGAAACAATGTGGGGCAGACACAACCCAAATTGAACAATTTATAACAGTTTTAAAAACTACAGGAGACTTCAATGCAGCGTTTGAGGCGTCTGAGACACCCTTAGAAGCGCGTGAATTTGTTGACTTTACGTTTAAGATTATTGACAGTAATAAAGATTATTTACAATCAGCAATTTTTACATTTGGGCGGGAGGACCTCATTCCGGGAATGTTTATTTCAATCGTCAATGATATTCACAAAAATTTTCCTGATAGCATTTCAATTTTTAAATATTATCTTGAACGACATATTGAGGTTGACGGCGATCACCATAGTCATCTCGCCATCCAAATGACATCAAATCTTTGTAACGTAAATGCTAACTTTTGGGAAGAAGCTGAACAAGCAACCATAGAATCTCTCAAAAAACGAATTAGTCTTTGGGACGGGGCATACAGACACATAATGAGCAGGTGACAGCTATAGAATCAAAGATTTCTTAACCAATGGTTCTTAAAAAATCGGTTCTGCCGATTTGAAATTGAGGTGGTCGGCAAAATTTGGACAGCAACTTAAGAAAACATAAACTTGCAGTTGCTTATGAAAAACACGAGACGCAAACACAGCGATTCCTTCAAGACCGAGGTTGTTTTGGAGGCACTCAAAGAGCGAAAGACACTT
>CAIZLM010000201.1 GCA_903933805.1 uncultured Bacteroidota bacterium | reverse complement strand
TACTTCAGCCGGCGCACGAACAACTTGTCTTTCAACAACTTGGCGCCCACAAGCTTTTTAGTGTAGGTTTCTGCTGATTGCCGGGCGGCACTTTCAGTCGAGAACACCGGTCCAAGCCACACCAAATAACCAGCTTCTGAGCTGTTGGCAAGGCAGGTGCGGGGCGCGAATTGGCCATTTACACCCGATTTTTTCAATATTTTAAGGCGATCCTGGGCCATCACTTTGGTGCTCAGGGAGCTTTCCTGGATAATCCACCCAGTTTTTTTCAACTGCTCACAAGGGTCTATGGGCGTAGTCCCTTGGACTGGATTGTTTTTTGGGGGCGTTGTTTTTTTCAACACCGATGGGGAAGACGCCGCTGATATTTCGCCAATGAGTTGTTCTTCGTTGTTGGAGGCAACAGGGTATTGTTTTGGCACACCCGGAGGCTTTCCATCGTAGGGGATTGCCGCTCCGTCTATGATAAACCCCTGTTCATCTTCGGGGTTTTGGCCGCCTTTCCAATGCTGCAAGCGATCCAGATCGGCTACACCTTCGGCTTTAAAATGTATTATTTTCCAGAAAAGTGGGGTAATAACGACCATAGCAGCCAACACCATCCATTGCTGAAACACTTGGCCTTTCATGCGTCGCGTATGCGTGGCCTCCCTTGTTGCACGCACCCGTTGAACGATCGGGTTGAAGAAAAGGTATTGAATCGGACGAAACAGCTTGTTCCACAACACCACGAGGGCATTTGGCACTTGGTTCGTCGTGCGACTAGCCATAGACGCTGCCTGCTCCTGCACATTCAGATAGAAGGATGACCTTGTCACCCAATGGGCCATTTTTTTGTCTTTGCCATAGATACCCAAACGGGAAGGATCATATATCTTGCGCACATGGCCTTCAAACGGCACAATGGCCAGCCCTATACCGTGATAGATACATTGGTTCCTCAATTCAAGGTAATAGGGATCGTTGGGAGCAGGGAATACATCTTCCGCCAGGGCCACCCATTGTTCGTCTGCAAAATATTGTTCAAACTGCTGAATGGCAAAAATATAGCGGTACTTGCGCCAGTGTTGCAGGGCAAGATAGCACCCCAAAAAACCCATCATGAACACCCCAAACAAAAACCCAACATTCCCGGCTCCCTTTAAATGGATGAGCCACAAAAGGCGCATCTTATAGCACCACAAATAGGAAACAGCGGCCAACAAAGCGCCAGCGGCCGCACAATCCCAAGTTAAATGACGGTTGTTGCGTTGATACTTCACCTCCTCCGACTTATCGACCGAGGTCGCTTCGTAGGTACATATAAAAGCTGAGCCATCGGGCTTCCGGAAAGTTACTTTCCCATCGGCTACCCATCCCTCAACGCTCATATTGGCAAGCGTTACCTGTATCGTACCGGGATCAGACTGGTACCTGTTTTTGTAGAAATCTTTCAAAAACGGCACAAAGCGCAATGCAACCTCCCGCTCTGTTAGGTTGCTCTTTTGTTGTTCAAAGGATTTTTGATCGGCCAATTCGATGTATAATTGAATAAAAGTGGTAACTGGTTAGCGTGGTCGCGTCTGAGACAAAAAAGAGGCCATTTTTTGCCAGACGAAGCGGATTTTTGCAGGCCATAGCAGCGCTATGGTCAAAAAAATCTGCGAAGTATGGCGGAAAATGGGCCTTTTTTGGCCAGACAGCGTGCCACCCAACCAGTTA
>CAIZLM010000200.1 GCA_903933805.1 uncultured Bacteroidota bacterium | reverse complement strand
TTCAAAAAAAAGCACAAAAAAAGACCCCCAAAGCGGACATTTCCACCGGATCTCTGGCCTACTTTTTTGGCCTAAAAATTTAATATTTTTTTTGAAAAAATCTTTGCTGTACTGCGATTTCCAGTATTTCTGGACAGGCTGTCGGCAAAATCACGGCGGTTGGAAGCCTGGATTAGGTTGCCGTATGACAACATGATTCAGGGTGAATCGATCAGCCCTGCGTGCACTGCCGGGGCCGGCTGTAAATCCACCACCAATGCTTCGCCTTCCGGGACGCCTGTATTGTTGTAGAGCAATGGTGAAGTGTTGGGGTTGGTAGATCTTTCATGACCCACCAACCCCAAAATATATTGAATCGACCGGTACTGTCGCTTATTTTTTAGCCTTTGAGGCTTTACCGCTACTTTTTACAGGCACTGCAGGTGGCATTGACGGCATCACACCGCCGACAGCATTTTGAACAAACGTCCCCCAAGTCAAGTTATTACCGCCCTGTTGGTGTGTCAACGCTTTTTCTATGGCCATGTTGGCCGCGCTTTCCACCACCCATTCAAAATTGGCTTCTCCCACCGAGTTGATGTCGGCATCAGGGGCGGGGTTACAGAAATCAATGGCATAGGGGACGCCATCGCGGATGGCAAATTCGATGGTATTGAAATCATAGCCCAATGCGCTGTTGATGAGCAGCACAAGTTCGTGCATTTGGGCTCGCTGGGCTTTCGTCACGTGATTAAAATCTGCCACATAGCGCAGGTGGTGGGGATTTCTGGGCTCATAATCCATAATGCGCACGTATTTACCACCAAGGCAGTAGCAGCGGAAATAGGCGTCAAAATCAATGGCTTCCTGCAAGAGCATCACGAGGGATCCTGTTTCATGGTAGGCGGTAAAGAATTCATCGAAGTTGTGCACTTTATACACGTTCTTCCACCCGCCGCCCGAATGTGGTTTCATGTACAGGGGAAATCCACCGAGGTAGTCGATCATTTTTTCCCAATCGAGTGGGTATTTCATGTTGCGGAAACTCTGGCCTGTGGTATCCGGAGGCATTTCCTTGGAGGGCAGCAGCACCGTTTTGGGCACTGGTAAGCCTACCTTGGTGGAGAGACAGTTGTTGAAAAATTTTTCATCTGCGCTCCACCAGAAGGGGTTGTTGAGCACTGCGGTGCCGTTGAGTGCGGCATTTTTCAGGTAGGCGCGGTAAAAAGGCACATCCTGGCTGATACGGTCTATCATTACCGCGTAAGGTGTCGGGGTGCCCTGCATCAATTCATCCACGAGGACAGGTTCTGCTTGAACGCCCTTGATGTTTTTGTCGTTGATACGGGCTACGAAGGCTTCCGGAAAACTTGACTCTTTCCCGTGTAGGATTCCAATTTTCTTCATGGTTTGGTGTGCGTTGAATATTGATGTGGCTTAACTTGGTTCGGTGGCACGCTGTATGGCCCAAAAGGGCCCATTTTTTTCTCCTACGCGACCACTTAACCCGTTACGATGTGGCATAAAACTACAAATCCTGCCCAAAGTAAGACGGATAATTTTCTGCACCACAAAGTAACTGGTTCGGTGGCACGCTGTATGGCCCAAAAAGGCCCACTTTTCGCCATACTTCGCAGGTTTTTTTGACCGTAACGCTGCTACGGCCTACAAAAATCTGCTTCGTCTGGCAAAAAATGGCCACTTTTTTGTCTCAGACGCGACCACGCTAACCAGTTACACCACAAAAATACTGCCCCCAAGGGTAAACACCTTCCATGTTGGGCCTAAAAGCCTACTGCTTGACGCGTAATATTTTGATTTCTACGCGTTGGTTGGTACGGCGGCCTTCGGGTGACGTATTGGGGACCAAGGGCAATCGCTTGCCATAGCCTTTATACTGTACGCGCTTGGGATCTACGCCCTTGGCAAAGAGATAATCGGCTACAGCTTTCGCACGGGCGGTTGAAAGTTGGTCGGCAAACGCATCGCTGGGCTGGTTGTTGGTATGTCCGGCCACTTCGATCACGACGGCAGCGTGCTCGGTCATAAAATCGTAGAGTTCATCCAACATGGGCAGGGCGTCAGATTTCAGGGCCGAGCTATCGGTATCAAAATTGAGCAACCGCATGCGAATGGTTTGTCCGCTTTCCAAGGTGCCTGTAAGTTCCGGCAGGATTCGTTTTTCGGTTTCAAAATCAATTTTTTGAACGCAGCCATTGGCATCGGTCACGGTCACGCTGTGCTTTCCAAAAGGGAGTTTGGGCGCTGAAAGGCCGTTTTGCTTGGTATCCCACAGAATGCTGTACTTGGGCGTTCCGCCCTTGATGGCAATTTCTGCCTTACCATCGTTTCGTTCTGCTGTTGCGCCGATGTTGCGGGTGAGTTCAACAGCCAGTGCCGAGGGGGCTTTTACCGCAATGGCTGCAGTTTGTGTGCTACCCTTGGCATCGGTGACGGTAACAGCATAATCGCCGACATCGAGTCCACTGGGGGCTTCGCCGGAAAGGGCGGGGTTGCTCCAAGCGTACCGAAACGGCGCTTTGCCCCCGCTGACGTTGAGTACCAGTCCGGCTTTTTGACCGGTGCATTTGATGGGTGTTTTTTCGAGGAGGGTCACCGTCAGCGACCGCACGTTTTCAGTCACTTCTGCCGTGGCGGTGACGGAACATCCATTGGCATCGGTGGCGGTGACCACGTGGGTTCCGGCTGACAGGCGAATGGCTTCTTCGGTTGTTTCGCCGTTGTCCCAGGAAAATGTTCGAGGAGAGGCCCCTCCTTCAAAAATGACTTTTGCTTTGCCGTCGCTTGCACCAATATTGGCTGGGCTACACGCCACGTTTTTCACAACCATGGCGGCAGGCTGCTTGACGGAAATGGTGGCTACCGCCTTGGTACCTGCCATGTCGGTCATGGTGACCGAGTAATCACCGGCCAGCACATTGGGTCTGCCACCCACGATGGCGGGATTGCTCCAAGCATAGTTGAAAGGCCCCTTTCCTCCGATTACTTGAATTTCAAGCGCTGCTTTTTCGCCGGCACATGTGATGGCTTTGACTTCACTTACAACCATCGTAAGCGGCAGAACACCCTCCGTAATGGTCACGGTGGCCGTTGCTGTGCATCCATTTTCGTCGGTGACTGTCACACGGTGCAACCCTGCGGAGAGGTGGTTGGTAGCGGCGGTAATTTCTCCATTGTCCCAGTTGAATGACATGGCGCCAGTGCCACCTTTGATGGTGACCAATGCTTTCCCATTGTCTTCGCCGGCATTGGTGGCAGATTGCGGAATGGCGGAGGCGAGTAGTTCCTGTGGCGCTACAACGGTTATGGTGGCGGTTGCGGTGGTGCCGGCAGCATCGGTGGCGGTAACTGCATAGTCTCCGGCGTCTACGCTTTGTGCCGCCGATTTAATGTTGGGCGACCATATATATTCTTTATAGGGCGTTTTTCCGCCTACCGCTGCCACCGAGAGATTGGTCTTTTCACCATAGCATTTGATGGGTCGAGCCTCTCGCAGGATCACGGCGAAACCGTCAATTTTGGCTTCAATTCTAACGGTTGCATTGGCCACACAGCCATGGGCATCGGAGACTATGACCGTGTGACTTCCCGCCGTCAGTTTGGTCGCAGAGAAAGAAGTTTCGCCATTGTCCCATTTAAACGCGTAGGTACCCGATCCTCCCTTCGCTTGGGCGATCGCTTTCCCATCTGCGCCACCCGCTGATGAAACGGTTTGGGCCATGGCTGTGACGGTGAGCGGCTCAGGTTGTGTGAGGTTATAGCTGGCTGTTGCGGTGGTACCAGTCGCGTCTGTTACGGTCAGTGCATATTTTCCCGCAGATACGTTCACTTTGTCGCCGGAAAGGCCGGAATTGTTCCAGCTGAAAGTATATGGAGGCTTACCGCCGTCCACTTTTGCGAGCAGTGGTACTTTCCCCCCAGCGCACATAATATTTATTTCTGGTGTGAGGGTCAGCACCAGAGGCTGACCGGCAACAGCAATCATTACTGTAAGGGTCATGGCGCACCCTTTGGGATCTGTCACGGCCACTTTGTGTTCCCCGGCGGCGAGTTTGGTGGCCGTCACCATCACCTCCCCGTTGTCCCACAGGATCGAAATACCGCTGGCATTGGTGGCAATGTCCACTTCGGCCGATCCATCGGCGATACCGGGTCCGCTGGCCGGTTTTTTCTGGCGGACTTTAAGTTTAAGACGCGCATCCAACACACTCACATCGGCTGTACGGATTTTCCCCTTGCTGTCGGTCACCGTGACGGTATATAATCCTGCACCAATATTGCGTGGTGCTTCGCCACTCAGTCCGCCACTCCACGCATAGGTGTAAGGTTCAATACCGCCCGATACCTTGGCCAGCACGACGGCATCTTTGCCGTTGCCTTCACAACTGATGGGCTGCTCGACATAGGCGGTGAGCACCATGTTGGAAACCATATCGATGTTGAAAAGACCTTTGTCTTCCGTACCGATCCAGGCAGCGCCATCAGCATCCACTGCGATACAATTGCCATACTGGCTGGTATAATAATCAGCGCCCCCAAATTCGTCGTACGTATTTGCGACCATATCAAAACGGGTAATATTGCCTGAAACGATCCACATTTTTCCAGTAGCATCGATATCGAAATCACGAATATCACCTTCCAAGTATCGCTCTTCCAAGGCGAGATCCGACCATTTTTCCCCACCGGGAGCCTTAGAGATTGCGCCATCGGCGAGCACATAAATAACGGTATTGAATTCTCGCACCCGCTGAACCGCAAACCCATTCAGGTCATTTTTCCAGCGTCCCGGGGTTCCGTACATGATACCGCCTTCATTGCCAATCCAGAGCCTGCTGGTGGCGTCTTGAAAAATATGGGTAATGTGGTTTGATTTCAATTTTGAATTGACGGGGAGGTACTGCTGTACCATCTTGAATGTCGGTTCTGTACTGAACTGAAACAATCCGGCCTCGTCTGTGCCGAGCCAGAGCACGTGGTTTTTGGTATCGAGCCAAGCGGCGGTGACGCTGCATGGCGTATTCACCTGTTCCTGAAACTGTGTTTCGGTCCAGGTAAAATCAGCGTTTCCGCCGTGGTAAGAGAGCACATTCCGGTCGCCGGAGGCAATGGTGAGCGGAACGGACAGATCAATGGTTTTTATTTGTACAACGCCTTTGTTGTTGGCTGCCCAACGGCGTCCAGTAGCATCTAATGATACATTTTTCACCGGCAGTGCACGGTCAATAGCATTACAGCGCGTCACCTCTACATCGGCTTTTTGGGCGAACAATAGGTGGGCGAACAAAAAAAGACCACAGGTCAAGATCCTCAAGGGGGAATAAGAAATATCTGGCATGATTTTCACGAAGAATTGCGCTTTTATAGGCCGCAAAAGTATAGAGCTTTTTGGCCAAAAATGCTACTAAAACGAAAAAAAAGGGGTTAAAGTGCTTTGAAGCTGATCAATCTCTGTATAAAAAGCCAAAACACGGTTATTCTCGGCAATATGGCGAGACAACAGCCACCCAATATTTCAAAAAAAACCCGTCAAACGTAGCTGTTCGACTATATCTTCGCCTGCTCATACAAACATAATTATGTACCTACTCGGATATGATATCGGCTCTTCTTCTGTCAAGGTTGCGCTGGTGCAGACGGCAACGGGCCGTGCGGTGGGCGTAGCGCAACACCCCGCAGATGAAATGCCGATTGCGGCACCCCAGCCTGATTGGGCAGAACAAGACCCTGCTGATTGGTGGGCAGCTGCATGTGCTGCCACGGAGAGGTTGCTGGCGCAAACCGGCGTGTCGCCGGATGATATTGTCGGTATTGGGATTGCCTATCAGATGCACGGGCTGGTGTTGCTGTCGGAATCGGGCGAAGTATTGAGGCCTGCCATTATCTGGTGTGATAGCCGGGCGGTATCGATCGGCGATCAGGCATTCGCTGCTTTGGGAGGGGATTATTGTTTGGCGCACATGCTCAATGCTCCGGGTAATTTTACGGCGTCAAAGTTGCGGTGGGTGCGGGAAAATGAGCCGGCTATTTTCGCGCAGATTGATAAAATCATGTTGCCAGGAGATTATATCGCCTACCAGATGACGGCCGATGTTCGCACCACCATTACGGGGCTTTCAGAGGGTATATTGTGGGATTTTTCCGACCATTCGGTGGCCGAATTGCTCCTGAAACACTACGAGATACCGGAGCGGATGCTGCCGGCACTGGTACCTGTTTTTGGAATTCAGGGACACTTGACCGCTGCTGCTGCACTGGCACTGGGATTGGCTCCCGGCATACCCATAGGGTATCGAGCAGGCGACCAACCGAACAACGCACTTTCCTTGAATGTGCTCCGTCCCGGCGAAATCGCGGCAACCGGCGGTACTTCAGGTGTGGTGTACGCGGTGACCTCCCAGCCAACCTACGATCCGCTGTTGCGTGTGAATAGCTTTGCTCACGTAAATTATACGCCAGAAAACCCCTTGACGGGGGTACTGCTCTGTCTCAACGGAGCGGGCAGCGCCTATCGCTGGATACGACAGTTATTGGGCGATACGCACCTGACCTACTCAGAACTGGAGACGATGGCCGCTACCGTTGCGATTGGTTCGGAGGGGTTGACTGTATTGCCCTTTGGAAATGGTGCAGAGCGCATGCTGGGCAACCAAAACCTAGGAGCCACCCTCTCTGGAATTCAGTTCAACCGCCACGAGCCGCGGCACTATTATCGCGCAATTTTGGAAGGAATTGCGTTTTCATTCGTAAAAGGAACTGCGGTGCTCCGAGATTTGGGTATTCCCGTCACCCTGCTGCGCGTGGGAAACGACAATTTATTCCAATCGGCCATTTTCTCGAACACGGTAGCGACCTTGTTGGACGTTACCATTGAGGTGATTTCAACCACGGGTGCCGTTGGCGCTGCCAAGGCTGCCGGGGTGGCCGTTGGAATTTACAACAGTGTAGAAGACGCCCTGTGCGAAATGGATGTTGTTTCCCAATATGTACCTCAACCCTCAAAAGAAGCCTACCAGGCTGCCTTCCATCGTTGGGAAGTGCTGCTACAAAAAAAGTAGTTGGTTGGGTGGTCGCGTATGAGACAAAAAAGTGTCCATTTTGGGCCAGACGGCGCGCCACCCAACCAGCTAAAAAACACTTGAATTCGAACTCAATACCCATGAAAAAACAACGCGAACAACCGAGCAATTATGACGACGCTTGGGCAGAACTGCAGCAAATCGTGCGCGAACTGCAGGCAGAAACCATTGGCATTGACCAGTTGGCAGAAAGGATAGAACGGGCCTCTACGCTGGCCAATTTCTGTCGGGAACGCCTGCGGCAAACGGAAGCAAAACTTGAAAATTTGTAACCAGTTGTATTTACTTTTACTTCACGACCTAAATTTACCCACCCATGGCCCTAGAAATCCGCGAAAAACTCCTCAGTGAGCGCAATTATTACCTTGAAAAGTATCCCAAAACCAACATTTTTCTCCACCACACGGCAGGTGCTCACCATCCTGTGTACACCATCCTGGGCTGGGAGGGTGATGCCCGCGGACGTGTCGCCACGGCCTTTGTTGTTGGAAACAAGTCAAGCGACGGGCTTGACCTCCGATACGATGGAAAAATATACCGGTGTTTTGATGAAACCAGATGGGCTTATCACCTTGGAATCCCAGATTCCGGGGGGCGGCTCGACAAAACATCCATTGGCATCGAAATATGCTCATTCGGTTACCTGCGCAAAGCTGGAAACAAGTATTACACGTATGTCAACACCGAGTTCACGGACAAAAGTGCGATCACGCACCTTGATAAACCGTTCAGGGCATACGATTACTACCACAGTTACTCCGATGCCCAGCTTGAGTCGGTGCGGTTGTTGGTGATAGACTTGGGGCGCCGCTTCAATATTGATTTGAAAAAGGGGTTACAGGAATGGATCAAAAAGGAAAGTCTGAAATTGCCCACGGGATTGAACACCACCCTGAAAAAGCAGCTTTGGTTGCGCGAAAAAGGTTTTGTGGGATTGGATGGCCGCCTCATTGCCGCGGATGGCGTAATGGGTGTGAACACACAATATGCCTTAGATTCGGTCGGGAAAAGCGCATTTGAGTTCAACAGCGCTTGTTTCAACGGTGCAGCAGGATTGTGGACACACACGAATGTGCGCACCGACAAATTTGACTGTTTCCCGCAAGCAGGTTTGAAGCAAGTGATACTATCGTTGTAGCCGAGTCCCTTTTAGCGATCACTTACTGGAAAGTGCCGCAATATTCAAGAGCGATTCAAAAATGATACGCCCATCGGTATTGCCGAGTATTGTTTCACTGGCACGTTCCGGGTGCGGCATCATTCCGAAGACATTGCGTTGTGCGTTACAAATTCCGGCGATGCTGCGCATGGCCCCATTGGGATTGGCGTCATTGCCATCTTCATCACAGTAGCGAAAAAGTACCTGATCGTTGGCTTCCAGCGCATCAAGCGTCTCTTTATCGGCATAATACCGACCTTCCGCGTGTGCGATGGGAATTTTCAGGGGCAGGTTCAATGGAATATCTGTTGTAATAGGCGAGTGCTGGGTAACGGCTTTAATCCACACATTTTTACAGATAAACCGCAGGTGTTCGTTGCGCAGCAGGGCACCGGGCAGCAATCCGCATTCGCACAGAATTTGGAAGCCATTGCATACGCCAAAAACAAATCCGCCTGCGTGGGCGAATTCCTGTACAGCTTTCATGATGGGGGAAAAACGTGCGATAGCGCCTGCGCGCACATAATCGCCGAAGGAGAAGCCACCAGGCAGCACGAGACAGTCGCCGGGGCCAAATTCGGGTGGCAAGGCAACATCCTTGTGCCAAATTTTCACAACTTCTTGTCCCATAACATCACCGAGCACGTGCACCATGTCGTCGTCGCAATTGGAACCGGGAAAAACGATAACACCGAATCTCATAACAGGATTTACAAATTTTAAGAATAGCCGGATGGTGGTATTAGAAAGCCACCGAGTGGGGTTATATGCTGAAAGAAGCCATCGGGGAGCGTAAACCGCTTCCATTCGCAAGACAACTTCACGCTGCAAAACTACATACCTCTGCTGATAATTCGGCAGAAAGAGGCAAGCAGCTTGCAACAAATTGCTTTTCGTCAACCATTGGAGGTTTTGGGAGATAAAACGAAACTAGAAGGGGATAAAAGACAAAACCCCCACTGGAGAACCAGCGGGGGTAATTGTATATTGAGTTGGCACCGACTTACTCTCCCGGGACATCTGACCCAGTACCATCAGCGCTGGCAGGCTTAACGACTCTGTTCGGAATGGGAAGAGGTGGATCCCTGCCGCCAAAGGCACCAACGTTTCTTTTCCTGACGACCGTCAGAAATTTTTCTTATTGACAAAACTGAAGAGAGGATCTATTATAAAGGTAATAGGGTAATCTAATCCAGCGGGCTGCTTTACAACAGCCCGGCGTACTTGCTTAAAAATTTAAAAAAAAAGGAAGCTTACGGGCAATTAGTACGGCTCGGCTCAACATGTCACCACGCTCACACCTGCCGCCTATCAACGCAGTAGTCTCCTGCGACCCTTAATCGGAAGGCTCATCTCGAGGTGGGCTTCGCGCTTAGATGCTTTCAGCGCTTATCCCTGCCGAACATCGCTACCCTGCGCTGCAACTGGCGTCACAACAGGCACACGAGCGGTTCGTCCAGCACGGTCCTCTCGTACTAGTGCCAGGTCCCCTCAACCTTCCCACGCCCACAACAGATAGGGACCGAACTGTCTTGCGACGTTCTGAACCCAGCTCACGTGCCGCTTTAATGGGCGAACAGCCCAACCCTTGGGACCTTCTCCAGCCCCAGGATGCGACGAGCCGACATCGAGGTGCCAAACCTCCCCGTCGATATGAGCTCTTGGGGGAGATCAGCCTGTTATCCCCGGAGTACCTTTTATCCTTTGAGCGATGGCCCTTCCATGCGGAACCACCGGATCACTTTAGCCGCCTTTCGGCCCTGATCGGCCCGTCGGCCTCTCAGTCAAGCGCCCTTATACTAATACGCTCTACGTACGGTTACCGACCGTACTGAGGGCACCTTTGCAAACCTCCGTTACACTTTTGGAGGTGACCACCCCAGTCAAACTGCCCGCCATGCGGTGTCTCCCGTTAAAACGGGATTAGGACTCAAATAGGCAAAGGGTGGTATTTCAACGTCGGCTCCCCGACAGCCAAAACTGCCGGATCATAGCCTCCCACCTATCCTACGCATCGAATATTCGAGCCCAACGCAAAGCTGCAGTAAAGGTTCACGGGGTCTTTCCGTCCCGTTGCGGGTAATCGGCATCTTCACCGATACTTCAATTTCACCGAGCTCGTGGCTGAGACAGTGCCCAGATCGTTACACCATTCGTGCAGGTCGGAACTTACCCGACAAGGAATTTCGCTACCTTAGGACCGTTATAGTTACGGCCGCCGTTTACCGGGGCTTCAGTCAAGACCTTCGAGTTACCCCTAAGCCCCTTCCTTAACCTTCCGGCACCGGGCAGGTGTCAGGCCTTATACATCATCTCTCGATTTCGCAAAGCCATGTGTTTTTGCTAAACAGTCGCCTGGGCCTCTTCACTGCGTCCTACATTGCTGCAGGAGTCTCTTCTCCCGAAGTTACGAGACTATTTTGCCTAGTTCCTTAGCCACGAATCACTCGAGCGCCTTAGGATGCTCTCCTCGACCACCTGTGTCGGTTTACGGTACGGGCAGCACGAACCTGATGTTTCAACAGCTTTTCCTGGAAGATTGTTCAGTGCACTATCACCGCACTCCAAAGAGTTTGGTGTACTATCACTTGCGCTTTAACGTGCTATTCCGTCAGCACGCGGCACCTCCCGCTCTCCGTCCCTGTTTCACAGTTCGCGCTGGCATGGGAATCTTAACCCATTTGCCATCGGCTTCGCCTATCGGCTTATCCTTAGGACCCGGCTCACCCTGATCCGATTAACGTAGATCAGGAACCCTTGGTCTTACGGCGATGATGTTTTCCACATCATTTATCGTTACTTATGCCTACATTTGCTTTTCTGCTAAGTCCACATTGGCTCACGCCACTGCTTCAATCCCGCAGAATGCTCCCCTACCACTCTTTCGAATCCAAAGTTTCGGTGCCCGGCTTGATGCCCGCTTATTTTCCGCGCAGGAACGCTCGACCAGTGAGCTGTTACGCACTCTTTGAATGAATTGCTGCTTCCAAGCAAACATCCTGGCTGTCACTGCATTCCCACCTCGTTCTAGCAACTTAGCCGAACTTAGGGACCTTAACTGTTGGTCTGGGTTGTTCCCCTCTCGCCCCGTGACCTTCGCACCCCGGGGCTCACTGCCGTTACTATGTGGTGGCATTCAGAGTTTGTTAAGGGTTGGTAGGCGGTGAAGCCCCCTAGCCTTCTCAGTAGCTTTACCTCCAACACATATTCCACGACGCTGCACCTAAATGCATTTCGGGGAGTACGAGCTATCTCCGAGTTTGATTGGCCTTTCACCCCTATCCACAGGTCATCCGAAAGTTTTTCAACACTTACCAGTTCGGTCCTCCAGTGCGAGACTATCGCACCTTCAACCTGCCCATGGATAGATCACTCGGTTTCGCGTCTACCCCGCCTGACTAACGCCCTGTTAAGACTCGCTTTCGCTATGCTTCCGTACCTGAAGTACTTAGGCTGCCAGACAGGAGTAACTCGTAGGCTCATTATGCAAAAGGCACGCAGTCATTCCAAATTGCTTCAGAACTCCTACCGCTTGTAAGCATGCGGTTTCAGGGTCTTTTCACTCCCTTGCTCAGGGTTCTTTTCACCTTTCCCTTACGGTACTGGTTCACTATCGGTCTCCCGGTGGTATTTAGGCTTAGCGGATGGTGCCGCCAGGTTCAGACAGGGTTTCTCCGGCCCCGCCCTACTCAGGGTATCGCTAGGGTGAACGTCTCTTTCGCGTACAGGGCTATCACCTGCTATGGCCAGATTTTCCAATCCGTTCCGCTAAAAACAATTCAATCCCACGTCGCGACCCTACAACCCCAGTGAGCACGCTCACTGGTTTGGCCTCTTCCGATTTCGCTCGCCACTACTCTCGGAATCACTTTTGTTTTCTTTTCCTCCTCCTACTTAGATGTTTCAGTTCAGAGGGTTAACGACATATTGTCTTCTCAACTTCATTGAGATGGGTTGCCCCATTCGGACACCTACGGATCAACGCTAGTTTGCAACTCCCCGTAGATTTTCGCAGCTTACCGCGTCCTTCGTCGTCCCCGGGAGCCAAGGCATTCCCCGCATGCTCTTATTCGCTTCCTATCCTTGGCTCACAATTAGATTGTGAACATTTCTCTAAACGCAATTACCCTACTTTACTACCTCTATCTTCAATCCTCTCCCAGCATGTCAATGAACTCTTTATTGAACAACCCTAAATTATGGGTCAATCGCAATCAATTTTGTATTTGTGTTTGTGTCTTTTGGGGCTGCAAAGGTAAGCTCAGTTTTTCCCATCCACCAAGCATTTTTCAATCTTTTTTATTATTTTATTTTCAAATACCGTTTTCGAACCGCTTTCGAGGCATTTATGACCAATTTGGCCCAATAATGGACAAAATTAAAGTATAGAAAATTCTTTGAACTCCAATTGCCCGGGATAGTCTGTTGTGAAATGTAACCCCCGACTCTCTCGACGGTGTGTGGCCGAACGGGTAATCAGATAAGCAATGGTGATCAGGTTGCGCAATTCCATCAACTGGGGAGAAATTGTACTGGTCCGGTAAAGCTCTTCTGTCTCCTGGTACAGCAAATACAAGCGGTCAAGCGCACGCTTCAAACGCAAGTTGGATCGAACGATGCCCACGTAATAAGACATGATTTCTTTGAGTTCTTTGATGCCCTGCGTAATGAGTACCATCTCTTGCGGATCTGTGGTGCCTTCGGCATTCCAGTCGGGAATACGATCCTCAATAGTCCATGCTCCTATGTGCTTAAAAACATCATCGGAGATACGATGGGCAAACACCAAGGCTTCCAACAAAGAGTTGGAGGCCAGACGATTGGCGCCGTGCAATCCGGTGCTGCTAGACTCTCCTGCGGCATACAACCGATGAATACTGCTTCGCCCCACAGCATCCACGAGTATTCCGCCACACATGTAGTGACAAGCAGGCACCACTGGAATCATACTTTTCATGGGATTGACGCCCATTTCCAAGCACTTGTCGTAGATAGTCGGGAAATGCGCTAAAAAATCATCGTGGTCCAAGTGGCGGCAATCTAGGTACATGCAGTCCGTTCCGCGTTTTTTCATTTCCGCATCAATGGCTCGGGCTACGATATCCCGCGGAGCGAGCGACAAGCGCGGATCATACTCCTGCATAAAAGCCTCTCCCACTTCGTTTTTTAAGATGGCACCATGCCCTCTTACCGCTTCTGAAACCAAAAAAGAAGGGTTTTCGCCGGCGGGGTTGTACAGTGCCGTGGGGTGAAATTGCATGAACTCCATGTTTTCAACGCGACCTTTGGCACGATAGGCCATCGCTACCCCATCGCCTGTGGCAATAATGGGGTTGGTGGTGGACTTGTACACTTGGCCACCACCACCTGTACAACAAATGGTCACCCGACTGAGGATGGTTTCGATGGAGTTGTTTTGCTTGTTGAGGGCATAGCAACCGTAACATTCAATGTTGGGTGTAACCCGGATTACCATGCGCCCAAGATGGTGCTGGGTGATAAAATCAAGGGCAAAGTAGTGTTCTAACACTTTGATATTATCAAATTTCATGGCCTCCTCCATGAGTGTTCGCTGAATTTCCCATCCGGTAAAGTCCTTGAAATGGAGAATCCTATTCTCGGAATGTCCTCCCTCGCGGGCAAGGTCATAGACATCCAGTTCTTTTTCTTTGTCAAAACGCGCGCCCCACTCGATGATTTCACGCACCCGTTCTGGGCCTTCTTCGACAACGATCCGCACAATATCTTCTTTGCAAAGTCCATCGCCAGCATCCAGGGTATCCGCAATGTGTTTGTCGAAGTTGTCTTTTTCGACATTCCACACGGCGGCTACGCCACCCTGGGCGTAGCGGGTGTTGCTCTCTCCCTCATTGGTTTTGGTGAGGACCATTATCTGTCGGTCGGGAAGCTGTTTGGCGGTCTTGATGGCAAAAGTCAGCCCTGCAATCCCAGAGCCAAGTACCAAAATATCCGTTTTTATTTGAGTCATTCTATAAAGCTATGGTATTTCGTTGTGGTGTTAGACAGCAAATACAAACGTTTTCTACGGTGTTTCATCGTTGACGCCTGTTGGGGGGGGGCTTTTAGCCTCAAAGATACCGCTCCGTAGTCAAAAAAAAGCGAGCAGCCATGGCCGCTCGCTTAGTAAGTATCTGTTGCCGTAGCTTATTCTTTGCCCACAGCACCCATTTATTCCGCTTCCATGTCGTTCGGCATTTCAGTTGCATCCTGAGGCATCTCCTGGAGTATTTCCTCCATCTCTTCCGAATCTTCTTTTTGCTTTTTTTTGCCGGAAGAAGGGTGACCAGTAAAGTGCTTTAACATGATTACCTCGCGTTGGGTGAGTTCGCGAAAACTTCCACGTGGAAGGTCTTTTTTGGTCAATCCGGCAAAATAAAAACGATCAAGTTTGAATACTTCATAACCGAGATGCTCAAACAATCGGCGGACAATACGATTGCGCCCTGATGTAATTTCGAGTTCCACAACATCTCTGTTGGGGTGATCTTCTGAAAAACGAATCCAATTGACCTCCATAAGACCATCTTCGAGCTCAACACCGCTTTCGATGTGCTCCAAGTCTGATTGCGTCAGTGAACTGCGTAAACCTACCCGATATTGCTTGTGAACGGCATAACTTGGATGTGTCAGTTTTTGAGCCAAATCGCCATCATTGGTGAGCAATATGAGTCCCGTGGTATCACGGTCAAGCCTTCCAACAGGAAAAATACGCTCAGGAAAGGTTGAATCTACCATGTCAAGCACCGTGGCCCGTCCATGTTCATCCTCGGTTGATGTGATGACATTTTTGGGCTTATTGAGTAATACATACATTTGGCGCTCCTGAATGGCGACCACTTGTCCGTCACAGATGACCGTATCTGTGGGCTGTATTCTGTAAAATGGCTCAGTCTTAACTGCTCCATTCACGAGCACCTTGCCTTCATTGATAAAATCAACGGACTTCCGTCTGGAAGCAATGCCGCAGTGGGCCAAATATTTGTTGAGTGGCATTCCTTCACCACTTGGAAGTTCCGGCTTTGGTTTGCGCTCAATGGAGAAGTCGTCGTTTTTATGAAAAGGCTTTTTACCAACCGGCTTATTGCTGAATCCGCCTTTTTGCCAAGGTTTGCGCTCATCACCACCGCGTTCGCTGCGGTCTTGAAAAGGTTTGCGCTCACCGCCGCGTTCGCTGCGGTCTTGCCATGGCTTGCGTTCGTCGCCACCGCGTTCGCTGCGGTCTTGCCAAGGCTTGCGTTCGTCACCTCCGCGTTCGCTGCGGTCTTGCCAAGGCTTGCGTTCGTCGCCACCTTGTTCGCCGCGGTCTTGCCAGGGTTTGCGTTCGTCACCGCCGCGTTCGCTGCGGTCTTGCCAAGGCTTGCGTTCGTCGCCACCGCGTTCGCTGCGATCTTGCCAAGGCTTGCGTTCACCGCCACCTTGTTCGCTGCGATCTTGCCAGGGCTTGCGTTCACCGCCACCGCGTTCACTGCGGTCTTGCCAAGGCTTGCGTTCGTCGCCACCGCGTTCGCTGCGGTCTTGCCAAGGTTTGCGCTCGTCGCCACCGCGTTCACTGCGGTCTTGCCATGGCTTGCGCTCGTCGCCACCGCGTTCGCTGCGGTCTTGCCAAGGTTTGCGTTCGTCACCTCCGCGTTCACTGCGGTCTTGCCAAGGTTTGCGCTCGTCGCCACCGCGGTCGCTGCGGTCTTGCCAAGGCTTGCGCTCGTCGCCACCGCGTTCACTGCGGTCTTGCCAAGGCTTGCGTTCGTCGCCACCGCGTTCACTGCGGTCTTGCCAAGGCTTGCGCTCGTCGCCACCGCGTTCACTGCGGTCTTGCCAAGGCTTGCGTTCGTCGCCACCGC
>CAIZLM010000199.1 GCA_903933805.1 uncultured Bacteroidota bacterium | reverse complement strand
CATCAGGAACACCTGACGAGGCGGAAAATTAGACAGTCTCACAAGTTACTATTTCCCGATACATGAACTGATAACAAAAGATAAACGCTTAAACCCTTTGATAGTAAAGCTTTCTGCAATTTTCACGAGCAACAATTGAGCAACTACTCATCAGATTTCGACTTTCTTGCGCAACATGTAAGCAACAAAAAAGAACTACAAAACGAAGATAAAATAAAATTTTGATACTTGTATTTTGTTGTCGTTTTTTTCTTCTGACTGCACCCTGTTTGCCCCCGATTTTATATCCCTAAAATGCGAAAAATTTAACCACATGAGCCAATGAGTTATTAATTATTTGAGTATTTGTAGTTTATGCATGAATTTTTCCATTTTTTTCATGCATTTCAAAAAATCTTTCTACCTTTATATTCGAGCAATGAATTTACTCCGTCAACATATAAAGCAAGGTAAAGTGTATCGCCGTTCTGACTTGGAATATTATTCCACGGCCATAGATAGGCATTTGGCGCAGCTCACTAAAGATGGAACATTGATAAAACTTAACCAAGGACTGTATTACGCACCTAAACAATCTAAATTTGGGGCTGTCCCTCCTGATGATCACCAAGTAGTTGAACGTTTTCTGAAGGACGAAGATTTTCTAATGGTATCCCCAAATAGTTATAATTCATTAGGACTAGGCCTAACACAACTTTACAATACCACATGGGTTTACAATCATAAGCGCAAAGGCGAGTTTCAGCTCAATGGTAAGACATTCGAATTCAAATTGAAATCATCATTTCCCAAGAATATCACAAGAGAATACCTACTTGTTGACTTATTAAACAATATGGAAAATCTTGCGGAAGACCAATCTCAAACTTTGGATAAATTACCAAATAACATTGGCAGCTTTAATACTGATGCTTTAATGAAGGCAACTCAACTTTATGGAAACGGCAAAACAAAACGTAAATTAAAATCAATCGTTCGAAACGTGCTCCAGCATGCTTGATTTCATACATAACGACCCGGAATTCAAAGAGCTTCTCTCCATTGTATCTACCCAAAAAGGTATGGACATTACATTGGTTGAGAAAGATTATTGGATCACGCATGCATTGTACTCATTGCAACAACAAGGAATTGAATTTGAATTAAAAGGAGGAACTTCATTATCCAAAGGCTATGGGTTAATTCATAGATTTTCAGAAGACATCGATATTCACATTCGTACAAATTTTGGCTTATCCATTGAAGGGAAAGAAGACAAATCAAAAGTAAAAACGGCACGCAAAGAATTTTATGATGTGTTTGCAAAATCGCTTTTTCTGCCTTGCTTGGTGTTCGCCAAGATCATCCCAATCGCCGCGCTTGGTGTTTTCACCAAGCGCATACGGCGGAGTGAGTGACGCTTCTTAGCGTTGATGTGATTGCTAAGAGCCCCGATTGTCGAGATTTCGCATTAGTGCCTCGAATCGGGGTGACTATTCGCTGAAAGGCCAAATATAGGTCAGAAATGGCCGCCTTATTGTTATTTTTCCAAGATATGTCACGCACTCCGCCGTTTGCACTTGGTGAAAACACCAAGCGCGGCGGGTGGGAGGACCATCAGGAACACCTGACGAGGCGGAAGATTAGACAGTCTCACAAGTTACTATTTCCCGATACAGAACTTACTAAATATATTTTCCAGCAAGTCTTCCACGCCAATTTCGCCTGAAATTTCTCCGAGGCAGAGGAGTGATCGCCGGATGTCTTGGGCGATAAGATCCCCGGTAAGGCCCAACGCAAGGGCTAGCAGCACATCGTTCAAGGCGGCATCGGCGCGGCGCAGGGCGTCGTGGTGACGCGCATTGGTAACGATGGTGGTCTCGCTCTTGCCAAGCCAGGCAGATTCGCCATCATGGCCACCAACGGCTACCGAGAATAGTTTTTCCTTCAAAAATTCCACATTCATCTCATTTTTTGCGGAGACGGGAATAATAGAATCGGCAGAAAGTTGCGGCGGCACTGGCTGTTCGGGCCCCAAAAGATAGGGGTGAATCGCAGGCATACAAGGATCTAGCAGCCATTCGGTGCAAAACAGCGGGTTGCGGTCCATTTTGTTGCACACGACGATATACCCGGGCATAGTGGTTCTGGTGGGTTGGTTTTCGGTCTCTTCATGGCCGAATATGAGCGCGCGGAGGTCCTGATAGACGTCTTGGAGGGTCATACCGCCTGCCACGTCCCAGACATAAACGACGATGGCGGCCTGTTCAATTTTTTCCATGGTGCGCTGTACCCCAAGGACCTCGATGGCATCCTGGGCCTCCCGAATGCCGGCGGTATCCACCAATCTGAACTGAATGCCCTTGATATTGACCACCTCTTCGATGGTGTCGCGGGTGGTGCCGGGGATATCGGAAACGATGGCGCGTTCTTCGTTGAGCAGGGCATTGAGCAGGGTGGATTTCCCGGCATTGGGGCGTCCTGCGATGACGGTGGAGATACCGCTTTTTAGGGCGTTCCCGAGAGCGAAAGAAGCAATAAGGGGCTCGAGGTGTAGGCGGATTTTCTTCACCAGGTTGGCCAATTCGTTGCGGTCGGCGAATGCCACATCTTCTTCGCCAAAATCAAGTTCTAATTCCACCATGCTGGCAAAGTGGATGAGCTCTTCGCGCAACAACTGGATTTCTTTTTTGAAACCACCCCGCAGTTGGTTGAGCGCCACGGCATGTGCGGCTTCGTTTTCAGACGCGATCAAATCCGCCACGGCTTCGGCCTGACTGAGGTCTAATTTGCCGTTTAAAAACGCTCGAAGGGTATATTCACCCGGCTGGGCCATGCGTGCACCCTGTTGGAGGCACAATTCAACGATGCGCTGCTGGATAAAGGAAGATCCGTGACAACTTATTTCCACGGTCTCTTGTCCGGTGTAGGATTTATTTTCCCAAAAAACGGTGACCAGTACCTCGTCTATTGCCTGGCCTTCGGTGGTTGTTATGCGACCAAAATGGGCGGTATGACTGGGCTGTTCGGACAGTTTTTTACCGGAAAAAATACGGTCGGTGATGGCGATGGCTTTCGGGCCGGAGAGCCGTATCACGCCTATAGCGCCCACACCGGGCGGGGTGGCAAGGGCAACGATGGTATCGGAAAGGTCGTGGATGCGCATGGTGCAAAGGTAAGGGTTACCTTCCGTAGCGTGCAGGAGGAGGTTGTGTGAAATCGCACTTTTTGTATGTCGAATCGTAACTGGTTAGGTGACACGCTGTCTGGCCCAAAAAGGTCCATTTTTTTGTCTCAGACGCGACCACGCTAACCAGTTACGTCGGATCAAACACCCACGGCCTAGAAGGTCTCCACAGAGAAACCTTTTGCGCGCGCAGCGCGCGGTTGGGCAAAAAAAAACCCGGCTGCAACTTTTCGCAACCGGGGTTCTCGCCTTGAAGCATAAGACACCTGAACCGTATGGAATGGAAAAAGTGGCGCCCCAAGAGTATTATCGAGGGGCTAACTTTGACCTGGGTAGAAATATACACGCTGATACAGCGATAAACGTGCCACCCTACCCGGTGGAACGAAAAAAACAACACAACGCGAAAGAGGACTAAGAGAAAACGTTTGCCAAAAAAGTTGACAACAGTGGTAAAAACGCCACCAGTAGGATAAATGCAGGACTGACTTTAGGAAAACAGCTGCGTTGTAATCGGTTACATCGTTTCTCGAATGCGAAAGGTGGATTAAAAACAGGGTGCAAAAGTAGGTTACCACAATGACAAGAACAACAGTCAGCCCATAAATTAACGGTTGCTGCACGCAAAATTATCACACAAACAACGCGTGCTTCAGCTCCTCTACCTTGCCCAATGTTCGAATACGAATATCATAGCGCTTTGTATCTATGCCTTTCATACCGTATTTGGAAACATAAATCTCTTTAAATCCGAGCCGTGCCGCCTCTGCGATACGCTGTTCGACGCGCTGAACGGCACGAATTTCTCCCGAAAGACCTACCTCTCCTGCAAAACAGACATTGGAGGCGACGCTCACATCGAGCAAACTGGAGATCAGCGAGGCTACAATGGCGAGGTCAATGCCTGGGTCTTCCACCCGAATACCGCCGGCGAGGTTGAGGAACACGTCGTTGATGCTAAAAAAATAGCCACAGCGCTTTTCCAGCACTGCCAGTAGCATCGAAAGCCTGCGCATATCGAAGCCGGTGGCCGAACGTTGTGGGGTACCGAAGACGGCCTTTGATACGAGCGCCTGTGTTTCGATGAGCATCGGGCGCATACCTTCCATGGTGGCGGCCACGGCACAACCGCTGAGTTCTTCGTCTTTCTGGCTGAGCAGCAACTCCGAAGGATTGCTCACCTCACGGAGTCCATCGCTTTGCATTTCATAAATACCCATTTCATCGGTACTGCCAAAGCGGTTTTTCAGGGTACGCAGGATGCGGTAAGTGTTGTGCCTGTCGCCTTCAAACTGAAGGACACAATCGACGATGTGTTCGAGCAATTTTGGGCCTGCGATATCGCCTTCTTTGTTGATGTGTCCGATGAGAAAGACCGGAATGTTGGTTTCTTTGGCAAAGCGCAGGAGCTCACCGGCCGACTCTCTTACCTGCGCTATACCACCGGGTGCAGAGTCCAGGTGGGGGGTACTCATGGTTTGAATGGAATCCACCACCATGAGTTGGGGTTGGAGCTCGTGGGCCTGCTGAAGTATTTTACTGACATTGGTCTCGGTGAGGATAAAACAATCAGACTTAAAATTGCTGACACGATCGGCGCGCATTTTAATCTGCTCTTCGCTTTCTTCGCCGCTGACGTACAGTACCCTGGCGGGTAGCTGCATGGCCACTTGCAGCATCAGGGTACTTTTCCCGATACCGGGTTGGCCGCCCATGAGTACGAGCGAGCCCGGCACAATACCGCCGCCAAGTACGCGATTGAGTTCTTGGTCAGGCGTTGCGAGACGTTGGGTGCGGCCCGTCTGAACCTCCTGCAAACGAATGGCTTTGGTCGCTTCTACCCTCCCGGAGGGCGCCCAAGAGCGCCTTTTTTCTTCCGCTGTCGTTTCTTTCTGGATAAGTTCTTCCTGATACGTATTCCATTCGTTGCAGTGTGCGCATTTTCCCAGCCATTTCGGGGAAGAAGCGCCGCAATTGGAACAGAAAAAGATGGTACGCGGTTTGGCCATGTGTGATATTTCTACGTTGCGACTTGAGCGGCACGGTGTCTGGCCCGAAGAGACCCATTTGTTGCCCGATTCAACCACCGAGGTTGATGATTAAAACACAAATATAGTATTTTAAAACAAATAAAATCAGGCAACTGGTTAGGTAGTCGCGTTTGAGACAAAAAGTGGCCATTTTTTGTCAGAAGAAGTGGGTTTTTGCAGGCCATAGCATCCGCTACAGTCAAAAAAATCTGCGGGGTAGAACTGAAAATAGGCCTTTTTGGGCCAAGCAGCGTGCCTCCTAACCAGTTACAAAATCAGTTTCAGCACCATTACTTGTCTCAAAAAGCGGCTATTTTTTACTGTTAAACTTTGAAGATAACAGGAAGCTGTTTTCTACGATTATATTTGCTTCATGAAAAAACATCGCTGCTTATTTTCCGCACTTATTTTTCTTGTTTGCTACACCCATTTTCAGTCTTTACAGGCACAGGCTCCCGTGTTATCCGCTGCTGATGCGGTCAAAATAGCGCTTGAATCAAACTATGATATACGACTTTCCCGTGCTGATGCCGACATTGCCCGGTTGAATGATACCAAAGGCAATGCCGGTATGCTACCAACGGTCAACTTTGTTGCCAATGAAAACATTACGCTCAGTGCTTTTCAGCAACAACTTGCCAACGGCAGCGAATTTGTGGCTTCCGGCGCGTTTTTCAACAACGCCAACGCCGGCGTCCAGCTTTCCTGGACGCTCTTTGACGGCCACAGAATGCAGCTGATGAAAAGCAGGCTGGAGCAAAACGCTGCACTGGGGCAACTAAACCTGCAAAGCATGGTGCAAACCACGGCTGCCAATGTGCTGCTGGCCTACTATGAAATCGTACGCGGAAAAATGCAGGAACGGGCCCTTGCGGAGGTGATTGTGCTCAATGAGGAGCGCTTGCGCATTGCGGAGGCCCGACTTACCGCAGGTTTCGCAGCCCAAACCGATGCATTACAAGCCCGCATAGACCTCAACCAGCGCCGGTCTGACCTACTGCTGCAACAAAACGCTACCGCCACCGCAAAGCGATCGCTCAACCGGTTGCTTGTGCGTGCGCCTGAAACAGCCTTCGAGGTAGATGAAACACTGGACAACACCTATTCCCCCAATAAAACAGCCCTCACGGAGCAGGTGCTGGCACAGAATCCAACGCTGATCTCTTTCCAAAAATCGGCGGAAATCGCCGCCATCCTCGTGGATGAAACCCGTACGCTTGGCAAAGCACGACTCACGGGTATCAGCCAGTTGAACGCTCTCCGCACCGACAACGGCGCCGGTTTTGCCCTGAACAACACCCAAGCCGGTATCACCGTAGGGGCATCATTCGTCGCACCACTTTACTCGGGTGGCAACGTAAAACGTCAGGTTCAAACAGCTCAAGTTGCCGCAGAACAAGCAAAACTTCGGGTGGAAAACCAACGTGCCATCATCGAAACAGAACTCGAAAACCAACTTTCATCCCTCCAAGTGCAGCAGCAAATCTTGGGAATGGAAGATGAAAATGTACGGGCAGCACGCGAAAACCTATCGGTCAGTACCGCGCGTTTTCGCGTAGGTACCACCAACGGACTAGAGCCTCAAACAGCCCAAAACTCCTTGGAACAAGTACTGATACGACGCAATATGGCGTTGTACAACTTAAAAGTGGCGGAGTTGCGTATTCGGTTGTTGGCGGGAGACTTGTAGCATATTCAATGGGCGTACGCTGCCAACCACTTACACTCTTTCACGACAGCGCCGTAAAATTTTGTATCTGAGTAGTCAGATAACAGCAGGTCGTAGTACAGGCTGTATTTTTTGGGTAAAATCGGAATGAATTTACCCCCGGTACGGTAAGCACAGTCTGTCGTACAGAGCCATTGTTTCTGTTGGCACCGCGCCGCCATAAAAGCAGCACGGGCAGCTACCTCAGGGTCTTGGGCGGTCCGCAGCGCCTTTTCAAAATAGGAAAGTGCCAAGCTTACGTCAATATTTTCCCGGTTACCCTCCGGTGAACCAGGGAGGGGAAACACCGGCCCCTGGGACAACCGCTCCTGATTGTAGCCACTTCTGAACACATCTATGGCTTCCCATTCGTAGCCGAAGTACGACATATTGTAGTACCCAATGCCCATTTTATACCAATAGCGTGCCTCCGCTGGATCATGGAGCGCAGCGGCTGTTTTAGCGCTGAATTCCAAGTCAATCATTTTTTGGGCAATTTCCAATCGGTTGAGTTGCAAGGTGTCGGTGACCAGTCGGTGTATTTTTTCGCCGACTTTTTCGCGGAAGGGACTAAATTTAGGAAGTAGTGACAATTGTGTGGGCAGTATTTTCCGCATGGTGGCTACTGCTGCTTCTGGTTGGCCTTGGCTGAGCAGCAAAGCCCCTTTTAACTCGAGTATATGCGCCACGACACGGTCGGGATTGGTGTCCATTTGCATGGTGCGTTCGAGCAAAATTGGATCGCTGCTGTTGGCCAGCATCAGGAGGTCATCGTACACGTCCAAACGTGGGCTAAGCCCCAGATCGGCAGGAGCGAACGCGGTAAGAATGGCCTTTCCGGGGTGTTGATGATTTGCATACCCCTCGGCAAGCCACTGTTGGAGAAAGGGCTCAAAGGAAGGATTCCACTGAAAAGCTTCATAGCCTCGGATTTCAAATGCCCGTTTGTCTGATGTATAAGAAACGGGATCCAGTTGCATAATCTCCAGCAGACAGCGCCATATTTTCAACTGCCGCAAGAGGCGTTTTTCATACACCGTGTCGTCGAGGTCATTTTCAAGCCTGTCCCAGCGGTTTTTTGCTGCATACCGATCACCCGCCAGCAACTCGAGGTAGCCCTCCACACCGCGCCACAATTTTGGGTTGGGCGTCTTTTTTTCCCGAATGACCCGACGGATAAATATTTGAAGGTCCAGTAAGTGCTTAACGGCTGTTTTCGGCTGGAGTGTTCCGCTTGCCCGGCCTTGCTGTAGGTCGGTAATATTGGTGCGCAGGAATATTTTTTCGAGTTCTTGCACTTCACTGAGGAGCATAAGATCAAGTTGCGGATTAGCAGGATCTAAGCCGTACACCTCCGCCATATCGTCTATCAGAAAGGTGTGGGCTCCACCGGCACGGAGCACCAGCAGGGTACTTTTTTCCGCATCATTTTGACAAAGGCCCATGGTTTTTTTCCAATCGTCGTCGTTTCGAATCAAAAAACTACGATATGCCTGCGCCCTTTTGGAGGGGCAATGACGAAAAACGAGGGAGAAACGGTAGGCTGCTTCGGGATATTTGCCCAGCTTTTGCAAGGCGCCTGCCAGATGCCCCAACGTCCAGAAATAGACAATACTCGGTTTCTTTCGGTCAATTTTAGGCATAAGGTAGTCGTACAAATCCACGGTGTACTGCCAGTCGTGGGCATAGTGCGCCAGCCGTATGATTTGATAGGCATAGCGCAATTTCACAAAATGCGACTTCGTGTCGTTGAATCGCGCCAGCCCTTCGTCTATCAATGCAATCATTTCAGCGCTTGGCCGGTTGTTAACATCCCATGCACTGGATTTTTCTGTCACAAAAGGCTCGCATTTTTTTGCGAAAACCAAGTACGACGTCACCTCGGTACAGCCATTGTAAGCAAGTACCTCGGCGAACGTGTTGCCGGCAAGACGGTAAGGGAGGGGTGTTTTTTGTGTTGGGTCGGCGGCGGCATCGTGCAGTCCGGCGATATCGTGCAGGTCGGCTTGGTACACCACAAAGGCCACATCCTCTTTGTCCGATTTCCCGCAGAACCGCTCGATCCATTCGCGGATATTGTCCTGCTGTTGAATTTCCGCGCTTTGATCAAAGTAGTACCGCTCGTAATAATCGCCCCATCGGGTGAAAAACGGCGCGTAAGCGGCATTTTTATTGATGATGTTCGGATCGAGGAAGGTATAGCCGTGGAAAGGCTGGGGGCCAACACAAGTGCCCGTAGCCAGCGTGGGGGCAGGATTATCATCAGGGTGAAAAGAGGCCGCTGTGAAAAAGACGGCGAGCAGCAGGATCTGCCGGATCATTTTTTTTCGCGGATGGTATCGGCTATTTTGCATACTTCATCAATCAGTGACGGGGGGTAATCTTGCGGGGTTGTTGCCTCCAAGCTGAAAAACGCCAGCGTGACATCGTCCGCTAAATCGGTTGAAGCGGCCAAATATGCCGCTTTTTTCAGTAAATCTGCTGATATGGTCTCCCGGCGCAACAAATCACCGGGGCGAAGGTAATGCCCCTCGAGGAATGTAGCCTTCGCCAGTATGCCTTGGGGAAGCCACTCGTGCTTTCCCGGGATGATCTTCCACAGTTCACCACCCCGATAGACGAGGGTCCAGGAAAAGACAGCGAGTGCCAAATCGAGGAGAAGGGGGTAGCTTTTCGCGGAGCCCAGGATATACTTTTTCGCCGACTCTACCTCGAAAATGGAATTGCCCGCATCACTGGCCTCTACATCACCGGTGTTGTAGCACATGAGCATCCCCCGATCTACGGGTGGAACACCAGTGCGATCGGGGAACTTGTACTGGTGGAGCCGGATCGTCGCACTCAGGCAGGTGGCGGGTGGTATTTTCGAGCGCAATACCTTCAAAAACTGAAAAAAAGCAACCCGGGTGTTACTGGTCCAGTCGCAATCAATCTGGCACTCGTGCCGCCCCCCGGGTTGCTGCAACGGCGCCAACTGTTTGAATACAGCGGTGATTTTATCCGTCAAAAAATCGATTTGTTCGGGCGAAATCCGGTAAAAAACTTCATTGGTGATGAAGACAACACCTGCAATGTCAACCTTGGAAAGACCGGTAGTGTCCTCTATTTGCAATTGCGCGTAGGGTATTATGTCGCGGGTACTGGGATCAAGACCAATATCTGCAACTTTGACATACAGCTTTTTGGCACCTGTTTGGTCAAGATATTCGCGTTGGGTCGGCGAGAGCGCGAGCGTTGTTTGCCAGCAGTAAAAAGCGGGGGCGACGGGGGGGGGCGATGAATGATGGCAGGTGGTAAGCAGCACAGCAACAGCCAATAGCCACGCAGCGGGTATTGTTAACGGTAACCTGCGACTGCCCTGCGATGACAAAGGCGTCAATTCCCACGCTTTCAAGTTCATGGCATCAGCAATTTACAGCTTGACACTGTTTTATGGTAACCAGTTAGATGCTTATATTTACTCTCCCGCGCCTTGTCGCCCATTTTGGAGTACCAGGGCACGGTGGGCGGTCGCCCATTTCTGTAATTCATAGGCGACAGGCTTAAAACTTTGTCCATGTTCCGTCAGCGCATACACAACAGAATTTGCGGTGATCGTACTTCTCTCCTGGCGCAGCATTAAATTCATTTCCAAGTATCTCAATTCTTTGATCAGAATTCTGGGTGTAATCTTGCCAACGTCTTTTTTTAGCACGGAGAACCTTTTAGGCCCTTCACAGAGAGCGGCGACAATGGCGCCTCGCCAACGACCACCCATGAGCTCCAAAACATCCTGAATATCCCTTAAATAGAGGGTGTTATCTTCTGTTTTCATATTTGGTATCCTAAAAGGTACTATTTTTAACGGATCAAAGTTAGTATTTATTGGATAGTAAATATACTTTTGCCACTCACCATGTTACAAATATCGTAACTGGTTAGCGTGGTCGCGTCTGAGACAAAAAAGAGGCCATTTTTTGGCCAGACAGCGTGCCACCTAACCAGTTACCAAACATCAAACATACAGATGAATTCTAAGACAAAAAACATTCTTTACTGGACGCTTACGGGATTGGTAGCACTCATTTTTGTGGGGAGTTCCTCCGGCAAGTTGATGGGTTCTGCGGAAACCGTGCAAATGGCGGAAAGCTTTGGTATCAGCGGCAGTCTTTTTACCACCATTGGCATCATCGAGTTGATGTCTGTTATCCTCTTTGTGATTCCTCGGACCGGCGTATTGGGTACGTTGTTGCTGACGGGATACATGGGCGGCGCTGTGGCCACGCACCTACAACACAATATATCTGTCGTTGCGCCGTCGGTGATTTTGGCATTCGTATGGGTTGTCGCCGTATTTCGTTTTCCAGAGCTCTTACAACGCATCAAAGGCAACAACCTGTAAGCAATCGTGCAGGGTGTGAGATTGTTACACCATTGGGTTGCAAGGGTTCGGTAAAACACGACTTTCACACCGGGCAAATATTTAAGCGCTGAAACCGCGCGGCCCGTTACTGCTTTGAGCAGTAAACGGGCCGCATGGTTTCAGGTATTAAGTACCCGTATCAACTACAAGTCATCATCAATGCCATCGTCGTCTAGGTCAACGGCTTTGGCGCCAGCACCGGTTTTGGCAGGAACAACGGCCCCGGCAAGGATACGTTCTTTGATTTTCTGTTCGATTTCGAGGGCGGTTTCAGGATTGTCCAGCATAAAATGCTTGGCGGATTCTGCTCCCTGCGCGATTTTAGCGCCATTATAACTATACCAAGCACCACTTTTGTGGATAATATCGTATTGCGCGCCCAGCGACACAATTTCACCGGCTTTGGAAATACCTTCTCCGAAGACAATTTCAAATTCCGCAATTCGGAAAGGCGGTGCGAGTTTGTTCTTCACCACTTTAACTTTTACTTGGTTACCGACGAGGTTGCCTTCTTTGTCCTTGATGGCTGCGCCACTTTTACGGATATCAAGTCGGACAGACGCATAGAATTTGAGTGCATTACCGCCGGTGGTTGTTTCGGGGTTTCCGAACATCACGCCAATTTTTTCGCGCAACTGGTTGATAAAAATGCAACAGCAGCCCGTACGACCGATATTGGCGGTCATTTTACGCATAGCTTGGCTCATCAAACGCGCCTGAAGGCCCATTTTTGAATCGCCCATCTCTCCTTCAATTTCCGCACGTGGCACCAGCGCTGCCACAGAGTCAATCACCAGGATATCCACAGCACCGGAACGAATAAGGTTTTCGGCGATTTCAAGGGCTTGCTCGCCGTTATCGGGTTGGCTGATGAGTAGGTTGTTGACATCTACCCCCAAGCCTTCTGCATAAAAACGGTCGAAAGCATGCTCTGCATCCACAATAGCCGCAATACCGCCTTTTTTCTGACATTCTGCAATAGCATGAATGGCAAGTGTTGTTTTACCGGAAGACTCCGGTCCGTATATTTCGATGATACGACCCTTGGGATAGCCGCCACAACCAAGGGCGATATCAAGCCCAAGTGAGCCGCTGGGAATGACCTCCACCTCTATGGCCTGCTTGTCGCCGAGGCGCATGATCGTGCCACGCCCGTATGTTTTGTCAAGGCGGTCAATGGTGGCTTGTAGGGTTTTGAGGCGTTGTTCTTTATCGTCTGCCATGCTGTTGTTTGTTTATGGTTGTTTGTTTGCTGGTTATTGAATAAGTGCGTGATTTTCAAACAATTAATGCCTGATAAGTAGAAAAGTGTTTCAAATCAGGAGACAAAAATAAACAAAGTGTTTTTAATTTAAAACATTTTGAGTGTTTTTTTTCAAAAAATATTTGTCCGTCGAAGAATCCGGGTAAGTGGGACAGTCGAAATGATGCCGGTTGAGAAGTACTGTTTATAGATTGGGTTTATCGGGCACTGGTGCGCTGGCGTGATAATCTTGTTGGATGCGTTGTGCGTATTGGTCGAGCAGTTCAAGTACGTGTTCCCGTTGGGGCGACCGAACAATCAACCCGACGTGATAAGGCGTCTCTGTCATACGCCAAACGATTTCTGGATCTTCGAACTGGCTGATATCTGGCCACTGTTGTCGGGCGAGGGAGACAATAATACCGGCATTGTCGTGGCGGACGGTGGGGAGTAGGTATTGTTCTCCGGTCGCAACAGCTACCTCGAGTTTTGCCCATTCAGCCCACAGGTTCACACCAGACGATGCTTCCACCATTTCAGCGAGGTGCGCTCCTCCTACCCGGCAAGATGTTTCGAGGAAAAATATTTCACCAGTCTCGTGGTTCTGGATGAATTCTGTATGACTGGCGCTGTATTGCATACCAAAAGCCTGCATCACATTTTCATTGATTGCCAACATTTTACGGTCTATTTCTGAACCGAATGGTAGGGTAATGCTACGAAAAATCCCCCCATCGTGGGCCACCTCAAAAGGCGTACCGAGGTACTGAGACGCGCGGGAAAAAATGACTTTACCCTCCAGGGAAAGGGCGTCCACGTGGTACACATCGCCCGGCTTAAACTGTTCTACCAAATAATCGTGACGCTTGTCGCCCAAGGTGGACAGGTGCGACCAAAGTTCCTCGGCAGTCGATATTTTTTTCATCCCAGTTGCCGACGCTTGTCCGCGCGGTTTTACAATCCAAGGCCCTGGGCAATCGCGGAGAAAAGCATGAATGGCCTCGTCGTTAAAAAGCGGGGCAAAACCAGGCACGGGTATGCCGGCGTCCCGGGCTTCAATGCGCATGGCGAGTTTGTCGCGGAAATGCCGCGCAGTCGTTTGACCCATACCCGGTATGCGGAAGTGCTCCCGGAGCAGGGCCCCTTTTTCAACGTCAAAATCATCGAGCGCGACAATGCGGTCAATTCTTTTGGAACGCATGAGCCAAGCCAGACCGGTAATAGTTTCTTCCATATTCCACGCATTCCCATGGTCTTCCTGGACATAAAAAATGTCGTCAATGGCTTCATGCGCCCAAGCCTTGTCTTGGTGCTTTTTGGAAGTTACTAGGTAAACTGTTGCCCCGGCAGCTTTCATGCTGCGCAGAAAATCATTGCCTTTAAAATAACTGGCGATACAGAGAAAAGATGGCTGGTGCATATTTACGGCAGAGATAAGTGTGTTTTTTTAAAGCAAATGACGAAAAAAGTTTGCAAACAAATGTTAGAAGTATTTTTGCCAAAAGGTAACGACTTAGGTGACACGCTCTATGGCCTCAAAAGGCACCATTTTCCGCCACATTTCGCCCATTTTTTTGACCGTAGCAGTTGCTACTGCTTACAAAAATCTGTATCGTCTGACAAAAAATGGCCACTTTTCTGTCTCCGACACGACCACCTAACCAGTTACAAAAAGAAATAAACCATGACATCTACAGTAACCTATCTCGGCGAACTTCGCACAGAAGCCACACACCTGCTCTCAGGCACTAAAATCATCACCGATGCGCCGCCGGACAACCACGGTCGCGGCGAGGCATTTTCACCCACAGACCTCTGTGCAACGTCTCTGGCCTCTTGTCTGATCACCATCATGGGCATCAGCGCCCGCAACCATGGTCTGGACATCACCGGCACCCACGCCACCATCAATAAGATCATGGCAGCCGACCCACGCCGCATCGCTCGGATCGAAATAAACATCACGATGCCCCAAAACAACTTTGGCATCGTAGAAAAAAAATTACTCGAAGCCGCCGCACGGGCTTGCCCGGTAGCGTTCAGCCTAGAAAAGGGCATCGAGCAAGTGATCGCGTTTGAATGGCCGTCGTCAACAAATCCGTAGCAATCAACACCCGCCTATATAAAGTTAAAGCGTTTTTTCAAATGATGCACCATATTCAACGTATTTTATTTCAGCTATTGGTTGGCGTATTGTTCGCCACCCCTGCCCACAGCCAGTCTGATCCCACCCATCAGCCCGCAGTGAACCTGCTCCGGTACGTCAATCCATTCATTGGAACGGGCGGGCATGGACATACCTACCCGGGTGCCACAGCACCGTTCGGACTTGTTCAATTGAGCCCCGATACCCGCACAGATATGATGGATTGGGATGGATGTTCCGGCTACCATGATTCAGATTCACTGCTATACGGATTTTCCCATACCCACCTGAGCGGTACCGGCGTGGCCGATTATTGCGATATTTTGTTCATGCCTTTTACCGGAGGTTTTGCCCTAAAACCTTCCGACTATGCCTCTTCGTTTAAAAAATCAACCGAAAAGGCCGAGGCTGGTTACTACGCCGTTTTACTAGAAAAAGATCAAATTCAAGCGGAAATGACCGCCACCGAACATGTTGGAGTACACCGATATACCTATCCGAAAAACAGCACTTCCAACAACCTACTCCTAGATTTGCGCCACCGCGATCAGGTGCTCGACGCACACTTGGAGGTGGTCAATGACCGAGAAATTGCCGGCTACCGCGTGTCGAAAGCCTGGGCAAAGGAACAGCGCGTGTATTTTGTCGCACGATTTTCAAAGCCTTTTACCGGCAGCATTGTCTTGGACATGAGCAAGAACCCCTTGGAGGCGCGGCCATCTGTCAGCAGCAATGCCATTACCGGCCTACTAGAATTTGAACCCGATGGCGCTCCACTGGTGGTCACCGTCGGTATTTCTGGCACCAGCATAGACGGCGCGCGGCGCAACTTGGAAGCGGAGTGCCAACACTTTGATTTCGACGAAATTCGCGCCCAAACGCAGGAAAAATGGCTACGACAACTCGCTAAAATTGAGGTGGAAAGCAGCGACGAAACCAAAAAAACAATTTTCTATACCGCCCTCTACCACACGATGGTGGTCCCCAATATTTGGAGCGATGTGGACGGACAGTATCGGGGCCGTGACAATAAGATTCACCAGGCTGAAGGCCACGATGTGTACACGGTTTTTTCCCTGTGGGATACTTACCGGGCGTGTAATCCGCTGTACACCCTGCTGGAACCCAAACGTACCAATGATTTCATTCAAACTTTTCTGCGGCAGTACGAACAAGGCGGGCTCTTGCCAATCTGGGAACTCTCGGGCAATGAAACCGACTGTATGATCGGCAACCACGCCATCCCAGTCATCGTGGATGCCTATATGAAAGGAATACGAAACTACGATGCAAAACTTGCCCTGGAGGCCATGCTGAAAAGTGTCGGCCAGAACCGATACGGTATGCAGTGGTATCGTGAACTGGGCTATGTACCCGCCGACAAAGAACCGGAATCAGTGTCGAGAACGCTGGAATATGCCTACGACGATTGGTGTATTTCGCTGATGGCGACGGCGTTGGGACAACAAGATATTGCCGATGGATTCAAGCGGCGGTCTAACAATTACATGAACCTTTTTGATCCAAGTACCCTGTTTTTTAGGGCAAAAAGCAACGCCACTTGGCAAACGCCTTTCGATCCATTTGAGGTAAATTTTAACTACACAGAAGCGAATGCCTGGCAATATTCCCTGGCAGCACCACAAGGACTGGCAGCAACGGGATTTGTTTTGAATAAACTGTACAATGGACAATTGAAACGGCGGCTCGACGACTTGTTTTCCGCTAATACAGCCACCACCGGCCGAAACCAAGCAGATATTACGGGGCTTATCGGGCAGTATGTACACGGCAACGAACCCAGCCACCACATGGCCTACCTATACAGCGAAATCGGACATCCCGCGCAAACACAGGAGCGTGTGCGGCAAATCATGGATGAAATGTACCGCGCCGCACCCGATGGCTTGAGCGGCAACGAAGATTGCGGACAAATGTCGGCTTGGTTTGTTTTGTCGGCCATTGGCTTTTATCCCGTCACGCCGGGCTTGCCCGAGTACACCCTCGGCACCCCGCTATTTGACCGCGTAACCATGCATTTGGAGGGCGGTACAACATTTACCATAGACGCGGCGGGTGCGTCAAAAGCAAATTTTTATGTGGGAAAAGCGCTGCTGAACGGCGTGCCCATTTCAAACGGAAAACTGCTGCACCGGGACATCTTCGCGGGCGGAAAACTCTCCTTTGAGATGCAAGACAAGCCTCCGATGGCACGTGCCATTCCGGCAACTGATACGCCTTGGCCCATGGTCCCGGTTCCTTATGTCGTGACTGGCAAGCGCGTTTTTCGGCAGCAGCAGGTGGTAACGTTGGCATCCCTGCTGCCCGACGCTGCGCTCCATTATACCCTCGACGGCAGCGAGCCTACTACGGATTCTCCACGGTACACAGCGCCCATACTGCTGAAAAAAAGCGCCGTACTGAACATAGCGGCCTTTTATAAGGGAGAAAAAAGCAAGGTGGCCACCGCAGCGTTTACCAAAATCGCCGAAGGAATGCAGGTGCTGCGCTACAACACAATCTACAACAATCAGTACACGGCACGTGGCAAGGAAGGACTTATTGACGGCATTCGCGGGAGCAAAACCGATTTCCGTACCGGCGATTGGCAGGGGTTTGAGGGCGTGAACCTCGACTTGGTGATTGATTTGGGCAACAAGCGGACCATCAACCGGGTAAGTGCGGGTTTTATGCAAGACGAAAACGCTTGGATCTTTTTCCCAACCAAAATACAGGTAGAGATCTCAGACAATGGAAAAGACTTTGCATTGGCCGGAATGGTTGACTGTACCGTTGCGCCAACTGAAAAAGGCGTACTCCAACAAGACTTGAGCGTTGTGGTAGCAGGTAAAAAGGCGCGCTATGTGCGCGTGGTGGGTGTTGCCCTCGGCCAATGTCCGGCGTGGCACAAAGGCAAGGGTTTCCCTTGCTGGTTGTTTGCCGATGAAGTGGTGGTGGAATAAGCAACCAACTATTCCACCACCATTACAAGGGTAAATTGTTTCACCAAACAGGCGCCTCGGGGACGGCTATTTGGACATAGATACGTGTTGTAAAGAGGCTTCCATTTTATACTCTTCTTTGAAACCCCTGAGCGACACTGCTATGTTCTTTTCATGGGATGTAATGCCGTTGAAATCCCGGATAAGTTGGAGTACATCATGGTCTATATAGAAGGTGTCGGCGGCATCTATCACCACCCTGCTGCCTTCGGGCAAATGGTTCAAGGTCTGTTTTATCGCCGCTTTATTGAGAAAAGACACCTCCTGTGCCAAGCGAATGACGATTACCTCACCTTCCTGAAATGATTCCTTCTTGAAAAAATACGCCAATTTCAAGTTGGATCGGAGCAAATAGAAAATGCTGACCACCAAGCCAATGGCCACCCCTTTCAACAAATCAAGGAATACGACTGCCAGCACCGTGATGATAAACGGCACAAACTGGTATTTCCCCATTTTCCACATGTGCTTGAAGACCGTTGGACTTGCCAATTTATACCCAATCATGAGCAATATGGCCGCGAGACATGCCAAGGGTATCTTGTTGAGTATGCTTGGAATCGTGACAACCGCCAGCAATAAAAATACACCATGTGCCACCGTGGCAATTTTAGTCCGCCCCCCTGAGTTGATGTTGGCAGAAGTTCTCACGATCACGGAGGTCATCGGCAACCCGCCGATCATCCCACTCAACATATTCCCTGCACCCTGTGCAAACAACTCCCTATTGGTGTTGGAATAACGTTTCAGCGGATCTAGTTTGTCGGAAGCTTCAATACACAACAGGGTTTCAATACTCGCAACAATGGCGATGGTCATCGCTACAATCCATACCTGCGGATTGGTGATGGCTGTAAAATCAGGCAGTGAAAACTGCCCGATAAAATCAGCGAAATTGGCTGGCATGGGAAGCTTTACCAGGTGATCCTCGGCAATGGCCAAGCTAGAACCCCCAGCCTTAAAAGCTTCGTTGATGACAACCCCCGCAACAACTGCAATCAGCGCACCAGGAATCACCTTGAGATTCTTTAAAAAAGTTATCTTGTTGAACGCGATGAGGATGGCCAACGAAACAAGCGTAACGATGATCGCACCCGGGTGTGAATAATTGACCGCATCAATGATCGCCGAAAAAGTGTTGTGCCCGGCGGTTTTCTCAATAAAGAAAAAAGCTCCTTCATTGTCGGCATCATACCCGATCGCGTGTGGCAATTGTTTCAATATGATGATAACCCCGATGGCCGTCAACATGCCTTCAATGACATTTGAAGGGAAATAATTGGAAATCGTGCCGGCTTTGGCAAAGCCCAACAACAGTTGGAACAATCCGGCCAACACGACCGCCAACAGAAAAACTTCATAGGATCCAAGGCTGGTGATCGCCACCAAAACGATGGCCGTAAGTCCCGCCGCTGGGCCCGACACGCTCAATTGAGAATTACTCAATATCCCGACCACCATTCCGCCGATGACACCGGAAATAATGCCTGCAAACAACGGCGCTCCACTCGCCAAAGCAATGCCCAAACACAGGGGCAAGGCAACAAGAAAAACTACAAGACCTGCCTGAATGTCTGATTTAAAGTAAGATGAATAGAGTTTCATAATTATTTTTTATCTCGGGTACACCCAAAATTATTAGAAAAAAACGCAAAGCGTTGGGTAGTCGCGGCGGAGACACAAAAGAAGCTGTTTTTTGCCAGTCAAATCAGCTTTTTAAAGGCTATAAGCAGTGCTACTGTCAAAAAAAGACCACATGTGGTTAAAAATAAGCTTTTTTGTAGCCAACACGACCTAACCGGTTACAATGAAATGCATGGTTGCGTGCCGGATCTGATGATTCACTTTGACATCAGTATGGCACGCACCAAAAAATACAACAGGGGGAAAACAGCGTCTCTTTTGAGCGACTGACGTCTTTTGGACGAAACGAAACGACACCTAGTGCCTACGGACTGCGAATGATTAACAGCCTAGGAAACGACCCCTATGAGCGCATTCAGGCGGCATGTCGAGCGGGGCACAATGCCATTCAGAAATGGACATACAAACTTGTGGAAAAGGCATTTTTTTTGCCTCGAAGGTGTACGACGCCAAGGCTATAACAAAGGATAGCCGCTTGTACGCTTTGGGATCTTTTTCCTTTTCATCTACCCCGTCTTCGCCTGCCCCATACACCTCAATACCAGACTCCCCGTTGCAACGATCCCGAAGAAACGACGCGACGTCGAATGTCATCGGAAAAATGAGCATTAGGATGAGAATTCTGATCATACGATGGCTTTGACAACACGTAAAACATGGTTTTAATAGAAAGGTTGCAACAATCTCAACAAAATGCGGCGGCCAATCAAAGACATGATTCAGAATAGTACCCACACGGGTCGTCGCGACTGAAATAATAGAAGCGGCCGTATATTGCCGAACAAAGCGGCTTTTGCAGGACAACGCAGCCCGCAATGAGAACAAAAATGGCCAAATATGATAGAAAAACAGGTATTTTTGGATTAGGCAGTGTACCACCCGGGTAGTTGGTCAAAATAACGGATTCTCCATTTGTACTAACAGGGCAAATAAGTACTTTTGATGCGAAAGAATACGGTGGCAGTGCCTGCAATTGCATCAATCGCAAAGGCGCGCCATCGAACATCGTTACATTATTTTCTCACTGTTCACGAAGCCCTGACGCAATACACCGCTCTTCGATATGAAGTTTCAAACTTGTTTTTTCCTGCTACTCCTAGTCTTTTCTGCCCGCATCACAGCACAAGAGACAAACAACCACGGACATGCTTTTGAACAATTGGGAGCCATGCTGCCCAATGGCAACAACTACCGATCCATGGACGGCTCGCCAGGGCCCGATTATTGGCAACAACGCTGCGACTACCGCATTGAATGCAACCTAAATCCGGAAAAGCACGAATTATCTGGCAAGGAATACGTCAAATATTACAACAATTCGCCACAAACGTTGCGTTACCTCTGGATACAACTCGACGAAAACGAACACGCTGCTTCCAATGATTTACACCACGCACACCCACACAACGTCAAAGAAACAATGAATGAGCGGGCGATGCGGATGCTGCAATCCTGGACGGAATTTACAGATTTTGGGCACCGCATTCAATCGGTGAAAGACAGTAAAGGCGCCCCACTCCGATATTTTATCGACAACACGGTCATGCGCGTTGAACTGCCCCAAGCACTCGCGCCAGGTCAACAGTTTGAGTTCAACATCGAGTGGAGCTATGTCCTCATAGACCGCATCAACAACATAACCTTCGGGCGCGGGGGCTATGAATATTTCCCCAAAGACGACAATTACCTGTTTACCATCACCCAATGGTACCCTAGGTTGTGCGTTTTCAGCGATTTTGAAGGGTGGCAAAGTGACCAATTCACAGGAACCGGCGAATTTGCCCTGAATTTTGGCAATTTTGAAGTCAAAATCACCTTGCCCGACGACTATGTGGTGGGCGCCACCGGGGTTTGCCAAAACTACGCCAAAACACTTTCTGCCGCCGAACAGAAACGTTGGAACCTGGCCCAACAGTCAAACAAACCTGTTGATATCATCACCCTCAACGAAGCACTGGCCAATGAAAAAAATACAAAGAGCACGACAAACCAAACGTGGCACTACAAAGCCGAAAACGTGCGCGATTTCGCCTGGACCGCCAGCCGAAAATTCGCTTGGGATGCCATGTCAACCGACAATGGCGTGGGGAAAAAAGTCATGTGCATGAGCTATTACCCCAAAGAATCATACCCCATCTACCACCGTTACTCCACCAAAGCGGTGGCCCATACCCTCAAAACCTACAGCAAATACAGCATTCCATTCCCCTACCCGACTGCAATCTCCGTCGAAGCACAAAACGGTATGGAATATCCCATGATCTGTTTCAACCCGGGGCGCGCCGAACCAGACGGCACCTATTCCGAAGAAGCTAAAAACGCAGCGCTCACCGTTATTTTTCACGAAGTTGGACACAACTATTTCCCCATGATCATCAACTCCGATGAGCGGCAGTGGGCCTGGTTCGACGAGGGAATCAATACCTTCATGCAATACCTTGCAGAACAGGAATGGGACAACAACTACGATTCAGACGAAGGGCCTCCCCACAAAATAACGGACTATATGGCCCTGCCAAAGGATAAATTGGAGCCCATTATGACCAATTCCGAAAATATTGTGGACTACTTCTCCAATGCCTACCGCAAACCGGCAACGGCCCTAAACATCCTCCGCGAAACGGTCATGGGGCGCGAAAAATTCGACTATGCCTTCCGCGAATACTGCCGGAGATGGGCTTTCAAACACCCCACGCCAGCCGACTTTTTCCGCACGCTTGAAGATGCCAGCGGCATGGACCTCGACTGGTTCTGGAGGGGCTGGTTTATGAGTATCGACGCCGTTGACATCTCCCTCGACAGCGTGGTATGGAAACGTGTAGACCTGGAAAACGACCCGGAGCGCCAAGTGGTATCCGTACCACAAGAACAAACCAAACCCTTTGAGACACTGACAAAAACCCGTTACCGTACCTCGGGCACGGTGTTCCCGGTGGAGCAGGATACTACGCTGCAAGATTACTACACCTTTAATAAACCCTGGGAAACAGCAGACAGCATATCCTTCGGAACCAGCTACCTGTACGATGTGCCCTTCAGCCGGGCAGAGAAAGAGCAGCTGTTTGGTGACAAACAGTACTACGAATTACATTTCAGCAACAAAGGGGGTTTGGTGATGCCGGTTATCCTCGAATGGACGTACCAGGACGGCACCGAAGAGACCGAGCGAATACCTGTGGAGATATGGCGCAAGAACGAGCGCAATTTCAACCAAGTCTTCGTGAAAAGCAAGCCGGTACAAAGCGTGCGCCTCGATCCTTGGCGGGAAACAGCCGATATTGACGAAAAAAACAATACCGCACCCATTCCAAAGACCCCTGTTCTATTCAAAGTGTACAAAAAGGACCAATTCAAACCTGGGCCAAACATGATGCAGAAAGACCGTCAACGCAAAGAAAAAAAGTCATAACGTGCACGAATTCATCTTATTTGGCAACCTCGGGTTTCACCACATCCTTGATCCGCAGGCTTTCGACCACTTGTTGTTTGTCGTCACCTTGTGTGCCGTGTACCAGGTCGGGGAGTGGCGAAAAATTTTGGTCCTGATAACCGCCTTCACCATCGGCCATTCGGCGACGTTGGTCTTGTCGGGCCTCAACTTATTGAACGTGCCATCCAATCTGGTGGAATTGCTCATACCCATCACCATTGTATTGACGAGCTTGTACAACATTCAATTTCAACGCAATGCCAACATGACCGGGCTGTTTTCAAAAGCTGTTCGGTGGAATTACGCGATGGCACTTGCCTTTGGGTTTATCCACGGTATGGGCTTTGCGCATTATTTTCGGGCACTGATGGGCGCGGACGGGGGCATTGTAAAGCCCTTGTTTTCGTTCAACGTGGGCATCGAAACAGGACAAGTGGTGGTGGTGGGCATATTCATCGGCCTGCATTGGGTATTGGAGCGGATGTTTCACTTCCAGCATCGCGACTGGAATCAGTACGTTTCCGGTTTGGGGGGCGGTGGGGCCTTGGTTTTGATCATGCAGGCCATTTTTGGCTCATCGTAACGACTGCGGGCTTACTACTGAGCAAAAAGCGTACATTTTTTAGCGCAACAGCGTGCCTCCTAGTGCCGCGTCCAGTCAATGGCACTAGGCATTAAAGACAAAAGAAATGATACTATTGTTATTGTTATTAGGGCTTGTACAGCCGATATGGCCCGCTGCGAAGTGTCACGATTTTAAAATAAGCGTTTGTGAAGTCGCCTATGAGCCTTCCGGGCGTTATTTTGGGGTAAAAATCTACCTATTCACCGACGACCTGACGGAGACCTTGACGGGGCAGTCGAAGGGTCCTTTACCGTCGAGGGATATCATCGTACAGTACGCCTTAAAGCACGTTGAACTGCGCGTAAACGGGGCAGACCAACCCCTTCAATTCCGGGCGTTGCGACAAAAAGACGATCAAACCTTGGTGGAGTTTACCACTTCGCCCATGACGGGTAGCCCCCTTGCTGCTGTTTCTATTTATGATTGTTTGTTGCTGGAGAAATTCCAACAACAGACCAACATGGTTTACCTGTTGGTTCCCGGAAAGGAGAAGCAATCAGAAGCCTTAGACCGGCAAAAACCTACCGTAACTTTCAATATTCAGCCTTAGCGTGTGCGTCCCTGAAAAGCGAGGGCTTATTTGCCACCACCTTTCAGGTACTCTTCCACCAATTGTTTGTAATAAGGCTTCAGCGCTGGTGACACGGTTCGGAACTGTTCCGTTTCAGCGCGGCGTTTTTTGAGGTACTCTTCCAAAGCTGGCGGCATTTTGGGTTGAATTTGCCGGGCTGTTTCCGCCTGCCGTTTGTCGTCTTGTTCGCGTTCGCGTTCTGCCTTTTCGTGTTCCAGCAGTCGTGTCAGAATTTGTTCCTGGCGCTGGATCATTTCATTGGTGAGCCGTTTGTTGACAAGTTCCCGTTCAATTTTGTCCATCCCATCCATGGCTTCATCGAGACCTTTGTCGCCTTTTCCCTGCTCCTGTTTTTCTTTTTGGAGTTGTCGGAGGGCGTTGCGGAGGGCGGCCTGTTTGGCGGCGAGCTGCGCAAATTCCTTGCTATTGCTGGGTTTGCTGCCGCCGGGTCCACCGGGGCCGCCGGGGCCTTGTTTGTCGAGGCGTTCCTTGAGGTCTTTCATGATTTTATTGATATCCTCTTGGCTTTTACTCATTTTATCCTTGGGCGACCCTTTGCCGCTACCTTCTCCCTCGCCTTTTCCTTTGCCCTGACCTTGTCCTTTTTTATTCCCGGGTTTCTGGCAACTTTGGCTACCGGGCATAGCGGACGCCATTTGCTCCTGCATATTCTGCATGGATTCGGCGAGCAACAATGCCAAATCGTTGAGGCTTTTCATGGAACTTTGTTGCTGAACGTTGGCTGTATTGACGCGTCTTTCTTCGAGTTCTTCGAGGCTTTTAGCGAAAGTAGCCTTTATTTCTGTCACTTTTTCGGTGATCACCCCGGAGATTTCGAATTGGCGATTGGCCAGTGCCTGCAGGCTGTCTTCGACGATGCGGAAATCATCTTTTATCTTGAATTGATTTTGGGAGAGTTCCACGTACCGGGGGGTATTGATGGTAGCGGCTGTCACTTCCTTCATATTTTGTTCTTGTGCAAAGGAGAGCGTGACCAAATTTTCGAGGAGTTGACGAATTGTTTTAAGGTCTTCTTCCATCTCCTTCATGGCGCCAGATTCCTTGTTTTGTTTCATTTTATTGGCCATATTTTTCATTTTATTGGCCGCTGATTTTTGTTTTTTTCCCGCGCTTTTATTCTTCTTGCCACTGATATCCTCTTTTGCGTCCTTCATATCCTGTTTGGCATCATTCATTTCCTTTTTGTTGTCTTCGATTTCCTGCGGGCGCTTCAGTTCTTTGTTTTTATCGAGGAGTTCGTCCATTTTTTTGGTCAATTCCTCCATGCGTTCGTTCAGGCTTTGTTGTTCCTTGGCGAGTTCTTCGGTAGATTTTTGTTCCTCTTCCGTTGGTTTGGAAAGTTCCTCCTGTTCTTTGGCCAGTTGATCAAGTTGCTCGATTTGTTGGTCGAGCTTTTGTTCCACCTCGAGTTGTTTGTAGAGTTCTTCGAGGCGTTCGATATCCTTGCTCATTTCTTCATTTTTGAGCTGCATATCCTCCATTTTATCCAGCGCTTGGTCTTTATTTTGTTCTTCGAGCAACTTTTGGATATCCTCCATCAATTTTTTCATTTCTTCGGACGTGGTATCCTCCATCAATTTTTCGAGTTGCTCTTGTTTTTGT
>CAIZLM010000198.1 GCA_903933805.1 uncultured Bacteroidota bacterium | reverse complement strand
GTTTTTCAAGGCGAGCGCGATCTTGTTGCGCACAACAGAAAACTGGGTGAATTTATCCTCAGCAACATCCCCCCCATGCCGGCAGGTTTACCAAAAATTGACATTCAATTTGTCCTGAATGCCGATGGTATCCTGACCGTAAGGGCCAGTGAACTGCGTTCAGGTTTGGAAACGCAGGTAGAGATTCGCCCCACTTATGGCATAAGCGAAGAAGAAATGGCGCTCATGCTGCTAGACAGTATCCACAATGCCAAGGATGATATGGTGGCCCGAGGATTGCTTGAAGCACGCAACGAAGCCAACAACCTGCTGTTATCGGGCGATAAATTCCTGCAACAAAATGACTCCCTGCTTGATCAGGCAGAAAAAGCCAACACCCGTGCGCTCCTTGAAGCCCTTCGAACGGCCAGCGCAGGAAGTGATAAAGACCTGATTCTAAAAAAAATAGATGAGCTCAACGACTACACGAATCCACTCGCACACCGTGCAATGGACCATGCCATTGCCGCTGCCATGCACGGGCAAAAATTGTAACAAGTGGCATAGGGTATTATTGTACCCCCATACCACTTGGCCACCCAGATGCCGGTGATACAAAGCAAAGTTTGCCGGAAGCGTCTTCCGCCATGAGTATCATACCCTGCGACTCCGTCCCCATCATTGTTCGGGGCGCCAAGTTGGCCAGTACAATCACCTGTTTGCCCACGACCTCCTCGGGTGTAAAATGTTCTGCAATCCCAGAAAGGATGGTGCGCAGCTCAAAGCCAAGGTCAACCGATAATTTGAGGAGTTTTTTTGACTTTTCCACTTTTTCTGCCGATAAAATGATACCGGTTCGGATGTCCATTTTAGCGAAATCATCGTATTGAATCGTCTCTTTCATGGGTTTATAAGCAATTTTTGTATTGGTCGGTACGGCATCAGCAACCGGCTCATTGGCTTTTAATATTTCGATTTGTTTTTCAATGACCTCGTCTGAAATACGAGAAAATAGGTGCTCCGGCTGGCCGATCAAATGGCTTGATTGGACAAGCGGTTGTTGGTTCGACAACCGTTCGAGTGCTACTGACAATTCGCCCAGATCTTGCCATGGTGGAAGGTTCAGCATGAGGCGGAGTCTTTCGGCGCTAAAAGGCAGGAAAGGACGTACTGCCACAGCGAGGGCCGCCACATATTGTAAAGCAAGGTTCATCACTATTTTCACGGTTTCCGGGGCATCCTTGACCGTTTTCCAGGGTTCGTTGAACTGCAACAGGGCATTGCCAGCGCTGGAGATTTCCATCACGGTGCGCATGGCTTCTTTGAAATTAAACCGTTCAATTTCAACGGTCATTTCAACCAATTTTCGGTTTATTGAAAGCAACTCGTCCCCATATTGGCCGGTTTTATCGATATTCCAGCCACTTTTAAAGGATTGGGCCGGGTTTATTTCCGGAACGACGCCTTCATAGTACTTGTGGGTCAACACCAACACCCTGTTTACGAAGTTGGCAAGATTGTTGACCAACTCGTTGTTGTTGGTTTCCTGAAACCCTTTCCAAGTAAATTCACTGTCACTTTGTTCCGGCATTTTTCGGATCATGTTGTAACGCAGCACATCTTCTTGGCCAGCAAACGCTTCACAGTATTCGTGGACCCAAACAGCCCAGTTTTTTGATGTTGATAATTTCCGTCCTTCGAGGTTGAGAAACTGGTTGGCAGGCACATTTACCGGCAAAATATAATCTCCGTGGGCTTTCAGGATGGCCGGAAAAATAAGGCAATGGAAAACGATATTGTCTTTGCCGATGAAATGGATGAGGGCCGTGTCTTCGTTTTTCCAGTATAATTCCCAATCTTTTCCGTGCTCTAAAGCCCACTGTTTGGTCGCCGAGATATATCCGATGGGCGCGTCAAGCCACACGTACAATTTTTTTCCCTCTGAGCCGGGGATTTCAGGCGGAACGTCCACACCCCAATCGAGATCGCGGGTCATGGCACGTGGTTGAAGACCCTGATCAAGCCATGAGTTACATTGACCAATTACGTGATTTTTCCACGCTGCAGGATCGTGGAGTTGCTCGCCTTCCACGATACCTGTATTGATCCATTCGCGCAGCCAGCTTTCATGCTGATCGAGTCTCAAAAACCAATGTGTGGTTGAACGCTTCACTGGAACAGCGCCACTGAGCATGGATTTGGGTTCCTTTAGGTCGGTAGGACTGAGTGTTGAGCCACATTTTTCACACTGGTCTCCATAAGCTTCGGGGTTGGCGCAGACCGGGCAAATACCGGTGATGTACCGGTCTGCCAGAAACTGGCCCACCGTTTCATCGTAATACTGCTCGGTAGTTTCTTCTATAAACGCTTGTTTATCAAACAGTTTCCTGAAAAAATCCTGCGATGTTTCGTGGTGAATAGGCTCCGATGTGCGGTGATAAATATCGAAAGAAATCCCAATTTTCTCAAAGGTGTCTTCGAGCATCCGGTGGTATTGATCGACAACAGCCCTTGGGGTCGTGTTTTCTTTCCGCGCTTTCACGGTGATGGCCGCGCCGTGTTCGTCAGAACCGCACACAAACACAACATCCCGCCCCATCAACCTCAGATAACGAGCATAAATATCGGCAGGCAGGTAGGCGCCAGCTAAGTGACCAATGTGGAGGGGGCCGTTGGCATAAGGTAAGGCAGCGGTGATGAGGTATCTCTTTTTCATTCCAGTCTGTAATCCGTCAGTGTATAAAGCTACAATGTCTTGTAGAAACCGCAAAAGTAACGATTAGACGCCAGAAAATGGAAAAGGTATTCTCTTGTCGATGGCGCAGATAAACCAATTTCTTGCCAATAGCCTAGTAAAAAAATTCTGCATTTACAACCCTACACTTTCTCCCACGGCCAAAAAGGTTTGAAAACAACGACATCGCCACCCATGACGGTTTGTTCAAACCACCGCAATGGCGCTTGGGTTTTGTCGCCCGTTTGGGTATCGCATTTAAAAAACAAATAATACAATTGCTTGCAATGCCCTACCCTGTCCAGCAGCGATGTCAACGGTCGAACCGAAGGTGCTTGGTGTCGGTACAACCAATGGTAATAAGCTTCATCATGGGTTTCTAAAATATCCAACACATCACCATTTGATGTGTAGGACTCCATAAAACGCCGCGCAAGTACCCCGTGGTGCTTGGTCAAATCACGGGGTCTGGAGCGATCTTCTGCATATTTAAAGGCATCGTGTGCGAGTGCAATAAGCCTCAAACTAGACCTGTCTGCTGTTGATAAGTGGGGAATAAGGGCAATGTTGTTCAATACCTCCTTGACATGGTAGGCAACGACTCCCTCTGGATGCCCAAAACGCGGCTCTCCCCACAGCAGACCGTCGCGAAAAACCGGTACGGCCAGCAAGGCTCTTTCAAGCGCTGTTTCAGGCTGGAGCAATTTTTCAAGTTTATTGGTCAAGAACAAACGACGACTCATGTGCAGGTGATGGCGTATTTATGGTGTTTGGTTGAAAAGAGGATACACGTAAAGTAAAGCAGCAGCCCTTTAGACCGTGCATTAAAATTTTACAATAACTGCTTAGGTACCAAGCTGTCTGGCCCAAAAAGGTCCATTTTTTGTCTCAGCCGCGACCACCTAACCAGTTACCTTTTACAAAATTAGGCCCATTTTCACCCATTGTGTTTGGAGATTATTGATCCAAAATGGCAATTGGTTAACGCGGCGTTAAAGTAAGGTATTTCAACAGCAACAAGGCATTTTTTGCGTTTAAATGTTGTGTTTTGATTGCCATTATTCATCCACCTTGACTACCTAGGTCGTCTTAATTGCGACAAAAAAGCGGCCATTATTCGCTCAAAGAAGCATAATTTTGTAGCCTAGGTTTAAAAAAAATTATAACTGATTAGTGGGCCCAAAGAGGCCCATTTTCCGCCATACTTCGCAGATTTTTTTGACCGTAGCGCTGCTACGGCCTACAAAAATCCGCTTCGTCTGGCAAAAAATGGCCTCTTTTTTGTCTCAGGCGCGACCACGCTAACCAGTTACAAAAGAATTTGCGCTGGTCGGCGAAAAACGGATTTTTTTCGGCCTGTCATTGCACCTCTTTGTAGTTTACCCATTCAACAACATTTAACTTATTTACGCTATGCACAGAATTTGGTCAACATTGCTTGCCGGCGCCGCGGGTGGCTTGGTTACGTTTGCTGCGTCAAACATATTGAAAAACAAAGCCGAGACAGCGCCACCGCCCACTCAAACTTATACGCGGCAAGTAAATTATGGTTCCGCACCCGTTCCGTTTGATTTTACCAAAGCCGCAGAAAAATCCATGGCGGCCGTGGTGCACATCAAAGCCTCTGAAAGTAGGGAATCTGCCACCCAACGACAACGAAATCAACGCTACTCCGACCCCTTTGAATACTTTTTCGGACAAGGCTACGGCTACCAGCAACAACCGCGCTCCGGATCGGGTTCCGGCGTGATTTACACCGCTGATGGCTATATTCTAACCAATAACCACGTGGTGGAATTTGCCGATGAATATGAAGTCACACTGCACGACAACCGGGAGTTTAAAGCTCGGTTGGTAGGACGCGATCCCAACACCGATATGGCTGTTATTAAGATAGACGCCGGTGACCTGCCAGCCATCGAACTGGGCAACTCAGATGATGTGCGGGTAGGTGAATGGGCATTGGCTGTCGGCAACCCCTTTGACTTAACCTCCACGGTTACAGCAGGGATCATAAGTGCCAAAGGTCGCGACATCGACATTATTAAAGGCGGTAAAGCCATTGAATCATTCATTCAGACGGATGCTGCGGTCAACCCCGGAAATTCAGGTGGTGCATTGGTAGATGTTAATGGCCGCCTGATTGGTATCAACTCTGCAATTGCCACGCCAACAGGGGTGTTCGCAGGTTATTCCTTTGCCATTCCGGTGAACCTGGTGAAACGTATCGCCGATGACCTGATGAAATACGGCGAATACAGAAGAGCTTACCTCGGTGTAAATGTTGCGACAATGGATTCTAATGTCGCCAAAGAGCTAAATTTGGAATTTGTTCAGGGTGCTGTTATTGTTGACTTGGATGCAGAAGGGTCCGCTTCCAAATCAGGTGTGTTGGAAAACGACATCATTACCAAGGCAAATGGCAAACTTGTAACATCCACAGCGGAACTTTTAGAGCAAATTGGCCGATCACAAGTGGGTGAAACCTTGGTGCTCTCCGTTGTTCGAAACAATAAAACGCAGGAAATTCCCGTTCGTTTAAGAAGTAAGGTGGAAGGGAATTAATCACTATTGCCTCATTTGTCTTACTAAACAAAAAAAAAGTTGGTTTTTCGTTTTGTTTTGATGTGTCAGCCCTGCGCAATGCAGGGCTGATTTTTTTTGCCAACAACACTGGAAATCACTTTTTTGTCAGTCGATCATATTTCTGTAAGTCCGCATCACCTTTTGCTGTTTCCCCCAATTTCAGGTAGGTATTTCCACGGGCGCGATAGGCCCGGGTAAAAGTACTGTCTATTTCCAGGCATCGATTAAAATCTGCCAGTGCTTCCGTGTCTTTGCCCAAATTCACGTATGAAAGTCCACGATTGTATATTTCCGGGGATGCCTCCGGGAAGTACTCGATGTATTTGGTGAGATCAAATACTGACTGTTCATAGTTTTTCCTCAGCCCCATGATGTTGCCACGGTACTTGTAAACATCCACCAAAAGTGCATTTTTATTAATCGCTTTGTTGAAATCCTGGAGTGCAGGATCACCTTTTCCCTGATCAGCAAGAATAATACCCCGCGATAGGTACGCCTTCCCAAAATTGTCCCCGTTGGTTGCTATAGCGCTGTCTATGAGGGTAATGGTGTCTTTCCACTCCATGATCCTTGCACCGGAGGTGAACAGCCATATTACACCTGACAGGACCAGTACCCCCCACATGGGCCCAACCAAATTGGGTCTTTTTTGAGAAAAATAGGTGGGAAGTGCCGTAATAATGGCGAATATCCCCAAACAAGCCACGTAATTGTAGCGGTCGGAACGCAACTCAAAGGAACCAAACGTGGCCCATGGCAACGACAGCACTACGTTGGTTAAAAAGAACAACAAGCCTAGCCAAAGCACAGGCATTGACGCCCGCATGCGCCAAGCAATGTACAAAATAGCCGCAAGCAGGAGGGGGGATGCATAATATGCCCAGCCCCAAGCGCCATTGGTTTTTTCAAAAGGATACCAAATACTCAACCCTGTTGGTAAGACAATCATCTTCCAGTAAAACAAGATGGTGTGGCACACCATGAGCGCGCGATCCAGCAAACTAAAATCTGCAGGCTGATCCAAAGGCGGCGCATGCTGGCGAGAAACCAGTGTAAGTGCTCCAAAAGCAAGGGACAGCGCAAAAAAGGGAATTTTCTCGATCCAGATACGCCTGTTCTGACCGCGCTTGAGCCATAAATCCACCACCAACAAGGTCAGTGGTAACGCCACAGCTGCTGACTTTGACAGACAAGCGAGAAAGAACATGCCCAATGCCATCCAGTAATTTTTTTCCAATTGCTCCTGCAACGAGTGTCGAACATAAAAGCGCAATGCAAGCAAGTAAAACATGGCATAAAGTGGCGTGCTAAAGCCTGAAATCCAAGCCACTGGCTCTACTTGTAAAGGGTGTATGGCAAAGAAAAAAGCGATAAAACCTGCCACCGTTAAACTCGTATGCAGTTGGCGAAACAACTGAAACACCAACACGACATTCGCCGCATGTACCAAGGCGCTAAAAACGTGGTACCAAAAGCTGCTATCTTCCCCCAACAGGTAGGCAATGGCATAGCCCAACCAAGTAAGCGGTGCGTACATGCCAAGGTTAAAATTGGAAAAAATATCAAAATTGGTGACCGCAGGATTGTCAATCGTTGCTGTATGGTCGTCAATGGCCAACATTTCGTTCTTAAATCCTGTGGAAAAAAGGAACAACGAGAGGGCGGCAAGCGCCCAAGGAAGCCATTTTTCTGTAGGTATGTTGTTGCTCGCATTACCAGCAACTTTGGTGCGCTGTGCGGTGGATGTTTTTTTTGCCATGGGTATGATCATTGTTTGCAGCGCGAAAATAATACGTTACACCCAAAATTCGGCGATAGGTTTTGCCAGACGTATTTATTTGTGTCGCTGAAATGAAGTTGTCGGCGAAACTGCGCTGATATGCTGGCTGCAAGCGTATCTTGTGACCCATTTTTATATGAAACCAACCACAACACCTCAGAGACAACAAAGTGGGCTTATTGGCCACAAAGCTTGTCAACCAAGTGGTTGTAAACAATCAATGTGATGAAAAAATATCTACTAATACCAGCGTTTGTCGTGTCATTTTTTTACGTGGCCATAGCGCAAAACAAGTCACGTCTATTTTTGGATGTGCCCAGTATTTATGTCACATCTCCCAATTTGGAGCAAGCAACCAAACGGGCAGGTCTCGGCTTGGGATTCGCCCTGAATGTCGGAACACATTGGAGCGTTGCCAGGTTGGGTATTGGGGCCAATATGACCGCTGATCCTAAAACAGATGATTTCGAAAAATCCTTTCAGGCAACTCCTTACGCCCTCTTGGAAGCAGGCGCTGGCAAATACCGCTCCAACGGTGACCAATGCGCCAAAACAAAGCGCGCTGCTTTCACCGCCATGGGCAAAGCGGGTATCCGCTATTACTTTGATACCCGCAAAACGGAGCCCGGCGTTGTGTTAGATGACACTGGATTCGGGCTCGACTATACCGTGGGCGCAGAATTGGGCTATTTCTATATCCGAGATATGTTTAAAAATGTAGAATTTGTCTTCGATGCGAATTACCACATCAAGGCTAAGATAATCTCCGGTTCCTTGGGTTTCAAAATGTTTCTGAACCTAAAGGCCGATAGGGATTATTGAGCAACCACGGTTGGAGGAGCGTGCTATTGCAGAAAATAGATGCACTTATTTTCCGCAATAGCACGCTCCTCTGTATGGCAGGGCATCACGCCATTTCTTCAGGAAAAAGTCGGTCAAGGAACCAAAAACCAACCCAGACAACACAAGCCTGTATGGCCAACAGCACCCACAACGTATTGTACCCATAAGTAGCTACTACTTGCGTACCATACAGTGGCGCCAAGGTGTTGGCAACACCCCAGGAAATTCCATAAAGTGCCATGTATTGTCCCTGATAGGCGCCTAGGGCGCGCCCAAAAACAAAATTGCTGCTAAACGGCATCACAAATATCTCCCCCAGTGATATGGCAATGATGAACAGCAAGCCCAATGCCGTATAACCTAGGGGCAGTAGAAAACACAAGTACGAGGCTGCGTAGAACAATAAACCTACCCGAACGTAATCCATCGGATTGCGTTTGCCTTCCAATTGGTGTACCAACGGCATCTCTATCAGAAAAACAAATACGCCATTCAGTGCGCTCATCAAACCCACTGTGGTTTCGTTCCATCCAAATTGCGTTTTCCAGAAAACAGGAATGATCCACAACAATTGCATGAATACCATGGCATTCAAGACGGTTAATATCGAAAACCAGACAAATTTACGATCGCGGTACGGGGATTTTCGCCTTTCAATCGGCTCGTCGAACTCCTGCTCTGAGGGCTTATGTCGGTGAAATGGCTTCGGTGGTAACAGCCAATAAAGAAAAATGGCCGCTAATATACAAGTCAACCCATCTACCCAAAACAACCAAGACCACCCAAAAGCCACCAAAACTCCGCCGATCGCCGGCGCAACAGCCCATCCTAGGTTGGCAGCCATTCTATACAGCGATATAGACCGCGTGCGTGTTTCCGCGGTACAATGGTTTGCGATGGCGACAGAATTGGCCGGCCGGAATGATTCAGAAATCAAGGAAAGAAAAAAAACAGCGCCACACATCATCCCAAAATCCCGAATGTGTAACATCAACATCAACACCACACCGTTGACCATTAGACTCCAAAATTGAACCGGAAAACTGCCCAACCTGTCGGTCAAACGCCCCCCAATATATGCACCAACCAGCCCACCCAATCCAAAAAACATCATCGTGTAGCCAGCCTCCCGAATGTGATAGTGTAGCTCCTGGGTCAGATAAAGCGTGATGAATACAATGATCATGGAGCCACACTTGTTGACAAGCGTGATCAGGGATAAAAACCAAATCTCTTTGGGAATTCCTTGGTAGGAACTCCGCCAATGCGTGAAAAATTGGTTCATCATGAAGGCTCAACAACAATTAGTGGCCTACAAAGGTAAGCCCATCCACACAACACATCGTATTTTGCCAAAATGATTGTCTGCTATTTCAGGTTATTCTTTTTCCTCCTGGCATGCACCGCAAGAGCATGACAAACATAAATGTCATCGCTACCACCAATCCAATCAACACTGGTATACCTTTGAAAGGATGCTGACCACTGTGCCAATAACCACATTGCCCCCACCAATCCATCACCAATACGTGGGCGAAATAAATACCAAAACTGGCCGCCGCAAACTCTTTTTCAACATCCAACAGCGCACTTTTATTCAGACCAAAACGCACCATCAGAAACCAGCCCATCGCTGAAATACCGACGTTTGGCGTTAAATAGTCGTAGAAAAAGACATTGAATTGTGTGCCCGGCACAAAACCAAGATTGACGACATACGAGCAAATGGCTGTTCCGGCGGTACCCAATACGACCAAACCAAAGCCCAGCAATACCAACTGCCGCTGAGAAAGACGCCAAGCTCCAATCCTGTCTGTTTCACGACCCTCCCCACTCGCACCTTTCGTTCCAAGGTAATACCCCAGTACAAAATAGCCGCAATTGTTGGAAAAAAGTTCAAAATAAACACCAATATGGAGGTTGAAAAACAAGGCCAAAATCTTGTAACACCAAGTGCCAATCATGCACATGGTGAAAAAATACAGAAAGTCGCGCTCATCAGCTGACTTCACCCAAGGCCGCAACACGGGATATACCAGATACAGCCCTATGATGAGGTAAATAAACCACAAGTGGTAATGAACAGGGCTGATGACGATGTTTCTCAATGCCTCCCCAACTGTAGCAGGACTTCCTTTACCCAAATAACCATAAAACGAATAAACACACATCCAAAACAAAGCCGGCACCACGACCTTGGAAAAGCGCTTTTTTAAAAAAATTGCCAAAGGATAGTCTTTCCCCAACAATAAAAATCCGCTCAACATCACAAATAACGGCACCCCTGGGCGACTGATGGAATTCCAAAAATTGCCGACCCACCACCAAAACGAGTGTATATCGGTGGGAACATGCGCCACTGGTGCCGCCACATGGATGGCAATCACCATCACCGTAGCTATATTGCGCAAGCGATCCGCCCAGAAAAAAGTTTCTTGGGCCTTCGAGTACTGAACTTTGGGCTCCTCCATTGGATTCTTTTATTACGCCTCAAACTTAACCAACTTCCGTGTCGTCCACCAAGCAAACGTCCGAAAATATGTAACCAGCTGACCAATACGAGTAAAATCATCGTATCTTCGCGGCCTTGAATTGAATGATTCACTGGTTCATGAATTGAAATAAGTGTCTGTCATTCAATTTAATACCAAACTTGTTACCCCAATTTTATTTGAGCCACGGCCATTTTATCGATATGCGCAGACCGATAGACATACTTTCAGCAGGAGAACTGCTTGTTGACCTGATTACCGCAGAATTTGTACAAACACTCGACGAGGCGTCCCTTTTCAAACGGATACCCGGTGGAAGCCCTGCAAATCTAGCGATGAATATGGCTCGTTTGGACAACAACACCATGTTGGCTGCATGCATCGGAAACGACGACATGGGTAATGTACTCCGAAATTATGTAGCTCGTTTGGGTGTCGATGTGACCTATGTCACACAAGTGGAGGAGCCCACCACCCTGATTTTGGTAACCCGTTCGGCAAGTGTTTCCAACTTTCAAGCCTACCGAGGTGCAGATTTCCAGCTTTCAATTCGCCAGTTTCCTTTTCAACGATTTGAAGAAATTGGTATTTTCCACACCACTTGTTTTGCTCTCAGCAAACAACCGGCACAACAAGTGATCCTACAAGCTGCAGAAAAAGCAAAAAGAGCCGGTTGTCAACTCAGCATTGATGCCAATTATGCCGCTAAAATCTGGCCGGACAGGAGGGATGCACAGCGGGTGATGGCTGAACTTTGCCGCCTTAATACCTTGGTGAAAATAAGTGACGTCGATTGGTCGCGGCTTTATGAAGGTGATGCGCCGGCTCCAGAAGCCGTTATGGATCATTTTTTGAAAATGGGCGCCACTGAAATCTGCTATACCCTCGGGGAAAATGGCTGTTGGGTAGGAAACAGTGATGAAAAACACTTTCTTCCTGCTCGAAATGTTGAAGTTAAGGATACAACCGGAGCAGGTGATGCTTTCTGGTCGGGCTATCTCACAGCAAAACTTGATGGACGTACTTTGTTGGAGTGCGCGCTGGCTGGCCGTAAAATGGCAGAATTAAAACTCGCACATTTCGGACCATTGCCCGATAAAGTCGATCGTGCAGTGGTGTACGAAGACTTTGGCGATAAAACCTAATACATTCCCTATTCAACGTCCGACAGCCACAGTCGTATCCAACGGTGTGCCTTTCAACAAATGATCCGCGAGGTGTTCGGCCCAAAATGGGGCCAGCAGTGCACCTTTTGTGCCCAATCCATTGAAAATATAAACCCTGGAAAGCACCTGACTTTCCCCCAAAAAAGGCCTTCTATCTTTCACCGAAGGTCGAACACCGGCAACATGGCCTACCACCTCAAACGGTGCTTGCAACATTTCCCCCAAGCGCTGTAAAATATAATCCCGCTCACCAAGACTCGGATCAAGATCCGGATAGTGCCATTGATAAGAACCGCCCGCCCAAAACAATCCATCACCCAAAGGTGCAATCAACGAAGTTTTTTTCAACATATCGTGGACTTGGTTTGCCCTGGAATCCTGAAATCGAATCAAAAGGGCCTCTCCCTTGGCCAACTGCCAGGGAAGATTTGGGAAATAAGGGTTTTCTGAAGCACGATAACCCTCACAAAATACAACACGATCATATTCACCCAGCAATGTTTCAATATCTCCGTATTGTATGGGGGTGTCGATCAGTTGACCATTGATACGGGCCTTCTCACGAAAAGCATGGAGCAAGGTGGGGAAATTTACCCGCGCTGCTTTGTGTATTACCCCAATGTGAAAACCCGGTTTTAAGAAAGGTGCCCAGGCGCCCGCGTTTGGGCGCTCACCCATGTATTCCGTATAATCTGTCTGCGCACAACGCGTTGCCCAATCGTTTTTTTCTTCCGGTGTAGCAAGCAACCGAAGTATGGGCCGCTCTTCCCAAACCGAAATACCCAGCAAAGACTCCAACGCACGATAGTGGTACTGCGCAACCAAAAAAAAATCATCCAACCTCCAGGATTTCACAAAACGCTTGCCCGTTACGGGATTGACAATGCCAGCAGCGACCTCGGAGGATCTTCCCGGTAAATTTGCTTCAGCCACCACAACCTGAACACCTGCACGCTCCAGTATGTGCGCTAGCATTGTACCAGCGATTCCTTGACCAATGATCAAAATTTTCATGTGCTCGTGTACTGAAATATCAATGTCGTGAATGGGTCAGAACCCTAAAGCAAGTTCGCAAGCGGTTGGGTGGCACGCTCAATACTTGTTATTTGAACCTCCGACGTACCAGCTTGATGAAATTCTTCGCCGTTTCAAGACGTTTCTTATCCGTCCATGCGTACCGAACCACAAAATATTCGACGAGGTAGGCTTGTGCTTCTTCAAACGTGGAGAACTCGTTTATACCACCAATAGCCGTTTCAAAAGCTTTTCCATCTCCCGCAAAAAGTTCACTGGTGAGCAGCAAACGATCGTTGAGCGCAATGGCTTTTTTCAAATCTGCGATGGGCAATTCGCTCAGTTTCTCCGAAAGTTCTCTGGCTTTTTTTTCCTCAAAAAGAATTTCAAGTCCCCCTTGAACAGGCTCCGTGTTTTTGGGGACGGGCTGAACAGGCGCTGTAGGTTTGGGTTCTACAACGGGTGGCGGTGGTGGACTTGGCGGCGATATAGGCGCAATTTCCTGGGGAACGATGGGCGGGCGAGCCTCTACCTGGGGAACAAAAGCAACTGCCGCTGGCGGTGCAACCGGTACCGGTACTTCAAATGGTTGTACAAGAGGAGCTTTTTTATGAACAGGCTCCGTGTCATATTTGACAGGTAGCGTAGTTTCAGCAGACAGGATGGCATCATACAATTCACGAACGTAGGAAGCCATGATATCAACATCCAGTCGCACGATGTTGTCGGTATCTTTGGCCATTCGTGCATATTCGCGGCTCAGTTTGTCGAGATAAATTTTCGTTTTTTGCAAATCCATAGCGGGAGAGTTTTGATGCACTGCATTATTAAACCGCGAATTTCACATTTTTTTAGTTGCCACCAAGCGTAAAATGTACAAATATTGTTCAAAACCCCTATTTTACTTTTGTTAGAGCGACCTTTGCGGCTCATTAAATCATTTTAACAAGTGTTTCTAGAACCACATAGTAACAACCTCCGATCGGGCTGGATTGAAGTTATTTGCGGCTGCATGTTTTCGGGAAAAACAGAAGAACTCATTCGGAGACTTAAACGCGCCAACATTGCCGCCATGAAAGTGGCTGTTTTCAAACCAGTGATCGACACCCGATACGATGAAACAGCCATTGTTTCCCATGATGTATCCTCCATCTTGGCACAGCCCGTTGCTACATCGGCGTTGATCCTGAATGTCAGCGATGACACAGCCGTGGTAGGTATTGATGAGGCACAATTTTTTGATGCCGGGCTGCCGGATGTATGTCAGAAACTCGCCCAACGGGGTATTCGAGTGATCGCAGCAGGACTGGATATGGACTACCGAGGCGTGCCTTTCGGTCCCATGCCCAATTTGCTGGCCGTGGCAGAATATGTGACCAAAGTTCACGCTATTTGTGTCCATTGTGGCAATCTCGCCACCCATTCCTACCGACTGGCAGATGGCGATGCCGTGATATTACTGGGAGAAAAAATACACTATGAACCCCGTTGCCGGATGTGCTATCATAAAGGTTCAGCCCTTAAGTTGTCGTAGTATTTTGCAATGGGCCAGACAGGGTGCTACCTAACCAGTTACAACAACATTACCTTGGCGCCCAACAGCCCCTTGCATACTGGCAATATAATTGATTCTCCCGGTTTTGTGATGGGAAAATAGGCCTGTGTTTTATAGGTAAATGATCGGCGCACACCATTTTCCAGCACCACCAGATGATAACCCGTTGGCGTCAACTTTTCTCCTTTTAAAACCCCGTATCCAGCGGCAAAATATGGCGTCTCCGAAACAAATTCAAAAGTCTGTGATGCTGGCAGACCAAGCCCGCGGTTGAACCAACTGCCAAACAAGGGCGCAAAAAAAACAGTGGTTACCACGATAAAGGCGATATCCGCCAAATGTCTGTCCCAAGGCATAAAGCGTTTGCGAAACTGCCATATACCAACCAAAGCAGCCACCAATCCAACCGACATAGATTCCAATACCAACCACCCGACTCCTATGGTATTGGAAAAAAGGGGAAACTCCCGCACGTACATCCAAACAAGCGCAAAAAAACAAAGGGTGAGTATAAAAGCGAAAAGCCGAGGTTTCTGTTTGTTCATAATTGTCCGTAGATTTATTCCCGTAAAGGTAACTGGTTCGCGTGGTAGCGTCTGAGACAAAAAAGTGGCCGTTTTTTGTCAGACGAAGCGGATTTTTTTGGCCGTAGCAGCGCTACGGTCAAAAAAATCCGCGAAGTATGGCGGAAAATGGACCTAGTTGGGCCAGACAGCGTGCCACCTAACCAGTTACCAAACATAGTAACTGGTTCGCGTGGTCGCGTCTGAGACAAAAAAGAGGCCATTTTTTGCCAGACGAAGCGGATTTTTGTAGGCCGTAGCAGCGCTACGGTCAAAAAAATCTGCGAAGTATGGCGGAAAATGGGCCTTTTTGGGCCAGACAGCGTGCCACCTAACCAGTTACTTTTTTCGTTAACTATAATTTGAATATGCGCGTTGGTTGTCTTCTTTTACTGCTTTTGTCCTTTTTTGCTTGTCAAACCCAACAACAGGAAACGAGGGTCGAGCGCATGGCAAAAAGTATCTGTGGTTGTTCGTCCGAATTGCTCCACCTGAATAAACTGGCCGCCGGAACAACCGATGATATCGACTTCGAGGGTATTCAAACAGCCTTTGAAAAAACAAAATCGTGCATCGCAAACCAACGCATGAAACCAGAAGATATATCAACTGTCCGGAAAACATTGGAAATACAATGCCCAGAGCTGGCTGCGGAAAAAAACTTGCTGGATGAATTGTTGGGCAATTAATGCTTCACACCTTGGCCGTAAATCCGCCGGAATACTGTCTTTATCGCCGAATATCGCCCTGAATCTCATCGACATGGCCACACATAGTCAGACAAGGGGTATTTTTTTGATTGATAGGAAAAGTGCCACCACTCTGTACGGATGCCCTTAAATCCAACAGCTTCAAGGGTTTCTCGGAGCAGCTTGCGGTTCGTAAGCACTTCGGCTGGTAATTGAAGGTTGTCTGTATGCGCCTTCACGCCGAAGTAATCAAATTCCGTGCCCATATCCAATTCCTTGCCATTTGAATCTACAATCGTAAGATCTACCGCCGCTCCACGGCTGTGCATAGAACCTTTAGACGGCGGGGTTACATAATCAGGATTGGGAACCTTGTCCCAAAGCCGCTGTTGGTAGGGGCGAGGCCGGTAACAATCAAACATTTTGAGGGAAAATCCCCTTTTTTTCAATGTCTCATTGGCTTTTATAAGTGCATCCGCCACGTCGGGGCGCAACAAACAACGCGGGCAATCATATATTTTTGAGTGGGTGAAATTGTTGGTGGTAGCATAGCGAATATCCACCAAGATCGTAGGATCAAGTACCGCTAGATCGCGGAATCCTTTGTTAACCGCTGGTGGCAGCTCCACAGTCGCGGAATTGGAAATGGACGCAGGATTCTGTGCCAAAACACCCGTGGTTGCAAAAGCAAGCAGCAAAAGGGCCACATGTATTTTCATGGTTTATGTCTTGTTGTCGTAACTGGTTAGGGGATACCTAAGAAAACACCATTTGGTCCCAACGCAACACCGTCTCAAACCCTTTTTCAAAAAAATAGGCCGCTGTATCTGAATCGGATTCGCGGCTGGTTGCCAACACAAAATCACCTCCCCAAGCACCGAGGCTTTTTATTTCACCTTGATAATCCCGGAACAAATCCTGTCCAATGGGCTTTAAGTCAATCACTTGTCCAATAATTCGTTCGTGCTCTCGAATGTTTTTTTCGAAATTTTCCAGATTGTCGGCATTGAGTATCTGCTCGGTCAAGTTCGAAATTTCGTCAACCAGCCCTGGATTGTCCTTGGCTTTTTCGCGGTAACGCGCAATACCTTCTCGAGAGTTCTGCTTCTTCTCCAAGTAAACAAAATAAAGGTTTTCTGCAAATGGCGGCTCAAAAGCAACGCAACGAACAATGGGTTTTTTTGCCTCCAATTTGTACAACAGCGGTGATGCTGCATACGCGCACGCTATGTCGTAACCAGACCCTCCCAACGTGTTTTGTAACACCAGGTAAGGATCTACTCGAGCCCACGCTGCAATGGCCGCAATAATTGTACTGCTGGTGCCAAGACCCCAAGCACGGGGAAAATCGCAAATGGTCGTAACAGCCAGACCCTGCGCTTCGCTCAAAAAAACAGGGTTTTGACGCTGACAATCCCGCAATATTGAAGCCAACATCTCTGCCACACTGCGGTCTCCTGTTTCGACAACGCCCAGATACGGCAACTCATAAACAGCCCTGAACCATACGGTGCCATCCCAATCTTTGCTCTCCCAAACGAGCTCGGTCGAATGATCCAACGTCGTTACGTGTAATGATTGGCCAAAACGCACCGGAACAGCCAATGCCGTGGCACCATCCAACACGACGTATTCGCCTGAAAGCAATAGTTTCCCCTTGGCACGGGTTTCAAATAGATTCAACTGTGACATGGTGCGTTAATAATAACAATGTCCTGCGACAAATATACTGTAGGTTTGACAAGACACCCACATATACACGGGTATTAACAGGGTTAAAATAGCGTAACTGGTTAGGTGGCACGCTGTCTGGCCAAAAAATGGCCTCTTTTTTGTCTCAGACGCGACCACGCTAACCAGTTACAAAATAGAAAAAAAACCTTTGTCAGACATCGAAGCAACGTGGCACTGGGCCAAGCGCATCAATAGGTTCCAATGGAAAGCATCACCAGCGTGCACCCCTCCACGACTTCAATACCCTGCTCCTCAGCGCGTTTCGCCAACGCTGGGTTTTCTGTTCCTGGATTAAAAACAATGCGTTTGGGGTGAAGAGAGAGCAGGTAGTCGTAGTACGCCTGCTGCCGATCCGGGCCAAGATAAAGGGAAATCGTGTCAATATCCGAGATGTTGGGCTGCCCCTGCAAGATTGGAATACCATCAATTTCTCCGAACCTCACACCCACAGGAACCACTTCATGTCCATGCATCACAAGCCGCACAACGGCACGGTATGCATAACGCTCCGGGTTGGTTGTTGCTCCTAAAACCATTGTTTTTTTCATGGCTGAATCCGTTTAATCATTTCTACAAACATTCATTTCGCCGAAAAGTTAATTATCGGCCACATTAAGGTAGTTTTGTGCGCTTTTTATACTTTTTTTTATCGTAACTGGTTAGTTAGTCGCGTCTGAGACTAAAAAGTGGCCATTTTTAGGCCAGACAGCGCGCCACCTAACCCGTTATGATCTACAATAAATTACCGATGCAGCCAAATCACCCCGCAATTCACTGATTCATCCATGCCTCTATCTAATAGTATCAACCACGTTTTCTTTGCCATAAACCATGATTCTGAGCGATAAAAAAATTCTGGAAGCCGTCGCGCAAGGCGCCATTGTTATTGAACCTTTTCGCCGTGATTGCCTGGGCACAAATTCTTACGATGTGCACCTGAGCAAACACTTGGCTGTGTACCAAGACCGCGTCTTGGACGCAAAAAAACACAACCTCATCCTTCCCATTGAGATCCCTGAAGAAGGTTTTGAACTACAACCAGGTACGCTGTATCTCGGCGTTACCGAAGAATATACCGAAACGCACAACTCCGTGCCATTCCTCGAAGGAAAAAGCAGTGTCGGCCGCCTTGGCATTGACATCCACGCGACGGCCGGCAAAGGAGATGTCGGTTTTTGTAACCACTGGACACTCGAAATTTCCTGTGTACAACCAGTACGGGTTTATGCCGGTATGCCCATCGGACAATTGATTTACTTCCTGGTAGATGGTACCATCGAAAATTATTACAACAAAAAAACCAACGCGAAGTACAACCAACGCACAGATAAGCCCACAGAAAGTATGATGTGGAAAAATTTTTAGTAACTGGTTAGTGTGGTCGCGTCTGAGACAAAAAAGCGGCCATTTTTTGCCAGACGAAGCGGATTTTTGTAGGCCGTAGCAGCGCTACGGTCAAAAAAATCTGCGAAGTATGGCGGAAAATGGGCCTTTTTGGGCCAGACGCGACCATGCTAACCAGTTACAATTTTTAATGCACCCAAACACGCTGTTGTTTCGTGATCCAGACCGAATTAAGCACATTCTAACCAAAAAATATCGGGTTAGGTGCTATGTTTGCCGACGAACAACTTTGTTTCTGAAGAAACCCTCTGTGACTTCACTTCTTCTGATCAAAAAATCTTATCAACATGAAATTTAAGCTTCTTTTAGGTTTTGGTGTCGGCCTGCTGTTTTGGCTGCCAGCCTGCAAAAACTACAGTACGGATTATCAGCAAAAAGCAGGCAATGCGGAATTTATCCATGCTGGTGTCCGGCGTATTACAGACATCATTCGACATGATATTTTCGCCCCGCCTGTTTCCGCTCGAATCTATGCGTATTCTTCTGTGGCCGCTTACGAGGCACTGGTGCCAGGATATCCCGAATACCGCAGTTTGGCCGGACAACTCAAAGGTCTAACCCCCTGCCCCCAACCGGAGGCCGGAAAGGAATACTGTTTCCCGGTAGCAAGTACCAATGCGCTGCTCATCGTCGGCAAACAATTGGTGTTTTCTGAAGGAGACATGGAGGAAATGAAAGAAAAGGTGTTCCTCGATTTCCAAGCCATGAATATGCCAAAAGATGTGTACGACCGCTCTATGGCGTATGGAGACGCGGTGGCAAAACACATCCTGGCTTGGTCAAAGTCAGACAATTATGCGCAAACACGCAGCGCGCCTAAATTTACCATCGAGGTGACAGATGCCGCTCGATGGCGCCCAACACCTCCTGCGTATGCCGACGCCCTAGAGCCCCACTGGCCTGAAATTCGCACCTGGGTCATTGACTCCAGTGGACAGTTCTCAGCTGAAGGACCTGTCCCATTTAGCAAAGAAAAAGGCAGTGAATTTTACAAACAAGCAATGGAAGTCTATGACTTTGTAAAAACCCAAAAAGAGGATCAAATCGCCACGGCTTGGTATTGGGACGATAACCCGTTTGCCATGGAAGTGAGCGGACACATTGCTTTCGCACGAAAAAAAATCAGCCCCGGTGGGCACTGGATGAATATTACTGCCCATGCCTGTCGCAAAAGCAATGCTGACATTATGAAATCCGCAGAGGCCTATGTTAAAGTATCCTGCGCACTCGCAGATGGCTTCATCGCCAGTTGGCATGCCAAATACAAATACAACCTCATCCGCCCGGAATCTTACATCAATCAATACATTGACCCGGAATGGAGACCTCTTATCCAAACACCGCCTTTCCCAGAACATACCAGTGGACACAGCACCATTTCTTCCGCTGCGGCAACGGTATTGACCAGCCTGTTGGGTGATAATTTTTCATTCACAGACTCTACTGAAATGGAATTTGGTATTGATCCGAGGACATTCAATTCTTTTCAGGAAGCCGCAGCCGAAGTAGGTGTCAGCCGTATGTACGGCGGTATCCACTACCGCAGGGGCAATGAGGCCGGACTTAAATGCGGCCATGATGTAGGCCAATATGTTGCTGATAAGTTGAAAACAAGAAAATAAATAGTAACTGGTTAGCGTGGTCGCGTCTGAGACAAAAAAGTGGCCATTTTCCGCCAGACAGCGTGCCCCCTAACCAGTTACATACTATTAACATACAAACGGGCGCGTTTCCAACAGTTGGAAACGCGCCCGTTTGTGTATATTTTGATGGTAACTGGTTAGAGTGGTCGCGTATGCGTCAAAAAAAACATTTTTTGACAGACCGCGTGCCACCCAACCAGTTGCCAATAACCTTAATTTGGCAAACCAGGCAATGCCGGTGCTTTTTCCATTTGCATGTATGGTGTAAACATCTGCTCCAGTTCCAGCCTTAAAGTATCGTTTTTCAGGTCTTCGGCCATGCGCATCAGGTTGTTTGCCGTACTGAGTGAAAATTGCTCTTCCTGCTGATATCCTTTTTTGAAGCTGGCAGAAAGTGAGCTGTAATACCTCAACTGCCCCTCTATTGTTTTCGCAATCTGAAGGGCTTTTTCAGCAGCTTTTTCCTTGGCGCCAGTGCGTACATACACATCGGTCATGAAAGCAGTAAACTGATCATACGGAAAGTTGTACTGCGGAAAAACCTCGAAATACTTGTCTGCCAGCGCTTCTGCCTTGTCCATTTTATTTTCCATCACCAATTGACGTGCAATGCGAATCATGGCAACACGCATGGTTTGAAGGCTTGGCAAGTACGACTTGTCGATAAATGTTTTATTTTTATCAAAATTACCCCATTTCCAACTTTCCATGATGTTGCGATAGGATACATCTGTATTCACACGGCCTGAACCAATGATGCCATACGCTTCTGCGTTGCTCGTAGAACGCCTAGGAATAATCTGCAAACTCAAACCTTCGAGTTGGAGATAGTCCTGGAATCCCATCAACTTATCCTCTCGGCACGTAACCGCCCAATAAATAGGACGTTTGCCTAAGTTTGACGCAATGATATCCAAAATGGCCAATTCATCCTTGATAATATACTTTTTCTCCTTACCCAAATCAATGCGAATGGTATCTACAAGCGAAGAATCGTTGGCTGCTACAATTTTATTGTTGACAAACAGCTGCCGGTCAACAGGAATGTACATTTTGTGCGTGGGTAGATATGTGTCAAAATCACGGCCTCCGTTGGATGCTTGACGATGGTCTTCACCCAAGAATTTAACAACCTGTTTGAGGTCCATCTCCTTTTCACCGCCCGAAGCGTAATATGGAATTTGTACGCGTCGGTACCCTCTCAATTTATCCTGCGGAATACTCATCTCAATGGCCGGTGAGTTGTTTACAGCCCTCCGCAATTGACCAATATACCAGTCAACCGCAATCAGCGAAAGATTGACTACGCGCACATCGGTGCGAATACCCTCTACTTCCTGACTATACCACAGTGGGTAGGTGTCGTTGTCGCCATACGTGAAGATGATAGCATTCGGTTCACAAGAATTCAGGAAGTTGCTGGCATAATCTCGGCTGGCAAAGTGCTTCGCCCGGGAATGATCATCCCAGTTTTGCGTTACCAGCAGCAGTGGAGCTGTCAATCCAAGGGCTATGGCGGCCGGTGCTGCGAATTTTTTTAGACCTCCAGCCAGCATCTCGAAAATCGCCAACACGCCCAAGCCAATCCAAATACAATACGTAAAGAATGAACCCGCCAACACATAGTCACGCTCCCGAGGTTCGCTCGGAGGCTGATTGGAGTACACAATAATGCCAATACCCGTAATGATGAACAGCGCCATGATGGCCGCAAAATCCTTGGGGCGACGGCGATAATGAAAGAACATACCCAAAAGACCCAACAAGAAGGGAATCATGTAGTATTTATTCTTGGCCATGTTGTTTTTCTCTGCATCCGGCAATTCTTTCAAGTTGCCCAATCTGGCTTCGTCAATGGCATCAAATCCTGTAATCCAGTTGCCGGAACTTGGATCCCAGGAATAATAACCCTGCTCGCCATTCTGTTTTCCAGAAAAATTCCACATGAAATATCGAAAATACATCCAGCCTATCTGGTAGCGCCAAAAGAACTCAATGTTGTCGCCCAACGTCAAAGGCCCCGTTGGTTTGTCTATCCATTGACGATACAATTTGGGCCGTCCCTGTGAATAGTCACCCATACGCGGAAAAAGTTTTTCATCGGAGGGATCATATTTGTAATCGACTTTTTCATCTACAACTTCGTAGCGTTCTCCTACCCGACCAAAACGCTCTTCACTATTCATGCCAACAGGCTGAGCCTCAAAATCAGGTCCGCGAAGCAAGGGGCGTTCGCCATACTGCTCGCGGTTGAGATACGGAAGCAAGCGCATGGGGTCCGAGGGGTCATTCATGTTGATCGGTGGATTGGCGTTGGCACGGATGATGACCATTCCGTATGAAAAATACGCAAGTACAACAACGCTAAAGGCAACAACGATGCGCTGAAGAATGCCATTCTGCGTCCGCGCTGCTCTACTCAAACCGTACCAAATGGCACCGGCAAAAATCAACAACACCAGAATTATCCCAGAATAAAATGGCATGCCCAAACTGTTCACAAATGTCTTGTCAAAACTTGCCCACATGGCCGGAATACCCGAAATAACCAACTTCTGTATGGCAACAATGAATACAACCCCCATCAATGATGCCAATAAGGTGCCAATAACCGTAGGCTTTTTTGACTTTTTGAAGTAATACAGCATCGCCAACGCCGGAAAGGTCAGCAAACTAAGCAAGTGAACGCCAATCGATAGGGCTGTTGAGTAAAAGGTGAATACAAGCCATTTGTCCGTCTCCGCAGTGTCTGGCAAGTTATACCACTTCAATACCGACCACAACGTCATGGCTGTAAAGAAGGTTGACATGGCGTACACCTCTCCTTCTACCGCAGAAAACCAGATAGAAGACGTGAAGGCTGCTGCCAAACCGGCTACAACACCAGCACCAAGGGTGGCAATGGCTTGGGAGCCTACCAGCTCACCCGAACGGCCTACCAAAGCAAGACGGGCAAGTATGGTCGTACTCCAGCATACAAAAAGCGCCATAAATGCTGTGCTGATGGCCGAAAGCAAGTTAACACTGTAGGCTATCATGGCAGGATCACTGGAAAGCAAGGACCCAACCCAGGTGAACAAACGCCCCACCAGCAAAAAAACAGGCGCACCCGGTGGGTGCACAACTTGAAGTTTGTACGCGCCAGCAATAAATTCGCCGCAGTCCCAAAGACTACCCGTGGGCTCGGCAGCAAGACCCAGTACAATAGCGGCGATGGCAAAAGTGAGCCACCCGGCTATGTTGTTTAGTGTTTTAAAGGAAAAATCCATATTCTGTAGATGTGTGCAAATCCAACCGGAAGCGGTTAAATTCTAATAGACCGCGCAAAACTAAAAAAGTCCGACGGATGATAGGTTTTTTCGTGCTGTTTAGATGGCTTAATATCACAGATATTATACCAACGGGGCTATATTTTGAGCTCGCACAACAATTGCGAACAACCCAGCGGCCTAAAACAAAAGTAACGGTCAAACACCCAGGGGGCTGTATGACCGTTACCAATTCGTTGTTTTAAATTCTGCTGGACGCAGCGCTAAGTCGTACTTCTAATCACGGAGTTTCGAAAAACACCGAAACCAAATGCCAATTAGAAAAACTTGTACCTGGTTTGGGTGGTCGAACCTGAGACAAAAAAGTGGCCACTTTGGGCCCGGTAGCGTGCCGACAAACCAGTTACAACTTAAATGCCCATTTTTTTCTTCACCAAAGCCGTGATGTCTTCCGTTTCGGCAGCAAAGAGCATCGATCCAGAACTGGTATCAAAAATCATCATATACTGATTTTCGATGGCAATGGCCTTGATGGCTTCATCCACGCGGGCCAATATTGGCTTGAGTAACTCTTCGCGCTTGGTCGTCACCATTTGCTGGGCGTCCTGTTCAAATTTTTGAATGGCTTCCTGCTCTTTTTGCAGTTCTGCCTCCCGCGTCTGCGATTGTACGGGGGTGAGCGTACCCGATTGGTACGCTGCCTGATACGCTGTTACCGCAACCTGGAAGGCTTTGGTCAGTGAATCATCTTTCGCACTGAGTTTTTCCGCAAATACCTTGAGATCGTCATTGGCTTTTTTGGTGTCTGGCAGCATCTCAAGCAGGTTGCCAAGATTCATGTGGCCATACTTGGGCGCTGCTTGGGCGTTCACAGATACACTGCCAAGCAGTAGTGCGAACAGGAAAAAGATGGTTGTTTTGTGCAACATTTGAAAGATCAATTTTTTTAGAGAGAAACGAAAAACTACAACAAAGGTAACAATTGCATTGAATGACCAGCAAACCAACGCAAAAACGGTGACATAGTTGGCGCTTTAAAAATGTAACTGGTTAGATAGCACGCTGTCTGGCCCAAAAAGTAGCCACTTTTTTGTCTCAGACGCGACCAAGCTAACCAGTTACTTAAAAAATACATGAACGAAAAAACGACCGTTTCAGTTGCCAATCCGCCACCAAAACTGCACAAATAACATTTCCTTTGTTAAATACGGGTTAACCACCCCCGCATCCAGGGTACGAATCACACCACTCAATCGTTCTGTCGTTGTATCTTTGTCATACACCAAATGCATCTCGCCATACCATGAATAAATTGTTCTTGCTTTTTTCGCTTTTGGTCGCTGTGTCGTCAGGAATAAGCGCTCAGGAACCGTCGGCCCAACTCATCCAGTTTTCAGGTATGATCGTTACCGAAGCCGACGGGCGATTGGTGCCTGTACCCTATGCCACCATTTCCCTGCCGCTTAAACACCGCGGTACCTATTCTGATTACCGTGGTTTTTTTAGCATCGTGGTAGAACGGGGCGACAAGGTGCACTTCACTTGTATCGGCTTAGAAAAAGTGGTCGTCACCGTTCCAGATACCCTCACACAGGATCAATATGCCGTGATCCAAACGATGTCGCAAGACACGTTTAACCTGCCAGAATTGGTGATTTTTCCTTGGCCTTCCAAAGAACACTTTAAAATTGAGTTCTTAAAAATGGACGTAACCCCGGAATTACAGCGCCGCGCTACCGAAAATATCGCCAATGAATACCTCGCTGAAGCACGGAAAAATCCCGATATCGTTCCCTATGGCGGCAGAGAAAGTGCTAATTTTTACCTGCGCCAACAATCTCGGGAGTACGTGTACCTCGGCCAAACACCACCCATGAACATTTTTAGCCCATTGGCATGGGGACAGTTTTTCAAAGCCTGGAAAGACGGAAAATTCAAAAAGAAGGAGTAATTCGCAATCAATTGTAGCACTTGGCAACAATTTAGACCGCTCCAGCCCAAAAATAATCCGATAACTGCTTGTCTATCACAACAAATGGCGTTCGGCATGGTAACTTGAACGAACCAGTGGGCCACTTTCCACGTACTTGAACCCCTTCTGCATCCCAACCTCTTTGTATGCCGCAAACTGGTCAGGATGAACAAATTCTGCCACTTCCAAGTGCATTTTTGTGGGTTGAAGGTATTGCCCCAAGGTCAGAACGTCACAACCGTGCGCCACCAAGTCGTCCATGGCTTGGTGCACTTCCTCTTGGGTTTCTCCCAATCCGAGCATAATACCGGTTTTTGTGCGTTTCCCATAGTCTTTGGTGCGCTGAATTTGTTCCAAACTGCGCTCGTACTTGGCTTGCGGACGCACTTTTCGATACAGCCGTGGAACGGTTTCCATGTTGTGGCTCACAACTTCTTGGCCGGCAGAAATCATACGCTCCAATGCCTCCCAATTGGCTTTTGTGTCGGGAATCAGCGTTTCTATGGTCGTTTCCGGGCTGCGCTCTTTTACCTGACGCACCGTTTGGTACCATATTTCGGCTCCGCGATCTTTCAACTCATCGCGGTTTACTGACGTAATAACGGCATGTTTGACTTTCATCAACCAAATGGCTTCGGCCACACGTCGTGGTTCGTCATCATCGTACTCATTTGGACGTCCGGTTTTTACGGCACAAAACGAGCAAGAGCGCGTACAGACGTTGCCCAAGATCATAAAGGTTGCTGTACCAGCTCCCCAGCACTCTCCCATGTTGGGGCAACTTCCGCTTTGGCAAATCGTGTGCAGCTTGAACTCATCTACGATGTTGCGCACGTTGCGATAATTCTCCCCCATGGGAAGTCGGACTTTAAGCCATTCCGGTTTTCTGGAACGAGGTTCAGCATTTGCTATAATGGGCAGTTCATACATATCTTGGGGGAATCGAACGTCAAAAAAAATAGATAACTGGTTGGGTGGTTGCGTCGGAGACAAAGCGGTTTTTTGCAGGGCGTAGCAGCGATACGGCCAAAAAAACGCCTTTGTATGGCGGAAAATGGGCCTTTTTGGGCCAGACAGCGTGCCTCCTAACCAACTACAAAAAGAAACTGTTTATTTCAAAGCTGACAACCACGTGGCTATTTTGGTCAGTTCGGCTTTGGGAATGGTTGTCTGGGCCAACATCGGCACATAACCCGGCCAATTGGATGGTTCAGGTTTTTTCACCAATTCACTGATGCGTTTGACAGAATATTTTTTTGCTGCTATGTCAGTCCACATCGGGCCAACCAGTTTGCGGGATATATTATGGCAAGCCGCACAACCATTTTTATCGAGCAATGCCTGCACATCAGCAGGAACTACCGGTGTGACAGGAGATGGTTGAGCGGCTGAAAGCAGCGCCGCCAAGGGCAATAGGGCAAATAATTTCTTCATAACTGTAAACATTTAAAGTAACTGGTTAGCGTGGTCGCGTCTGAGACAAAAAAGTGACCATTTTTTGCCAGACGAAGCGGATTTTTTTGACCGTAGCGCTGCTACGGTCAAAAAAATTTGCGAAGTATGGCGGAAAATGGGCCTTTTTGGGCCAGACAGCGTGCCACCTAACCAGTTACAAATTAAATTATCTAAACCGATTCGGTGGTCGCGTCTGGGACAAAAAAGTGGCCATTAATTGCCAGTCGAAGCCGATTTTTGCAACCCGTAGCAGCACTACGGTCAAAAAAATCTGCGGACAACGGCGGAAAATAGCCACTTTTTGGGCCAGAAAGCGAGCCTCCTAACCAGTTACAAATTATTTATATGGTCAAGGCAGCGCAAAGTTCGGAATGTGTCGCTATTTACGGCTTATTTCTGTGCTTTCTTTTAAAAAAAAAACGCGGCGCCACCCACAAACAGGTGACGCCGCGACTTGGGGCCATTTATCAAGATGGGTATTATTTCTTGATTAGGTTCTTCAATACCTCCTCATCGATTTTAACGTCGTATTCCTTGCGAAGATCATCGATCCATTTTTTCTCCAGAAAATCTTGGTAGTCTGCCACGGCATAACCCCTGGCCTCTGCCAATGTTTTGGGTTGGGGCTGTAATACCTCCTCAATTTTCAGGAAAGAACCAGTTTTTGTGCCAGCATCCGTTTTGGCTTCTGAACGATCTCCGACACTCCAAAGTGTACCGAGGTCTTTGTTCTTGCCGCGCTCATACAGTTTTTCAATAACCGTGATCAGATCGCTGTTGGTGTTGAATTTTTTCAATACCTCCTCGGCAGGGTTTTTGGCCGCAAAAGCCCAAACCTCGTTGATGACTTTAAGATCATCTGTTTTCAACGTATAAATACTCACCCTAGCGCGTTCGTCCCACTTGTATTTCTGTGTCAAGTTGATCCGGTAGTAATTTTCAAGACCCAAAGAATCTGAATTGGCGCGATCCCATACATTTTGCTTTAATGCTTCAAAAAGCAAGATACCTTCTTCGTACTCGCGCATAAGCGACTTAAATTCAGGATATTTTTTGTCCAAATGACTTTCTTCGTATTGAACGGCGGTTTCATCCGTCCAAGCGTTGTACAATTTTTGGATGGTTTCAGCGGCGGGAATACCAAGACCACGCATACGCTCACGACTAGAGCGGGCACAGAATTCTTCAAAATCTGCCACTGTGTAGGATTTTTCTTTGCCGTAGTGGTTTATCACCTCCGTTGGCTTAGATGGATCCGGCTTCCATTTGAATGTCAGGAAAATGGTGTCAACCTGTTTGGCAGACCAAGCTTTGAGTACCGCAGGCATATCTTGGTAGCCGGCTTCCTTGCGAATACGGGCAATCATGCTTTGGCGCGCAATTTCGCTGCGGCCATCGCGCTTAACCCGGTCGGTTATGGCGCGCTTCAACTCATCAAATTTGCCGAGAGAACGCCGACTGTTGCGTTTGATGATGTGGAAACCGATGCTCGTTTCGATCACCCGGGTGTAATCACCGTCCTTTTCGAGGCTAAAAGCGGCATCCTCAAATGTTTTTTGATACCGATTGATCCCAAAGAAACCAATATATCCACCTTTCGCAGCAGTACCCTTGTCTTCTGTGTACTTAGAACACACCTCTTCCCACTTTCCTCCCGCGATCAAGGCGCTGTAAGCGCTGTCGGCTTTCATGCGTGCCTTTTCATTTTTCTCCGGATTGTCGCCCTTGCGGAGGAGAATTTGGCTGACCTCGACTTCCCCACGTGCTGGGCGATAAGCGTTGACGCGGATGATGTGGTAGCCACTGTTGGTGCGCACAGGCCCGATCAATACGCCAGGTTTTGCGCCATAAATGGCTTTTTCAAAATTATAATAACCATCGGGAAGCATCGCCGTCAAAAAGCCGATGTTGCCGCGATTTTCTTTGGCAGATTTATCTTCGGAACTGTCTGCTGCAATTTTATTGAAATCAGCGCCTTTTTGAATCATTTTCATCAAATTCAAAACGCGATTGTAAGAAATCATCGTATCCGGCGCATTTCTGGAACGATCACAAGCAATAAAAATATGCGACACATCAACGTCTTGTTGCATACGGTCGAAAGCGTCCTTCACCAATTTGTCGGTTACCTCCCGATCTTCCAAGTAAGATTTTGAAAGTTGGCGCTTGTAGCCATCCAACTCGGCAATGAGAGACGTGATGGTATCCAAACGCATGTCGCGCGCTTTTTGCACCTTCAATTTAAAATTGGTGTACAAATCTAGGTATTCATGCAAGCTTTTGTCGGAAAAATCAGCTTTTTCCTGGTTGGCTTTCGAATAGATATACTTGAACTCAGATACATACACCGGCGTTCCTTTTACCGTGAAAAGTACCGGGTCGTTTTGTGCCGAAGCAACATGGAAAAACAGCACTGCGCAAAGGGCAGTCATCAAATTTTTTATGATCATGGTTGGGTATAGAATGGTTCTTTTTATGACAAATTAAGTGTTAAACGGTATTGTGCACAAAAAAGGGCTATATTAGCCTGTTTTACCTGCAAAATTAGGAAAGCAACGGCAAACCGTGCTCTGGAAGCCTTGCTTTTGAAAATGTTAACAGCAAAATGACCTGTTTGATCATTAGAATCAGGCCTTTTCCAACAACCACCAAATGGGACGACGGCGCTTCTGGATGGTATAGTTTTTTGAAATATACTGCCTGATGTGGGCTATAGCGTCATCCGGATCATCGGTAAACAAGATTAGGTCCATATCAGAAACCGAAATTGTCCCCTGTGCTGCCATAAATTGAAGGTATTCCTGGAGCGGCTTGTAAAAATCCATGCCCATGATAACAATGGGAAAATTATGAATTTTTTTGGTCTGTACCAAGGTCAATGTTTCAAAAAACTCATCCATGGTGCCAAAACCACCCGGCATGATGACAAACGCAAACGAGTATTTTACCAACAACACTTTGCGCACAAAAAAATACCGAATGATGACAAATTTGTCGAGGTAGGGGTTTTCAGCTTGCTCCATTGGCAACACAATGTTGCAGGCAACAGAGTGCCCACCCGCCTCTTTTGCCCCGCGGTTGGCAGCCTCCATAATTCCTGGCCCCCCACCCGTCATTACCGCAAACCCCAAATCGTTGGCTATATGCCGCCCAATGGTGCGCGCAGCCTGATAGTAACGATGCCCCTCTTTGAAACGCGCCGAGCCAAACACCGTGACAGATGGACCCACGAAATGCAAGGCGCGAAAACCCCGTATAAACTCCCAGAAAACTCGAATCGCTAGCAGCAACTCGAATCGCCGCTCATGGGGGCCATTCAGCCAAACGGGTTCCGATGGGTCAATTAAACGCTTATTCATATCCTGTTTTGTTAAACAACAACAAGAGTACGAATTTTTTTATCGGATCAACGGTATGACGATGTTCATTATGGCCATTTTCTGTAGGTTTGCCCAAAATATTCTATTCCATGAAAAAAATAACGGCGCTGCGTTTCCCTATTCTTTTACTCTCCATGTTGATAGGAGTAAACATTATTGCCCAAAAAACCACTGTCCAAAACATCGAACCAAGGGTGGAAGCCTTGATCGCTAAAATGACCCTGGATGAAAAAATCGGACAACTCAACCAAGTCGTCGGTGATATCTCGACAGGTACTGATGTGTCGAAAGACGATCTCTTGGCGCAGGTGAGGGCCGGTACCGTGGGGTCCATTTTGAGCCATACCAATTTTGACAATAAAATTACCATTCAACGCGCCGCAGTGGGCAGCCGCCTCGGCATACCCATCATTTTCGGCTTTGATGTTATCCACGGCTACAAAACCATTTTCCCTATACCACTCGCTCAAGCAGCCTCCTGGGACATGGGACTCATCGAACGCATTGACCGCATCGCCGCCACTGAGGCTACCGCTGATGGTCAAAACTGGGCCTTCGCACCCATGCTGGATGTTTCCTGGGACCCCCGCTGGGGACGTGTCATGGAGGGCGCCGGGGAAGATCCTTTCCTCGGAAGCCGCGTAGCAGAAGCCCGTATTCGAGGTTTTCAGGGAAATAACCTGGCCGATCCGACCACACTGGCAGCCTGCGCCAAACACTTCGCCGGATATGGATTTGGCGAAGCTGGTCGCGACTATAACACGGTGGATATGAGCGAACAACGCCTGCGCGAAATGGTGTTGCCTCCCTTCGAAGCGGCGGCAAAAGCCGGCTGCGCAACTTTTATGAATGCTTTTAATACACTCAACGGAGTACCCGGAAGTATGAACAAACACCTCCTCACAGACATCCTTCGTGGGGAATGGGGCTGGAAGGGTATGGTGGTTGGCGACTGGAACTCTTTCGGAGAAACCATTGTACATGGCGCTGCCGAAAACGATGTGGATGCCGCTGCAAAATGCCTTTCCGCGGGAAGCGATATGGACATGGCTGGTGGCACTTTCCAGCGCGGATTGAAAAAAGCCCTGACAACAGGCCGCGTGACTCAAGCACAAATTGACGAAGCTGTAAGGCGTGTGCTCCGCCTCAAATACAGCCTCGGACTTTTTGACAACCCATTCCTTCAATTGGACCCAAAACGTCGGGATGCCACGCTTGAAAAACCAGAATTCCGAGAAACCGCACGGGAAGCAGCCGCTAAAAGCATGGTCTTGTTGAAAAATGAAGGCGGTTTGTTGCCGCTTACAACATCCGGCCCCTTCAAAAAAATTGCCATCATTGGCCCTTATGCAGACAGCAAGGGCAAAAAAGACTATATGAGCTTTTGGACGCTCGGACTCGGTATGCGCGATTATGACTCCACCAAAATTGTCACGCCGGCTCAAGCACTGAAACCAACACTGGAAAAAATGGGATTCACCGTCACCGTTACAGAAATTTGCCTCGATGCCACTTGTACCGAAAAAGACTATTCTGTTGCCAGAACGGCTTCGCGCGATGCGGACTTGGTGATTGTATGCCTCGGTGAAAGCGGATTCGATTGTGGAGAAAGCAGATCTGTGAGCAACATTCAACTAAACAAAGACCAAGAACGCATTTTTAAGTTTTTTACCTCTGGAAAACCCTCTGTAATGGTACTCTTCAACAGCCGACCAATGGTGTTCGACTGGGTATCAGAAAATACGCCAGCCATTCTTGTCGCCTGGCAGCCGGGATTTGAAGCCGGAAACGCACTCGCCGATGTGCTGGTAGGAAAAGTAAACCCGTCCGGTAAATTACCCGTAACGTTTCCTAGAAATGTTGGCCAAGTACCACTCCACTACAACCACCTGAATACCGGCCGACCACAACAAACAACCGGACAAATGTGGACCAGTGGTTACCTTGACTCCCCAGCCACACCAGCCTATCCTTTTGGTTATGGCCTGAGTTACACAACTTTTTCATACTCCAATATTTCAATGACGAAGTCCCAGTACAAGATGGGCGAATCCGTGGATGTATCGGTGACCGTCACCAATACAGGCGATCTCGCCGGGGAAGAGGTGGTGCAATTGTACATTCAGGATATTTCAGCAGATATTTCACGCCCGGTTAAAGAACTGAAAGGCTTCCAAAAAGTAATGCTCGCAAAAGGCGAACGTCGCACCATCTCCTTCCGACTCACTGAAAAGGATCTCTCTTACTGGAACAATGAACTGAAATTCAAAGCTGATGCTGGAAATTTCAAGGTTTACGTGGGCGGAAATTCAAGGGACGTAAAAGAAGCTGGTTTTGAACTGATCCGATAAGATCACCGCATGGATGCAGGAAACACCGATGAAATTCGCCGGTGTTTCCTGCTCAATTGTTTGTATTAGTAAATGGTTAGCGTGGTCGCGTCTGAGACAAAAAAGAGACCATTTTTTGCCAGACGAAGCGGATTTTTGTAGGCCGTAGCAGCGCTACGGTCAAAAAAATCTGCGAAGTATGGCAGAAAATGGGCCTTTTTGGGCCAGACAGCGTGCCACCTAACCAGTTACTGTATTAGTAAATGGTTAGCGTGGTCGCGTCTGAGACAAAAAAGAGACCATTTTTTGCTAGACGAAGCGGATTTTTGTAGGCCGTAGCAGCGCTACGGTCAAAAAAATCTGCGAAGTATGGCAGAAAATGGGCCTTTTGTGGCCAGACGCAACGGCCTTACCAGTTGCATTATTTATTGCCAATTCGCTCCCCGTATTTCTCCTCGTTCACGAGCTTGAAATTTTGAATTCCACACGCTAAAAACGCCTCGTACACTTTGGGATCGTGTCCGTTGGCGTAGTCGGTTGGTCGGTTGAGCAGCGTTTTTCCGTCGTGGTGCATGAGTACGTAATAGGGCTGGGCGCTCACATCGAAATTATTCACTTGGAAAGCACTCCATTTCGAGCCCACGGTACGAAGTTTTTCGCCTGTTTTCGGATCAAGTAGATAGGCAAAATCATTGTCGGGGAAAAGACGTACTTTCTCATCCACATAAAGCGACACCACAATATAGTCGTTCCGTAATCGCTCAATAATTCCCGGCAACGGCCACACCGTCTCTTCCATTTTGCGGCAGTTTACGCATCCGTGACCCGTAAAATCCACAAAAACTGGCTTGTTTTGTCGCTTTGCCTCTGCCAAGGCCTCATCAAAATCATGGTAGCAATCCAGGTTGTGCGGGCAACCAGGACCCTCGTGGTGTTTGGCTTCTTTTACATCACCGCTTTTATAGCTGTAGTGTACCGGTGGCGCCAATCCGCTCAAAAGCGACAAGGACTGATAATTAACCAGCCCCCAACCTACATACAAAGCGAATGTCAGGGCCGTCAAACCAACAATGGCACGCACCGTACCCGGCCGGCCCTTGGCTCCCTTCCACCCCAATACACCAAATTGATAGGCTGCCAGTATCAATGCCACCACCAACCAAATAGCCAGAAATGTTTCAAATTTTAACAGCCCCCACTGCTCTGCCATGTCGGCTGTACTGAAAAATTTGAACGCCAACGCCAATTCCACCAAACCAAGCGTCATCTTTACGTTGTCCATCCATCCACCTGATTTTGGCAGCGAATTTAGCCAACCGGGAAACATGGCGAAAAGCCCAAACGGTAGAGCCAAACCCAAACCGAACCCAAACATACCAATCGCCGGTTTGAGGGGAATAAAACCAAACAATGACGCTCCGGCATTGCTGCGTGCTGCCTCCACCAACAAGGTGCCAACAATAGGACCCGTACAGGAAAACGATACCAATACCAAGGTGAATGCCATGAAAAAAGTACCAATCAATCCTCCTCGGTCGGCCATCTTATCACTTTTACTCACCCAGGAAGCGGGTAGCGTAATTTCATAAAAACCAAAAAAAGAAAAGGCAAATACCACCAATAAAGCAAATACACCAAGGTTAAACCACTTGTTGGTGCTCATGTCATTCAGCGCTGTCGGGCCAAGGGCTGCCGTAACCGCTGAACCAAGGGCCACAAAAATCAATACAATACTCACTGCGTATATAAATGCGTTGCGAAGTCCTGTCTTGCGATCTTTAGAGCGCTTCACAAAAAAACTGACCGTCATCGGAATCATGGGAAAAACACAGGGCGTAAGCAACGCTATGAGTCCGCCTAAAAAACAAAAAAGGAAGATGGAGAGCCAAGACGCTCCGTCTCCGCTACCGCCTGAAACAACAGCTTCGCAATTCCCCACAAACTCTGTGGCGTGTATGTCAGGGCGCTTGGATAAAAAAAAACCCTTGAAATTTGGATCGTCCGGAGCTTGCATACCACCGGATACCGAACTGGTATCCATGGCGGACGGCGGTGATACCGAGGGTACGCCTGGTCCTGCTACTCCGCTTGGGGTGGGTACCTGCTCAGCACCGTTGACGGGGGCTGTTGTCGGAACAGGCTGTTTGTCACCACAATTGGCCAATACCGGTACCTTGAACGAAAAATCTACATCCCTGGGCGGAAGGCACATCTCATCGTTGCAGGTCATGAACGTGATATAGCCCGAAATAGGCTTGGTGGGATCTGTAATTTCTACGCGTTGGGTAAATATTGCCGTATGCTTGAACTTGGTGAGGTTCATGTCAAACACCTTGTCATGCACTTTGATGATACCGCCCGACTCCTTTGCCTTACCCAATAATTTGTATCCGGAGCCCGGACTGAATGTAATGGCCGTTGCTACCGGACCATCCTCGCTTTCGAGAAACTGAGAATACGTGTACCAGCCATCCTCTATAGTACCGGTAAAAACCAAATCTAACTGACAATTTCCAGCATCTTTGGATGAAAAAGACCATTTAACTGGATTTTGAGCGTGCAATGAGGGAGAAAATAAAAGCGAAATGGCTAGAGCCAAAAGTGGTGAAAGATAGCTGCGCATCATTTTTTATATTGAATTGGACTGCAAAGTAACACGTAAAGATTCGGTACATTCACAATATCCGGCGGTTTAAAAGAATTTTAACCGGCATTATTGTGGACATTTTTATTTTTTGTGTTGAAAAATAGGCGCTAAACAATCTTTAAAGTCTTATAAAACTGGTTTTGTGGCACGCTGTCTGGCCCAAAAAGGCCCATTTCCCGCCATACTTCGCATATTTTTTTGACCGTAGCGCTGCTACGGCCTCCAAAAATCCGCTTCGTATGACAAAAAACGGCCGCTTTTTTGACTCAAACTCGACCATCTAGCCTGTTACAGTCTTTTTTTATAAAAACATACACCGTAATACTATTATTTTTCAGAAAGCAAATTACCTTTGCGCTCCCAAATTTTTACATAATTCATTATACAAGTCGAGTAAGCGATGAAACGCACATTTCAACCATCACGCCGCAGCCGTAAAAACAAACTTGGTTTTCGGGAGCGCATGGCCTCTAAAAATGGCCGTAAAGTCATCGCACGCCGCCGGAAACAAGGTCGCTGGAAACTCACTGTTTCAGACGAGCGTCGCCTCAAGTAATATTAACCGTGTGTGAATAGCCTACGTTTGGGTGTTTTCACCATTGTTTTTACCATACCCGTCCTGTAGTGCTTTGCCACAGGACGGGTTTTTCTTGTTTTTTTAGTAACTGGTTAGCGTGGTCGCGTTTGAGACAAAAAAATGGCCACTTTTGGGCCAGACAGCGTGCCACCTAACCAGTTACTTTTTTTAATTGACTGATTCTTATTTCGTCCATCGTGGACACTCCAGCACCCAACACCCTAGATCGCAACGAACGGTTGAAAAGCCGTAAGGTCATTGCTACGCTTTTTAAAACTGGCAGATCTTTTGTAGCTTATCCACTGCGGGTGGTTTGGGCTGTCTCCCATGCGGGCGAACATGGTTGCGCAACGATGGCCGTCTCCGCCTCAAAAAGAATTTTTAAAACAGCTGTACAGCGCAATCGACTCAAACGTCAAATGCGAGAAGCCTACAGATTACACAAACAGGCATTTTACGACCAGCTCCAGCCACACCAAAAACACGTTTCCTTGATGATCACCTACATCGCAAAGGAACAACTGCCTTATACAGAAATTGACGCCGGGATGAAAAAGTTGATTCGAAAATTCCCCTTCGAGACGCTGGGCGAACATAAAGCATGATTACCCGCATTAAAATACGCTTAAAGCCGACCGCTTCACGTTTTTCATCAGAATACCACCTACCTTTGTGGAAAGGTATCTGAGCCTCATATTTCCCAATTTCCACAAGGACCTCTGTTAAGCGCTTCCACCTCGTGGGGGTAACTTCTGTTATTGGTCACATTTTGAAATTGCTTTAGAAAATGAAAAAGTCTTATGCCTTGTTTTTTATCATCGCAACCACGAGCTACCTGCTTGGATGTGTGCATGATGCCGATGCAAGTTTAGACCAACAATTGTTGGACTTGCTGAACGGCCACTCCAAAACTGGATCCTACACCGGGTACGCTATGCCGGAAAGTACCGACTTCGCTTCCCTCCCGAATCAGGATGCCAAAAATCCTGTTACGGCCGCCAAAGTTGAATTGGGAAGAATGCTGTTTTTTGAAACCGGTCTTGGCTTGGAACCTCAATACCCCATTTCAAAAATCGCCTATTCCTGTAGCACTTGCCACATCCCTTCCCGTGGTTTTACCGCCGGTCGATTTCAGGGAATTGCCGATGGCGCGCTCGGCTTCGGACAAAGCGGTGAAACCCGCAGCAAAAACCCTCTTTATACAGGCGACGAAGTGGACGCACAAGGTGCAAGACCCCTCCCAACCATCAACCTAACCTATGTTACCAATGCTTTGTGGGCCGGTACTTTTGGCTCATTCCATGCCAATGTCGGGACAGAGTCTGCTTGGCATCAGGATACTTTGGTCGAAATTAACTTCAAAGGTTTGGAGGGTTTAGAGGCCAACAATACCCGAGCGCTGATTGTACACCGCCAGGTAATCAATAAAGATGTGACTGATTCTCTTGGCTATACACCGATGTTCGATGCTGCATTCCCCGAAATCCCCGTGGGCGAGCGCTACACCCGTCAAACTGGTGGGTTTGCCATAGCAGCCTACTTCCGTACCATATTGACAAACGATGCACCTTTTCAACGGTTTGTACAAGGCGAAACAAATGCCTTGACAGACCAACAAAAAAGAGGTGCCGTACTTTTCTTCGACAAAGCAGGATGTGTCAACTGCCACAATAGCCCATCCCTGAACAGTTCCCCACATCAATTTTTCTCCGTCGGTGTGAAAAATCTTTATCAGAACGGCCACGATGTTTTCCGCACAGGCCCCTCCGACAAGCGAAATCTTGGGCGAGGCGGATTTACCGGGGTTCCCAGTGAAATGCACAAGTTCAAAGTGCCCCAATTGTACAACCTGAAAAATGTTGGTTTTTATTTTCATGGGGCCAGCAAAAACTCCCTGCGAGCAGTAGTTGAATATTTCAACAATGGCATTCCTGAAAATACAGATGTGCCTGCCAGTCAAATTTCTGCATTCTTCCATCCTTTGGGCCTGAGCAACAGCGAAATAGATGACTTGGTCGAATTTTTAGAAAATGGCCTGTTTGATCCAAACTTACAGCGCTACGCTCCTACCGTGACCATGTCCGGCAATTGCTTCCCCAACAACGATGCCCTTTCAAGAATTGAGATGGGGTGTAATTGATTTTGAGTAACTGGTTAGGTGACGCAACAAAGGCATCAGATGCAGACACCTAAGTAGTTACATTGATTAGTAACTGGTTCGGTGGCACGCTGTCTGGATAAAAAAGGCCCATTTTCCGCCATACTTCGCAGATTTTTTTGACCGTAGCGCTGCTGGGGCCTGCAAAAATCTACTTCGTCTGACAAAAAATAGCCACTTTTTTATCTCAGATGCGACCACGCTAACCAGTTACATTGATTATTAAAAGTCTTTTTGTAGGTATAATTGGCCAAATCATGGTTCTTTTTACGCGTAACGAAGCAAAATAAACAGGATAATTGATGCGTTTTTTTGTTTATGTATTTTCATAAAACAAACAAAATCAACTGTTTAACGATATTTTCAATGAAAATTTTAACGTCTAAACCGGGCGACGAAAGGCTGTTCTCTGTCCTTTCAAACCAAACAACATTGCCGCACCTTTGTATTGTCAATGAATGATTATTGAACGACGACGGGGAAATAACATTGACAACATGACGTTACAAATCTTTCATGAGATTATACAAGGGAAATAAGCTGCGGCGCAAATGTGTGCTGCGGCTTTTTCTTGTTTAATGATCAAGGTTTGCAGCATAAAAATTTCAAAATATACATCATTCACAATTTTTTGTTCCAATAGAATAAACATCAGCCCATTTTTGCTGTTTAAGTTCTTGGTTCAATCATTTTTCACAATTTACTCACCTTTACATAACTATGTATCCGATAGCACTAACAGCTCCGATGGCCCAAGATCTAACAGATTTTGGTTTTGAATCGCTTTCAAACGGTGATGCGGTGGAGCAACTCTTCCATAATCACGAAGGAACAACCCTTGTTGTTGTGAACAGTGTTTGCGGCTGTGCGGCTGCTATGGCCCGTCCAGGCGCAAAACTTTCACTCCAAAACGAAAAAAAACCTTCTAAACTTTTTACGGTTTTTGCTGGGGTAGATGCTGAAGCAACGGCAAAAGTTCGCGAATTTTTGGCTCCTTACCCTCCATCATCACCGAGCATTGCCTTGTTCAAAGACGGACAGGTCGTTCACATTTTAGAACGCCGACACATTGAGGGCCGTTCTGCGCAAATCATCGCTGACAACCTGCGCGCTGCTTACGATATGTACTGCGAATAGTTTTTTCTATTTTTTCTTTCTAACTGGTTAGGTGGCACGCTTTCTGGCAAAAAATGGCCTCTTTTTTGTCTCAGATGCGACCACGCTAACCAGTTACTTCTTGCTTATAAGTTGCACGGGGACATTCCAACAGTTTGGAATATCCCCGTGCGTTTTAAAAAAAGAATGGTAAATACGCTGGTGATCGCGGCTAAAAAATGGCCACATTTTTGTCTCAGACGCGACCACTTAACCAGTTACACAACAAACTAATCAACGCTACAAACTCCAAACGTCGTGGTCTCGGTCAAAAAGTTCCGCTTCAATTTTTTCGGCATTCAACACCAAATCAAGACCCGAATACACATCTTGTAACCGGAGATCTTGAACGTTGTTTTCTTTGACGATGGTGGAAGCGAAATAGCGCATTTCAAAAATATCTTCCCATGTGGTGGTGTTCGCCCAGTTGTCGTTGTGCGTAACGGCCTTGTGCTGCGCCAACAACGCCCGAGAAGAGGGATAGTGAACCCAAAACAGGGGCATCTCTAGCCTGAAATCACCATTTTCATCGCGAACTTCGAGCAAGGGCGCAATGCCAAGAATTCGGTGTTGAAGGGTTGCTGTTTTAGCGTCAAAATACCAGGATTCTTTTATGCGGAATCTTTTTACATCCTCCCAACTCACTTCGTTTTGGATTACCTGCACTTTGTCATCTCCCGTTACCACATCGATTGTGAGTATCGTGTCGGTTTTAAACAATTGGCGTTGAATGTCCGTAACCGTGAGTCGCTTGGTAAAGTGGTCATTTTCCGTGGAATAAACGGGTAGTGCTCCTGCAAGCGCAGCTTCAAAAATTATTTGAAACAAGGGAGATTCCGGCGCCGTAAAAGATTGATTCATTTTTTCACGAACGTCCACGAGCCTCCAAATGCGCTTTTCCCACAATATATCGGACTCTCGAATGGATTGGTAAGGCAATATGTGGTGATTGGCCACCACTGTTCGTTCTGTGATATCATCAAGTGGGCTCATTGAAGCCGTTTCGGTTTCTTGTGCCAAAACTAGGGTATTCAAAAATAAGCCCCCAGCAAGACAGGCCATAACTCGGACTGCCCGCACAGACAATAGGTTTGTCATGTCAGTAGAAAGTTAGATAGGTGAAAAATACAGGTGTTCACCGCGTGCGCCGTGCACAGCAACCGCAGAAGTACCAAACAAACATTGTAACTGGTTGGGTGGTCGCGTCAGTGACAAAAAAATGGTCCTTTTTGGGCCAGACGGCGTAGCACATAACCAGCACCAAACATGAATGTTGGAATGCCTTGTTCCAAGAACAACATGAAAACGGCGCAACCTTAGTCCGTATTCCTCTTGTTAATAATTTTAACGTAATTGGTTGCTTTTACACAACAGAAGGGTAGGTCGCCTTGAAAATACTGAGGCGTTGTTGTTGTCAACCTAGAGACATAAACTTGGCAAAATCAAGCAGGGAATCAAACGCAAAATCAACTTTTACGGTAGCCAATAGGTGTAGCTCATCCAGTTTTCCACGTATCAATACTTTGCGGAAACCAAGTCGGTTGGCAAATTCGATGTCGGACACGGAATCACCCACCATCCATGTATTTTCAAAATCTATTTCAGGAAAATCCTCCAGGGCTTGCCAGGCCATTCCTGTTGCAGGTTTTCGACAAGAACAACCTTCCTCGTGGCGGTGTGGGCAGTAATAAACGCGGTCAATACGCCCACCGGCATCATTGACAACCTGCATCATTTTTCGATGTATGTCGGCCAATTGCATGGTACCCATCAGACCCTTGCCCAATCCTTGTTGGTTTGTAACCACAAGGATTGGGTCAAAGACTGTGGAAAGAATTTGTAACGCCTCTCCGAGGCCTTGCACCGGAATAAATTCTTCCGGTGATTTTACATATTCAGCGGGCGTTCTCAGGTTAATAACGCCATCGCGGTCCAGAAAAAGAGTTGGCATATTGCAACAACTTAGCCGAAGGCGTTAAAACCTGTCACGTCATGTCCTGTTATGAGCAAGTGAATATCGTGTGTACCTTCATACGTCAAGACTGTTTCCAAATTCATCATGTGGCGCATAATTGGGTATTCATTGGTAATACCCATTCCACCGTGTATTTGTCGTGCTTCACGGGCGACCGTCAACGCCATGTGGACATTGTTGCGCTTTGCCATACTCACTTGGGCGGACGTTACTTTTCCCTCATTGGCGAGTGTACCGAGCCTCCATGCGAGCAATTGGGATTTGGTAATTTCTGTGATCATTTCAGCCAACTTTTTTTGGGTCAATTGAAATGCGCCAATGGGTTTGCCAAACTGCTCCCGCTCTTGTGAGTATCGGAGCGCAGAGTCATAACAATCAAGTGCCGCACCAATGGCTCCCCAAGCAATCCCATAACGAGCTTTGGTGAGGCACGTCAAAGGACCTTTGAGGCCAATGACACCTGGAAGAACATTTTTCTTGGGCACTCGGACGTCTTCAAAAACCAATTCGCCGGTAATACTGGCCCGGAGGCTCCACTTTCCATGAATTTCAGGGGCGGTAAATCCTTTCATACCTTTTTCAACAATCATCCCCAGTATTTTTCCTTCCTCATTCTTAGCCCAAACAACAGCAATGTCTGCCACGGGAGAATTGGTAATCCACATTTTAGAGCCATTGAGAATGTAACTATCACCATCGTCTTTGACATTGGTAATCATTCCGCTGGGGTTAGAGCCCGCATCTGGCTCGGTAAGACCAAAACAACCGATCATTTCACCACTGGCAAGTTTCGGAAGATAATGTCTGCGGTGTTCTTCAGACCCGAATTTATAAATCGGGTACATGACTAGAGATCCTTGTACAGAGGCCATGGAACGGATCCCCGAATCGCCGCGTTCAAGCTCTTGCATGATGATTCCGTAGGCGATTTCATCCATACCGCCACATCCATATTCAGCTGGAAGCGACGGACCAAAAGCACCGATTTCAGCCAAACCCTTGAACAAATGGGTGGGGCATTGCGCTCTGTTGGAGTAATCTTCAATAATTGGACTAACTTCTGATTTCACCCACTGGCGCACGGCATCGCGAGCCAACAGATGTTCTGATGAAAGCAAGTCATCAACGCCATAGTAATCATGGTGCTGAAAGCGGTCCTCGCGCGCACTGCGCTTTGCTTGCTGCTGTGCTATGGTTTCTGTGCCGTTCGATTGCATGATAATATCAATAAATGGTTAGGTATATGAAGGAATAAGCTTGTGCAAAATTAAAGAAAGTTTGTGTTCAAGCCGATTGTATTTTGTTGAAAAACGCTTTTTTGGCAAAATATTATTTCAAAAAAAAGGGTAATATCTCAAAAAAACAAAGATCCTTTGGATTTGTTTACCACTCCCAACCTTCTAAGTCTTCCAATGGTTGTGTTTTGACATTTTTTTTAGTCGTAATACGCTGTTTTTGACGTTCAACGACCAACCTTGCTAAGCCAACATTGGCTGGCTCAAGGGCATCAGGGCGCATGACTGGCCCAATTTTCTCTTCTAATACATCTAATCGATAGAGAAGGCTCATCAATTGTTCTGGTTGACGTTCCAGCATCTCACCAATTCTTTCTGCGAGAATATGAATCAACTCCTCTTCCTGCACAACCGTCGTTGTGTCGGGAAGGTCAAATGGGCCGGTTACCAGCGATGCTGTTTGTTGAATCAATGGATCTTTATTCATATTGATTGTCAAAGGTAGGGGCAATTGGAAGATTGTTCGCGGTTGCTCCGTACTTTTGCTTGGCAATAATTGAATTCGTACTTTTGGGGCACCAACAGTTGGCCTCCCCTTACTTGCTATTGAATACAGTTAATCTTATCCATGAACGGTCCCTGTTAATAATCATATCAGGGCCACTACATCTTTAACATTCCCTTGATGAAACAATCAACCATACAACAACCGGTTTCTGTACATGGTGTGGGCCTGCATACTGGAAAGAACGTACAGCTTACATTTAAGCCCGCCGAAGCCAACCATGGCTTTCGCTTCCAACGTATAGATCTTCCTGATCAACCCATTATCCCTGCTGATGTAAAATTGGTTATTTCAACCAACAGGGGCACTACGATTAAATTGGGGGATGCGCAAGTCTCAACGGTAGAACACGTACTTTCAGCGCTTACGGGGTTGGGTATTGACAATGTATTGCTGGAGATTGACGGTCCGGAGATGCCCATCATGGATGGAACCTCCATGCCGTTTGTATTAGCGATCCAGGAGGCCGGCGTACAGTATTTGGATGCTGTTCGAGAATATTATGAAGTAACAGAGCCAATTTCATACAAGGATGAGGTTACTGGCACTGAAATACTGGCTTTACCATCAGATCATTTTGAAGCAACCGTGATGATTGACTTCAAGTCAACTGTTTTGGGGCATCAATTTGCTTCACTGAGTAATATTGCTGATTATGTTCAGGAAATAGCACCTTGCAGGACCTTTGTGTTCGTCCATGAATTGGAAAAACTGTTGGATATGGGCCTGATAAAGGGGGGGGATATGGAAAACGCTATTGTGATCGCAGATCGAAAAATGGCACAAGAAGACCTCGACCATCTGGCAAAAAAATTGGGAAAGCCCGGCATTAAAGTTGACGCAGAAGGAGTACTCAATACAGTTAAACTACATTTTCAGAATGAGCCCGCCCGACACAAGTTGTTGGATATAATAGGTGATCTGGCACTCATTGGACGGCCAATCCGCGGTAAGATAGTGGCCACAAAACCCGGCCATACCGCCAATATCGAATTTGCAAAAATATTAAAAAAGTCGTTGCTAGAAAAACGGCGTATGCAGGGAATACCCAAGTATGATCCGGAAAAAGAACCGGTCATGGATATCAATGCAGTCATGCAACTCTTGCCCCACCGATATCCTTTTTTGTTGGTCGACAAAATTATTGAAATCAGTGCTACCCATGTAGTTGGCATAAAAAACGTGACCATAAACGAAGGTTTTTTTCAGGGGCACTTCCCATCCAATCCTGTGTTCCCTGGTGTCTTACAAATTGAGGCCTTGGCACAAACAGGTGGCATCTTGGCCTTGAACAACGTGCCCGATAAAGGAAACTGGGATACATACTTTCTTAAAATAGACAATACTAAATTTAAAGCCAAGGTTATGCCTGGCGACACACTCATCCTGAAAATGGAGCTTATTGATCCTATTCGGAGGGGAATCGTTCACATGCAGGGTACTGCCTACGTCGGCAGTAAAATTGTATCTGAAGGAGAACTAACGGCTCAGGTAGTGCGCCGAACAAAAGAAACACCCGATAACTCATGCACAACATCGAATGAGTAGTGTATTTAAAAACCAACGTTGCAAAAAGAACACCAATCCTAGGTGCAGTACTCTTCCGCAACGAAGCAACAACTCATTGCAATGACATATTCTAACGGCTTACGGGATATACACTCCAAGGCTCAAATTGGCCAAAATGTAACAATCGGTTCTTTTACAACGATAGAAGAAGATGTTGTTATTGGCGATGGCTGCCATATTGGATCAAATGTCCATATTTTTAATGGAGCACGCATCGGACAAGATTGCCGGATTTTTCCGGGTGCTTCCATCAGTGCTCCACCTCAAACCAGACAAGTACTCGAAGAACCCGCTATCCTTGAAATCGGGAACGGTACGGTTATTCGTGAGTGTTGTACCATCAACCGCGGAAATATTAAATTTGGTGGCAACACCATTATTGGGGAGAATTGCCTTCTTATGGCCTATGTACACGTTGCGCACGATTGCGTTATTGGACATGATAGTGTTTTGGCAAACAATGTTACCCTTGCCGGACACATAGAAGTGGGAAAATGGGCCACCCTTGGAGGGATGGTTGCTGTACACCAATTTGTGCGCATTGGAGAACAAACCATGATTGGCGGCGGATCATTGGTCAGAAAAGATGTCCCACCATTTGTTACCGCAGCCAGAGAGCCCTTGTCGTATGCGGGTATCAATGCCTTGGGACTCAAACGTCGCGGATTTGAAAAAAATGAAATGCACCACATTGAGGATATCTACAGAATTCTTTTTGTACAAGGTTACAGCATCAACAAAGCAATAAAAATTATTGAGCAAGATTTGCCTTCCACCGTTTATCGCCAACAAATAACCAGTTTTATACGCGGTGCAAAACGCGGGTTGATGAAAGGATTTCGCCCAAAAAACACATGACTATAACACTGCAAAATATTGGAAAACGGTATCGACTCGAATGGGTTTTCAAGGGAATTGATTGTTGCTTTGAACAAAAAGGGCGATATGCCATCGTTGGCTCAAATGGATCCGGAAAATCTACCCTGCTGAAAGTACTTTCCGGACATCTGAGTCCCTCGAAGGGCAGTATTTCTTTTGTACATCACGACAAAAAAATATCGGAAGATCTTATTTACCAACACGTAAGTTATGCAGCACCCTACATTGATCTTATAGAAGAACTAAGCTTAGAAGAAGCTATTGACTTTCACTGCAAAATCAAGCCCCTGCTCCCAGGTATTACACCGGCAAGTATGCTGGATATTCTCTCTCTTTCCAAGGCACAACGAAAAGAAATAAAACACTTTTCCTCCGGAATGAAACAACGTGTAAAATTAGCGCTTGCTGTTTGCTCCGACACACCGATCCTACTCCTAGACGAACCTTCCACCAACCTAGACCAACAAGGAATCGAGTGGTATAAAGAACTTGTATCAGCGTTCTCTGACAATCGACTTACCATAATTGCCTCCAACGATCCACATGACATTTCTTTTTGTCAGTCACAATTGAATATCCTGGATTATAAAAAATAGCCCAAATTTAGCACCATACGGGGCTTTGTGTGAAACCCCTTAATGTTCCACGTGGAACAT